>NZ_JADGIT010000001.1:0-472110 GCF_015233855.1 Corynebacterium sp. ED61 | reverse complement strand
TGTGTTGAGTTAGGTGAACGAGCAAAATATATGCGCATGTAACGAGAGTCACGCCCGCTGTGTTGTGTGGTGTGCGTGTGTTGCACAAATACTTTGAAGATTTTCGCGTCTGCTGTGCAGTGTCTGGGATGACACGGCACACCAATCATCCTGTTGGGGTGGTGTGGGTGTGTGTTTCCTGTATGTGTTTGTCGGTGGTTTTTGCGACGGGGTCACGCCCGGTCCCTTTCCGAACCCGGAAGCTAAGCCTGTCTGCGCCGATGGTACTGCACCTGGGAGGGTGTGGGAGAGTAGGTCACCGCCGGCATCAAAAATTTTTTGAATAGATTGATGTGTGAAGAGCTCTGGTAGCGATACGAAATTGTGTGTTTCGTGGTCGTTGCCAGAGCTCTTCTTTTGTGTACCCGGAAAGTATGTGACTACCGGGTGATGAAGGTTCGGGGCACAGTGACGGCATCAGCGCCACCCCGAGGAAGCAAGATGAGGGTGGAACCCTGATGTATTCATGTCTCGGCACTTCTTATGCTTGATACTGTTGATCAGTTACCCGCATGAGGTCAGGAGAATTATGAGTACCGCAGCAGCCCGCGCAGTATCACTATCCAAGAAGTACGGATCTGGCGATACAACAGTCCACGCCCTCAACGATGTGAGTGTGGAATTCGCCACCCAGCAATTCACCGCAATCATGGGGCCTTCCGGCTCCGGCAAGTCCACCCTCATGCATTGCATGGCTGGTTTAGATTCGGCCTCATCGGGCGATACGTTCGTGGGAGATGTGAACCTCACCCACCTCAAGGACAAGCAGCTGACCCAATTGCGTCGCGAGCGCCTCGGTTTTATCTTTCAGTCCTTCAACTTGGTGCCTACCCTCACTGCGAAAGAAAACATCACTCTTCCTCTCGATATCGCAGGGCGCAAGGTCGATGAGTCTTGGTTTGCAGAAGTCACCCAACGCCTTGGTTTGTCTAAGCGTTTAGGTCACCGTCCCTCAGAGTTGTCCGGCGGACAACAGCAGCGTGTGGCGTGCGCCCGCGCGCTCGTAAGCCGCCCAGACATCATTTTCGGTGACGAGCCCACCGGCAACCTCGATTCCAACAGCTCGAGTGAGGTGCTGGATATTCTCCGCACTGCCGTCGATAAGGATAATCAAACGGTGGTCATCGTGACCCACGATCCCCGCGCCGCCTCGTATGCAGACCGCGTGGTGTTTCTCGCCGATGGCCACATCGTGCGTGAGCTTGAGCGCCCAACCACGGACCAGATCCTGCAGACCATGACCAGCATCG
Source organism: Corynebacterium sp. ED61 (assembly GCF_015233855.1). Classification (NCBI taxonomy): domain Bacteria; kingdom Bacillati; phylum Actinomycetota; class Actinomycetes; order Mycobacteriales; family Corynebacteriaceae; genus Corynebacterium; species Corynebacterium sp. ED61. Next base: position 470,821 of record NZ_JADGIT010000001.1, on the reverse strand, counting down.
AGGAGTGCTGATGGATTCCTCAAGCAGCGCCATGACGCGCGTTTCCATGCGCAATCTTCGCTCCCATAAGTTGCGGTTCTTTCTGACGATTCTGTCTGTAGTGCTGGGTACTGCCTTTATCGCTGGCAGCTTCATGTTCACCAACTCGCTGTCCAGGGCCTTCGATAGCATTGTTGACTCAACCTACAAGAATGTGGATGCAGTGGCTTCCTCACAGAAGGGGGGAGGGCAGAGTCTCGACCAAGAGTTCCGGCAACGACTGGTAGGTGACCCACACGTATCCAACGTCAATATCTCCAGCAATGTGCAGGTGGTCGTAGGCGATAAGGACAACAACACCATCAACACAGGTGGTGCGCCTTCCGTGGTGGGGCCTTACTATTCCGATGACCAGCAGGTAAGCCAAGGAATGGAAATGGTTGAGGGCCACGCCCCGCACGGTCCGGGCGAGGTCATTGTCAATCAGACCGCGGCGGACAAGAACAACATCGCGGTAGGTGATTCGCTTTCCCTCATTGATCCCACCAAGCCACACCAGGTCACCGTGGTGGGCATCTATAGCGAGGATTTCGAAGTGGGGGGCTATTTTGGTGCCCTCATGGAAGAACCTGCATTCCTTGACGAGTTTCGCCCAGGCGGTGTCGTGGATGAATTGATGCTGGAATCCGCACAGGACGAATCCCAGCAGCAGTTCGTGGACTACCTGAAGGGCGCATATCCTGGCGTCGAATTTAAAACGGGCGACCAGATGGTCAATGAGCAGACCGAACAAATCAACACAGCGCTGAGCTTCGTGAACTACTTCCTGCTAGCGTTCGGCCTGATTGCACTGTTGGTAGGCACGTTCATCATCGCCAACACGTTCAGCATGATCGTGGCGCAACGCATGCGTGAGTTCGCATTGCTGCGAGCACTGGGCACCTCGCAACGACAATTGACGGCCTCCGTGGTCCTCGAAGCGGCAGTGATCGGGCTCATCGGATCCCTGCTGGGAGTGGCAGTGGGCTACGGTCTAGTGAAGCTGATCTACATCGCCCTGGACTCGATGGGCATGGGCATTCCGGAATCTGGATTGGCTCTGACGGCGATGGGAGTCATCGTGCCGCTGATCCTAGGAGTGTTGGTGACGGTGCTCAGCGCATGGGCTCCGGCTCGTCGCGCGGGCCAGGTTCGTCCCGTCGAAGCCATGCGCATGGGCGACGTTTCCTCTAGCAGCTCGCTGAAATTGCGAACAGTGTTGGGATCGGTGGTGCTGCTTGCTGGAATCGCCGCGGTAGTGGCAGGTGGCTGGATTCTTTCCGACGCCTCCACGGGGCCGCGTGCCGGGATCATTGGCCTGGGTGCCGTGCTGATGATTCTCGGAACCTTCATGGTCTCTCCAGCCCTCGCTATCCCCGTGGTTCCGCTGGTGGGCCGGACTATTGGCCTGCCGTTCGGGGCAGTGGGGAAGTTGGCGTCGACCAATTCCAAGAGGAACCCACGCCGTACCGCAACTACTGCGTTCGCCCTAACTCTGGGCGTGGCGCTGGTGGCGGCGATCGGCATGTTCGGCGCGACGATGAAAAACTCCGTCACCGAACTCACGGACTCCAGTATCCAAGCGCAGTACATCGTGGCAGGACCTGCCAGTGCCGGACCGGGACAGTTCCCCGTCCCGAGAGGTGCTGTCCAAGCAATTGAGGACGTCAATGACGTGCAAGATGCCGTCACATTTGGAGTCAGCGGCTTCACAGTGGACGGAGAATCTGCCGCACCGGGCCAACCAATTAGTTTCGTAATGGACGGCGACCCCACGGCAGTGACGGACATCGAGCGGGTTGACGGAGACGTGACGTTCGCCGAGCCAGGATTCCTGGCCAGCGAAAGTATGGCCAAGAAGAAGGGGTGGACCGTCGGCCAGGACGTGCCGGTGGGCATTGGCCCCACCAGCACCGCGGGTCTGGCGCATGTGAAACTGCGGGGCACCTACGAGGACAACAAGCTGCTGGGAGATATAGTCCTGAGTGATTCCGCGTTGACCCAGGTTAAGAAGGACGTGGCACAGTTCGCGTCCAACGGAGCAGCTGCCACAACCATCCAGCTGATCGCTGTCAACGGTAAGCCTGGAGTGGATGAGGATCAGTTACGTCAAGAGTTGGAAAGCGCAGTGGACAAGTTCGTCATTGCGAGCGTGCAAACCAAGACGGAATACGCCGGTTCGCAGGCAGTCATGGTGGATCAGATGTTGAACATCCTCTACGGTCTCCTGGCACTCGCAGTGGTGGTGGCAATCCTGGGCATCATTAACACTCTGGCCCTGAACGTGGTGGAGAGGAAACAAGAAGTGGGCATGCTGCGCGCAGTGGGAACCAAGCGCATGCAGATCCGCACGATGATCACCCTGGAAGCAGTGCAGATCTCACTGTACGGCGCGCTGATGGGCATCGTCATCGGAGTGTTCCTGGGATGGGCATTTATCCAGGCAATGCAAGACCAAGGACTGACCGGAGCGGTGGTTCCTGGGGACCAGTTGGCTCTGATGGTGATCGGCTCGGCAGTGGTGGGCGTGGTGGCCGCACTGTGGCCAGCTCACAAGGCTGCCACTACGCCGCCGCTGGACGCGATCGCGGACTAGTTCGCAGCGGACTGGTTTTCTGAATGTTGGCGGGATCTACAATGGATCCATGAGCGAAACGCCAGGGAACCAGTCAGAACCAGCGCAGCAGACCCCGAACTCGGACATCGTCAACCTGCCCGGCAGCGGCAGGGATGTTCAGGAAGGCGTGGCGCTGCTGACACCCGAGCAGCAGGTAGAGCAGCTCAGCAACTTCTTCGAGGACAACTATCCCGACATCTTTCGCTCGCTGACTACCGATGAAGGCCGGGAATTCACGTCACAAGGCAAAGAAGTCCCCGCGGAGCTCAAGGAAGCCACTGAGCGCATGTGGGCAAAGACTCCAGATCTGCTGGCCCACAGTGGATTGCTGGTCTTGGGAACGGGCCTCGATCACTCCATGCCGCACGTGAGCTACCTGCGCACCGGCCCTGCGGCTACGCCCTTTGGTGGTGCCGAGCTTCCTGAGGGAGTCCGGGCCACGATCCTGCGCCCCTCAGAGCCGAACGGCGCCTATGCCGTTTCCCTGCACGGCGGACCCGGTTGGTTCGGAGACGGGCAGAGCCACGACCAATTCTGGCTCCCGCTGTTCGCAGCCCTCGCGGAACGCTCCGGCGTGACAGTCATCGACGTAGTGTATCCATTGCCTGGAGCTGGGTCGTGGGAGCCAACGCAGGCAGCAGTCGCGCAGACTTTCAATGACGTGAAGAACTGGGTGAAGCAGCAGCGGGGATCCGGTTCTAGCCAGGTGGGACTGATCACTTTCGGCACAGGCTTTGTGGCTGCGCGGGACGTTGCTGGTGAAGCGGATTTCCACCTGATCATGACCCCACGGATTCCCGCAGGCTTCGCAGCAGCTGTGGAATCCTCACGCAATTACGTGAGTCTTGCAGCGTTAGATACCCGCGGAACGCCGGCGGACGAGGTCACTGCGTGGATGGACGGCCGCGGTGCAGCGTACAAGTACAGAGATTACCCGTCCGAACACATCGTTGCGGCCCCTTCAGTGTGGCGCGGGAGGGTGGACGAGGCTGCACAGTGGTTGGCGCAGCAGGCCTAGCAGGGGACATGTGGGGGTAGGTTTTCTCTCTGGAAAATCTGTCCATTTCTTTACATATTGTTGAACAATCCCTTAGGGTGATTTCCATCACTAAACAAGGGAAGGCTCTTCATGTCTCACACCCCCAAGGATGATGCACTTCGAGGGCATGCTTCCGCAGCAGCAGATACTGCGACCCACGCAGCAGATTCAAACCCCCAGACCGTCACCCGAGCCACCGGATTTCTGGCCTCGCTTGGTGCCATGTTCCTTATGGCCACCAGCGCGATCGGTCCGGGCTTCATCACCCAGACCACCGTGTTCACAGTGGAAATCGGAGCGGCATTCGCTTTCGCGATTCTCATCTCGATCCTCGTAGACATCGCAATCCAGCTCAACGTCTGGCGCGTGCTTGGCGTGAGTGGCCTGCGTGCCCAAGAGCTGGGAAATACTGTTCTGCCCGGCCTTGGTTGGGTCATGGCGGCATTCGTGTTCGTTGGCGGCGCTGTGTTCAATATCGGCAACATCGGCGGTACCGGCCTAGGTATGAATGCCATGTTTGGACTGGATCCGCGCATCGGTGGTGCGATTTCCGCGCTGATCGCCATCTTTATCTTCGTATCGAAGAAGGCCGGTGTTGCTCTGGACCGCATCGTGGTGGCGCTGGGTGCCATCATGATCTTGCTGATGATTTATGTCGCAGTGGTCTCTGCCCCTCCCGTGGGCGAGGCATTGAAGAACACGGTGGCACCAGAACAGGTCGACTTCCTGATCATCATCACGCTGATCGGCGGCACCGTCGGTGGATACATCACCTTCGCCGGCGCCCACCGCCTCATTGATTCCGGACTGACCGGTGTGGACAACGTCAAGTCCATCACTCAAGTATCTGTGCTGGGCATCATTGTCACCGGCATCATGCGCGTCTTGCTCTTCCTCGCCATCCTCGGTGTGGTTGCCTCGGGTGTCACACTCGCCGGAAACAACATGGCGGCGGACGCGTTCCACCACGCTGCTGGTGAGATTGGCCTGCGCTTCTTCGGCGTGGTCCTGTGGGCAGCTGGCCTGACCTCTGTGGTGGGTGCTTCATACACCTCCATCAGCTTCATCACCACGCAGAAGACTTCCCTGCGAACCCGATCCTTAATGACCGTCGCATTTATTGCCGTGTGTGCTGGAATCTACCTGTGGCTAAACCAGGCTCCACAGAAGCTGCTGGTTTTCGCCGGTGCGTTCAACGGGCTTATCCTGCCCATCGGCTTTGCCGTGGTGCTCTGGGTCGCATGGCGCCGCAGGGATCTGCTGCAGAACTACAAGTATCCAGCGTGGCTGCTGCTGATCGGCGTAGCTACCTGGCTGCTGACCTTGTACTTGGCATGGTCATCTTTGTCCAAGCTCGGCACCTTGTGGGGCTAGCCAGTAAAGAATTGGGGTAGGTAATCCCGCGTGTGGCTCAGAGATTCCGAAAGTTTCTGAGCCGCCTCTTCGTATTTTTCCTCTGCGACCAAGTCAGCGACAATCCGATTTTCCGTGATGAAGTGAACATGGAAAGCCGGATCTATTTCTGTGGCGTGCATAAATGCCAACCTCATTTGCGCCAGAATCCGGCTCATTGCCGTCTCTAGATGTTGAGAACAGGCACTGGCCACGATGGTGCGGTGGAAATCGTGATTCGCGTCGGAAATTAGCTGAATATCGACTTCGCTACTGTTACCGCCCTGTTCATCGCGGGCAGCTTCCGCCTGGCGGACGATTCCGTCTAGGCCGTCCAGCCCTACGCGGGAACCCCACAGCAATGAGCCCGGTTCCAGGATGATGCGCGCCGTGTAGAGGTCCAGCATCTGTGTCAGCGTGGGCTGAGTGATAAATACTCCGCGATGTGGGATGCGCTCCACGAGCCCTTGGGCGGCCAGCGTGGCAAAGCCCTCCCGCAGTGTATTGCGGGATACCCCCAGCTGAGCGGCGATGTCAACTTCGTTGAGCTTCTCGCCTGGGCGGAACTGTCCGGAGGAGATCCCCTTCGTCAGCTCCACAGCGGCATTATGCGACTGGCTGGTCAGAGATTCGCGGGATGATTCTCCCACGCTACTTCCAGAACTGGAGGTAGATAAATCGGATGGATTCATAACCTCCAGTCTATTATGCGGAGATTTCCGCCAGCGATTCACCTTGCGAGATGCTGTCTCCCATGCTGATCGAAGACAGGTTCACCACACCAGAAGCAGGAGCCTCCACGGTGGATTCCATCTTCATGGCTTCGATGGTGGCAATGGGCTGACCAGTTTCAACGGTATCGCCGTCTTCTACTCGCCAGTTCACCAGAACGCCGGTGTACGGGCACGGCACGGAGGTTGATCCCGAACCAGACGCGACAGCACCTGCTGCATCGCCATCCTGGGACTCCGCTGCGGCGCCTGACTCCGAGCCGTTGGTTGCACTGGCACTCGATGTGGAACCGGTGGAACCCGCAGCACCGGCAGGCTGAGCAGCACTAGCAGCGCCCGCAATCACGGACGAAGGAATGGATAGCCGGTGGAGGCGTCCGTCGATCTCGACCGTCATGGTGGTTCGCTCGTCATAGGCAGCCTCCATGTCCGATGGGGAAGATCCGGTGTAGCCAGCACCGATGCCTGGCTGGTACTCCTTGTCCACCCAGTCCGTGTACACGTCCAAGTGGTCTCCGGAGAAGGCCGGGTGCGTCACGATGTCCTTGTGGAAAGGAAGCACGGTGCGCACACCTTCGATGGTGATCTCGTGCAGTGCCGCCCGAGCACGCTTCAATGCGATCTCGCGGGTAGGGCCGGATACGATCAGCTTGGCCATCAAAGAATCGTAGAAACCAGGAATCGTGGAGCCCGAATGAACGCCAGAATCCACTCGAATACCGGGGCCGGTCGGCGCCTCGAAACGCACCACGGTGCCGGGGGAAGGCACGAATCCATTGGCCGCGTCCTCAGCATTGAGGCGGAACTCAAATGCGTGACCACGGGATTCTGGGTCTTCGTCGAAGCTGATCTCCAAACCAGCCGCAATCCGGAACTGCTCGGCGATGATGTCCACGCCCGTGACCGCTTCGGTGACTGGGTGCTCAACCTGCACACGCGTGTTGACCTCCAAGAAGCTCACCGTGCCGTCTTCGGCCACGATGAATTCCACGGTGCCGGCGCCGGTGTACTTTGCTTCAGCGATGATCGCGCGTGAGCCTTCGATGATGCTGGTGCGCTGCTCGTCGGTCAAAAACGGCGCGGGAGCTTCTTCCACCAGCTTCTGGAAGCGGCGCTGCACGGAGCAGTCGCGGGAGCCGACCACACGCACGTTGCCGTGGGTATCAGCGAGAACCTGAGTTTCCACGTGCCGGGGCTTGGTGAGGAACTTCTCCACGAAGCACTCGCCACGCCCGAATGCCGCCACTGCTTCACGTCCGGCGGAAGCGAAGGCGTCTTCGATGTCGTCGTAATCATAAACAACCTTGAGACCACGTCCACCGCCGCCGAAGGCTGCCTTGATGGCGATGGGCATGCCGTGCTCGTCGGCGAAGTCTCGCGCCTCTTCCCAGGAGGCGATGGGATCCGGGGTGCCGGGGGTCATGGGCGCGCCTGCCTTGGAGGCCAGGGTGCGGGCGGTGACCTTGTTGCCCAGTGCCTCGATGGCTTCCGGAGTAGGGCCGACCCAGGTTAGTCCCGCATCGGTGACGGCTTGTGCGAAATCGGCGTTTTCGGACAGGAAGCCGTAGCCGGGGTGCACGCAGTCGGCTCCGGAGCGCAGAGCGATGTCCACCAGGGCGGGGATGTTCATGTAGGTATCGGCTGAGGAGTTTCCCTGCAGCGCGTAGGCTTCATCGGCCATCTGCGGGTGCAGGTTGTCTACGTCCGCCTCGGAGTACACGGCCACGGAAGTGATGCCGAGGTCGCGGGCGGAGCGGGCGATGCGCACTGCGATCTCGCCGCGGTTGGCAATCAGCACCTTTTTCAGGGGGAATGCGGTGGAGGTCATGAGGGGTACTCCTTTAGTTTTCCGGGGTCTCGGGGTTCAGGGTGGTGAAGCGGAATGTTTGGCCGGGGGCGAGTTGTGCGGCGATGTCGAGGTCTTCTTCGAGCACCGTGGCGATCACGGGGTAGCCACCGGTGACGGGGTGGTCGGCGAGGAAGACTACGGGCAGGCCGGACGGTGGGACTTGGACGCAACCGGCGACCATGCCTTCGGAGGCCAGCTCGCCTTCGTGGCTGCGCTCCAGTGGGGTGTTTGTGTTGTCGACGCCAGACTCGTCCTCGTCTGGCAGCGCCAAGCGGAGCCCGACGCGGTTGGACTGTCCAGTCACGATCCAGTCCGTGGAACAGAAGCGTTCGAATTCCTGGCGGGAGAACCAGTCATCGCGTGGGCCGGGGATGCAGCGCAGTTCGCCGGTGGTGCGCAATGGGTTGCTTCCGGCGGCGCCGACGGACGCGGTGGCGGTGCGTCGGCCGATGCTGAGGGCATCACCCTGCTCCAGGGGGCGGGGGCCGAGGCCGGAGAGAATGTCAGAAGAGGAGGATTCCAGTACCTGCTCGGCGATGAAGCCGCCGCGTGCGGCGATGTAGTGGCGCAGCCCGCTGCCGGGTTCGGAGGTGGGTTGGATAGTGAGCGTGGCTCCAGCGCGCACGAGCACGGGCGTGGCTAGATCGTGTTCTGCAGCGTCCACGGTGACGGTGGCCAGGGCACCCGTGACACACACCACGGTATCCGTGGTTGCGGTCAGGGTGATGCCACCGATGTTCTCTATCACTGCTGATGCAGAGGGATTTCCGAGGACGTCGTTTGCCACCCATGCACTGGAACGGTCGGCGGCTCCAGAACGATTGACGCCCATGTCTCCAAAGCCTTGGCGACCCGAGTCTTGGAACAGTGACTGCAGGCCGGGGTTGTCCACGGTGAATGCGGGGCGAGAAGGGGTGCGCGGGTGCGATGGGCGCTTGGTTTCCGCCGGTGCGTGAGTAGAGGTCACGGTGGCTTGATCGCGGACTGAGCGATAGGTCACGGTGTCACCTGGTTGGAGCAGAGCGGGGGGATCGGCGTGGGTATCCCACATGGGCGTTTCCGTTCGCCCGATGAGTTGCCAGCCGCCGGGGGAGGTGCGTGGATAGACCGCGGAGAAGTCTCCGGCCAGACCCACCGCGCCGTTGGGCACGGCAGTGCGCGGGGTTTCCAGCCGCGGGATATTCCATTCGAATGACCCGCCGTCGTTAGTGCTCGAGGACGAGTCTTCGCTGAGCATGGGAACACAGTAGGTAAACCCAGGGGCAAAGCCGCCGAAGGCTGCGGTCCATTGCTGTTGGGTGTGCCGTTCGATGAGCTCTTCAGTGGAGATACCTAGGTGCTCAGCTACGCCCGCCAGATCTTCGCCGTCGTAGATCACGTCGATGGTGATGTTTCGCGAGGACGATGCGCTGCGCTGCGCTGGGGTGAAGTTCTGTAGCTCGGCGCGGGCACGCTGGGCGTCTGCGCGGGTGGCGAACAGCACTAGCACGGTGGTGGCAGCAGCGATGGCTTCCACCTGACCACGGAGGGGAGAGCTGGTCAGCTGCGCGTGCCAGGTCATTACGGATGAGAGATCTGGGAGTACGACCAGCCAACCTTTGGTGCCGACAGGGCGCAGTTGCGGGGTTGCAGTGTGTGCTGCGGAGGGAGAGTTGCTCATAGGAAACTTCCGACCTGCACGCCGTTGCTCTCCAGCGTGTTCTTGATTTCCGCAGCCATATCGACAGCGCCGGGGGAATCGCCGTGCACGCAGACTGACTCTGCTTCGAGAGTCAGTACGGAACCGTCGATGGCCTCGATCTCGCCACTGGTGGCCATGCGCAACACTCGCTCGGCAACCACGGATGGATCGTGGATGACTGCGCCTTCTTCCCGACGGGAAACCAGTGTGCCGTCTGGGTTGTACGCGCGATCCGCGAAGACTTCCTGGATCACCCGCAATCCCTGGGATGTGGCGTACTCGGCCGCATACGCGCCGGGCAGGAGCATGACGGGGAGATCACCGAAAGCCTTGATGCCATCAATGACCGCGCGGGCCTGCTGCTCGTGGTGGACGATGGTGTTATACAGCGCGCCGTGGGGCTTGACGTAGCGCACGGATGTGCCGCGGGACTTGCACAGAGCTTCGAGAGCGCCGATTTGGTACAGGGTTTCATCGGCGAGTTCGGCCGGTGCGTAGTCGATGAATCGACGCCCAAAACCGGCGATGTCGTTATAGCCCACGTGGGCTCCGACTGTCACTTGGTTTGCTTGAGCTGCGGCGATGGTCTGGGAGATCGCGTGTGGGTCTCCTGCATGAAAGCCGCAGGCCACATTGGCGCTGGAGACGATCTTGGCCATCGCGGCATCGTCGCTGACGGGATTTCCCGCGGTGGTTTCTCCCAAATCGGCATTGAGATCAATGCGCAACGGTGAGTTATTCTGAGCCATTGCTTCACTCCTTATGCGGGAATGGTCCCCATGTGGAATTGTTCAACAATCTAAAGCCATGGTAGCCGTTGACTACAGAATGTGTGTACTCCGTCACGTTTTTGGTGGCAGGGGCATGTACGGCACATAACCTGCCTAGTCCCGAGTGCCGTGCTTTTCCGGATCCAGCAGCAACAAATTGCGCTTGGTCTCACACACTTCATCGACCAAGTCCACAAAGCCTTCCAAAGCAGCCCACTGATCAGCAGGAATCGCCTTCTCCGCTGCCTCCCATACGGCCGGATCATCGGTACCCCACGCCACCGGCATGGGCGAAATCTCTTCGAAAAGCCCCTTGGAATGCATCGTCTGCACCCCGGTGACAGCCATCGACGGAACTTTTGCGCCGACCTCGCGAGGAACACCCGGGATAGAAGTAACAGGGCGCGCAGCCAAGGCTGGGCGGGAAGGATTATCGGGATTCGCCGTGGCGTCGACCAAAGAAAGAAGGACCACATCCCGCGCGTTGACTTTGGCCACCACCGCGGGAGCCAGATCGTACATGTTGTAGTAGTGCTGCGGGGCGCCCATCTTTCGCGGCAGGATCGGGATGATAATCAGGCACATCAGCGCAAAAAAGCCGAAGGTGATGCCCAGCGCGAACGAGGTGACGGTGGGGCCGAGGAACACAAACAGCGCAACCACAGCCAGGATCATCAGGGCAGCGAGGATGGCTGCCGAGATCTGGAGGCGCTTGGCGTCGCGGAAGAACTCGTTGTGCTTGCGCGCGTAGTCCTCATCGACGTCAAAGTGGAAGGGGGTCATGAAAGAACTCATGGTAATTCCTTAGCATTGTTTGAATCGGCGGTTTCGGAGGACTCAGAAGACTCAGAAGGCGCAGCTTCCTCGGGCGCATCCGGCAGGTCGAAGGAATCGACGATTCGGTAGCCGTACCCCTGTTCCGCCAAGAACCGCTGGCGATGCGCCGCATAATCAGCATCCAAGGTGTCCCGGGCAACGATCGAGTAGAAGAACGCTCCGCCGCCGTTAGGCTTCGGGCGAAGGATGCGGCCCAAACGCTGCGCCTCCTCTTGGCGGGAACCAAACGTGCCGGAAATCTGGATGGCAACGGACGCGCCGGGCAAATCCACCGAGAAATTCGCCACCTTGGACACAGCCAGCACCGGCACCTCACCGTCGCGGAACTGCTGGTAGAGCTTCTCGCGCGTGGCGTTGCCGGTCTTTCCGTCGATGACGGGAATGTCCAGCTCCTCGGCGATCTCCTGCAACTGATCCAAGTATGCGCCGATGATCAGCGTTGGCTCATCCGGATGCATCGCCATGATCTTGCGCACCACCTTATTCTTGGTGGGTGTGGTGGCGGCCAGGCGGTACTTGTCCGTCTGCTCGGCGGTGGCGTACACCATCCGTTCTGCGTCTGTGAGCTGCACGCGCACCTCGGTGCAATCCGCGGGGGCGATCCAGCCCTGGGCCTCGATGTCCTTCCACGGTGCATCGAAGCGCTTCGGCCCGATGAGGCTGAACACGTCACCTTCGCGGCCGTCCTCGCGCACCAGGGTGGCGGTCAGGCCGAGCCTGCGCCGGGACTGCAAGTCGCTGGTCATGCGGAAAACGGGTGCGGGCAGCAGGTGGACTTCGTCGTAGATGATCAGGCCCCAGTCGCGGGAATCGAACAGCTCCAGCGCCCGGAACTCGCCCTTCGTCTTGCGCGTGACCACTTGGTACGTCGCGATCGTGACGGGGCGAATTTCCTTGCGCTCGCCGGAGTACTCGCCGATTTCATCCTCTGTCAAAGAGGTACGGCGGATCAGTTCGTCCTTCCACTGCCTGCCGGCCACGGTGTTGGTCACCAAGATCAACGTGGTGGCCTTGGCCTTGGCCATGCTGGCCGCGCCCACCATCGTCTTGCCTGCGCCGCAGGGAAGAACGACCACACCAGAGCCACCTTCCCAGAAGCTATCTGCGGCCATCTCTTGGTAATCGCGCAGCTCCCACTGCTCCAGCTCCTGGCTGAGCTCGATGTGGTGCGCCTCGCCGTCCACGTATCCCGCGAGGTCCTCGGCGGGCCAACCCACCTTGAGCAGCTCCTGCTTGAGGCGGCCGCGCTCCGACGGGTGCACCACCACGGTGTCCTCGTCTAGGTTGCTTCCCAGCATCGGCTTGATCTTCTTGTGGCGCTGAATTTCGGTCAGCACCGCGCGGTCCGTGGTCTCCAGAATCAGCCCGTGAGCCGGGTGTTTCTGCAGTTTGAGCCGCCCATAGCGGTCCATCGTCTCGGCGATATCGATAAGCAGTGGCTGTGGCACGGGGAAGCGACTGTAGCGCTCCAGCACGTCCATGACCTGCTCCGCGTCGTGTCCCGCCGCGCGTGCGTTCCACAGCGCCAGCGGAGTGATGCGGTAGGTGTGGATGTGCTCCGGTGCCCGCTCCAGCTCGGCAAACGGTGCCAGCGCGTTGCGGGCCTCGGTGGCCTGCTCGTGGTCGATTTCCAGCAGCACCGTTTTGTCCGATTGCACGATGAGTGGTCCGGTTCCAATGCTCACGCGTGGTCCCTTCTTCCTCTGTTTTTAGGTGTGTGTCTTCTTCTTTTCCGACGCCAGCGCGCCGAAATTTTCACCCAATCTACCAAGTTTACTCACACTGGCACTTCCACGGCGGCCACGCGATGTGGCTGCACAGTGAAGCTTTCTCCGGTGTCCTCCATGACCGCGGAGATCACAGAGGGGCTCATCATGATCACCGAGATCCATTCCTTAGCCCGGGCTCCTGCGTAATCCACGTAGTGAAGGCGCACCTTCGTTCCCGCGGAGTATGCCTGCCGCAGCTCGGTCATGATTTCGCGGGTGGCACGGACAGTGCGGGTATCAGAGTTGTGGGAGCCGGTGTCTGGGTCGTCGTTTTCTGCGGTAGACAGTGCACGACGAAAACCTTCCACCGCTTCCGCGAGTTCCCTCGCGAAGTCTGCGCGCGGGTCCACTGAAGGGTCGAGCTCGTGCCGGCGCGGGGTGGGGACTCGGTGAGGAGTGGAACCGCGACCGCTTCGCTCAGTGGCTCCAGAGATCTCCGGGGCTTGGCTGGAATCTGAAAGGGCGCGGGTGGCGTCGTCGATAAGATAACGCAAGGACTGCGGAACGGACTCGATCCCGCCGGGGGCCATGCGACCGAGGAAATCGGAGATGCTAGCGGGGGTTTCGCCGATCGAGAGGGCGCGGAGGAATGAGCTTTTGCTGACGCGCCACACGCTGGCCATGCCGGTGGATTCCGCGTTTGCGATGCGAGACAGAGCGCGGTGGTCTTCCGCGGTGAGCAACCCGGGCGCCATGATGGTGTGGTCGCCTTGGATGATCAGCATGTCTACGGGGTCGGGGAGAACGGACTCCAGTTGGGTGGCGAGTTGTGCGACCACGTGGCGAAACGGCATAGCCTCGCCCGAGGCAAGGGCGCGGTGCCACTGACTGATGACGGTGCCCAACGCACGGGTGGCCGATGTGGCGGTGACCTCTGGAGAGCCTGTGTGCTCCTGCTTCGGAGGGAGTGACGAGGTAGGTGCGGCGAGACCCAGGTGATGAGCCTCCTCTACAAGTTCCTTCCACGCGACGCGAGTGGCGTGCGTGGCCAAAGCCGGGCGGAGTGCCCAGAGATATGTCTCCGGGTTAGGAGCCGTGAAAACCGCAGGGAAGAAACGACGGAGCTCTGCGGCATACGTGGCATGCAGGTGCGGCTCGAAGGGGCGCTGCTCAGAATCTCGAGTGAGCCAGGACTGGTAGTTAGCGCCGGCCCAACCCAACAGAAGCATGGCCCACTGGGTGGCAAGTGGGGCTTCTGCGAAATCCAAGGCGTGCTCGGTGAGAGCCCAGTAAGTACCGCCGTTGTCTTCTGCCGGGGTGGGCTCGGGAAACTCCCGGGCGAGGAAGTTGCACAGGTACAGGAGGGTGAGCTGGTGGGTCACGGTCTCCGGAGAGGTGTTGAGGCGACGGGCGATCTTGCCGATCTCGCGAGTACCAATGCCTCCACTGGTCAGGGGTTGAATGGGATGGGCGCTAAGGTCCGTGATGAGTGCAGTGAGCTCTTGGATCGTCTGTACCGCGGTGGAAGCGGCTGCGGCATCCGGACGAGCTGAGGCCTGGAAATCGGGGTGTGGGGCGAGCGCATCTTCTGCCGGAATCCAAGGGAAATCGCCTCCAGGCTCGGAGATGAAGCCGCCCTTGAGATGCATGGCAACCCGCCCCGATAGGCGCGCGGTGGATTCGTCCAGCTGATCCAGTACTCCCAGGCGCACCATGGTGGGCAGTGGAGCGGCAGGGTCCGCATCGGGCCGCAGAGAGGCGGAATTCCCGACGCCTCCTGCGCGCGAAAGCGTTCCGAGCAAGCGACGTTGACGAGGGGGAAGACTATTGACTACCTCGGGGAGTTCCGCAGTGGGGATGGGGCAGCGATGGCAATCAGCCAAGCGCCACAGTTCCTCGGTGGCTGGCTCGAATAGGGGAGGAAGGTGTGCGGGGATGCGCAGTTCAGAGTCGCCCTGGGATTCAGAATTAAGACGCAGATGAGGGGAAAACATCAGGCCCCATCGCGCCAAGCTGGCAACCGCGGACTGTTGCTCTTCACGGCTGGGACGTTTGTCCGCAGGGGTGCCTGCGATGTCGAACAGTTCAGTGAGAGTGTCTTCGAGATCTGTGGAACTCACTGGATGAGAAGCTGCGCCAATTTCACAGGCGGCGTGCACGGTGGCGAGCTCCAAGGCGGTGAGCTGGTGGAGTGCAGGTTCGGGAATCGTCGTGCCGCGGAACTGCTCTGCCAGAGCCGACGAACCCTCCGCGTGAAGGCGCCACAGCAAAGCGGCGATCTCTTCATCGGAATGTTGGGAAAGCCACACCGGGTAGGTGAGGGCTGGTTCCGTACTTGCGGAGGTATTCATAACCGTTCTATTTTAGCGTTCTTCGTGGACAGATCTTGCAGCGTGCATTTCCTGCTATGGGATAAAACCCCAGCAGAGGGCGCGGGGCACAGGCGGGTTGGCTATGACGCGGGACCGATGGGGGTTGATGAGGGGTTACTGGGGGATCCAAAAGCCGGCAAAGTATGTGGTTTTGAGCCGTCTTATGCAAAGATGTAAGGCATGTCTAACGTTTCAAAAAAGGGCTACGTCGATGCAGGCTGGCCGACTGATATCCCTGAAGGTAAGCACGCCGTCACGGAGCTGGTGGCTGACACCGCGGGCGCCCTGAGCCCTTATGGTGACGTGGAATTTCCTGTGGATCCTTCCACTTTGAACTACGTGCACCCTTACACGGTGATCAACAAGTAGCTCTTCGGCTATCAATCCCACAGTGTGTGGTGATTCGCCGATTCGGCATATGTCCGAGTGAGGATTTTCATACGCCTTGCGCCGGACCCCGCCTTCACAAGCAAAAGATCCGCCGTTCCAGAAGGTGATTCTGGAACGGCGGATCTTTTATTGATCCAGCTGCATCTAGGCAACCAGGTGGTTGCCTAGATCAGACTGACATTAGCGAGGCAGAACAGCGTTGATCTGTTCCGAGTACTTGTCGGCCTGCTCAGCAGCCTGCTGAACCTGAGCGTCGACGCCCTTGTACTGAGCGTTCAGCTCGGCGCGGTGAGCCTTGTAGTAGTCGGTGACCTGCTGAGGAACTTCGTAGCCCTCTGCTTCAATGCGATCCACGATCTGGTTGTACACCGTGTCGATGGCCAGCTCGTCCTTCTGCTGTGCCAGCTGGCTCACTGCCTGCTGAGGTGCAGGAGCAGGAGTAGCGCCAACGTTGCGTGGGGTTGGAGCGGAGTTCAGACCCAGCTGCTGGGAGCAAGAAGGCCATGCGCCCCAGCCCTGTGCGGCGAGAACCTTCTCGGCAACAGCGATCTGCTGCTCGCGGGAAGCCTGGTTAGCGGTTGGTGCGTACTGCTGGCCGCCGAAGGCGTTCCAGGTGGACGCGGAGAACTGCAGGCCACCGTAGTAACCGTTGCCGGTGTTGATGGCCCAGTTGCCGCCGGACTCGCACTGTGCGAGGCGGTCCCAGTCGGAGTCTGGTGCAGCCTGTGCTGCTGGTGCGAGGATGGCGGAGGCTCCGGCCAATGCCACGCCTGCAACTGCGAGGCGGGAAGAAGTGGAGAAAGAGTTGCGCTTCTGGTGGCGTCCCATGGTCTGTGAGTATTCCTTCCGAGGATTTCTTCGCGATTGTCGCGAGATGTAGATCCTCGATCGTTGGTGTTTCTCTCTGATTTCTGAAACCGCCACCACTGGCTGTGGTGGGGTGTTGGTGTTCGTCCTCAATCTGAAGGCCGAACGGCTTTGTCTTGGCTACGGTAGCGGTTTATTACGATTGAGTCACGTTTATGCCAATTTGTGGCCATAGCGCCGTGGGGTACGCATATGAGGAAATCCCCGCTGGCCTGCCGTTTATCTAAAAGTAACCAAAACGTTATGCTTTTGTGATGTGAGTAAAATCACATTTTGCAGTCAGGGCAATGAGGCGGGTGGGACATTTGGGACTTGCGCCGTGCTTGGGTAATCTAACGATTCACTTATCGCCCGCATGGAAAGTTTTTGACCACAACTACAGCGGTACCCACCACGGAATGCCGCGCCAAGTAGCCCATGTAGACGTACAAAATACGACGGAAGTTGAAGGTGAACTGATGCCTACCGGCAAAGTGAAGTGGTACGACTCCACCCGAGGATTTGGATTTGTATCCAACCCAGGGGATGAGGACGTCTATGTGGGATCCCAAGTTCTGCCCGAGGGAGTTTCAGAACTGGTTCCTGGCCAGCGCCTGGAATACGATTTCGCCGCTGGACGTCGCGGTCCGCAGGCTCTGCGCGTCACCGTCTTGGATGAAGGTCCGCGCCGAGCCAAGCACAAGTACAAGCCAGCTGAGCTGCGCGGAATGGTTCAAGACACCATTACCGTGTTGGACTCTCGGGTGTTGCCTGTCCTGGAGGCCGGTCGCAGGCCAGAGCCGAAGGAAGCACGACAGATCGCAGAGATCCTACGCACGATCGCTCGGGAACTAGATAGCTAGACGGCTCAAGGCTTCGGCGTGATGGACCAGACCGCATTGTATGGGGTCTGGTCCCCATTGCTATCTAGGCCAATGAGCATGGAGTGAATCTCCACCACAGCCACCTGCGGGGTGGTGTTGTCTTCAGCAGTTCGTTCAGATTCCAGCTTGACGGTTACTTCCTGCGCCTCGTCAGCAGCGAAGTACTTCTCCGTATTCGCACCCGGATCGTCGAAGATTTGCAGCATCGCCCAGTCATGGTCGTAGACGTCCTTGGGCAGCTTCAGCGTGAACTCCTTCGCGCCCTGCAAATCCAGTTCGAATGGCTGACCCTCTTGCTGCTGGCAGTCTGCGTCGTCGATCTCGCACGCGCTATACGGCGCGATCTCGGTTTCCTGCCCGTTGACCACAGCGGTGATCCGTTGCTCGGAAGGCAGCGTCTCCACGTGCCCGTCCTTCCATCGGTTGTAGCCGACCACTGCGGCAACCACCACAGCGACCATCGCAACCAAGGCCAGCACGGTCAGCAATTGCCGGCGCTGTGCCTTCCGTCGTTTCTGCTTCTTCGAGAGCTTCTTCGGCGCTGCCGCATCCGGGTTCGGCTTTTCGTTGTTGGTGCTCGCGGAGTCTTCAGTCACGCCCTTCATGCTAGGACACGGACGTTCAGAAGCGAACTTCGTACGCGGTGTCCCAATACTTGCCGGTCAGCAGATAGTGGTCCGTACCTGGGATTTTTGCAATGCCGTTGAGCACGTCCGCACCGGGGCTATCGGCGGCGGGAAAAGCGTCTACGGTGTCTATCATTTCGGTGACTTCACCGGAAGATGGGTCGATCTTGTAGATCAGGTCTGTCTGCCACACATTGGCAAACACTGAACCGTCGTCAGCGCACTCCAGCTCATTGAGCTGCGAAGTGGCCTCGCCGCCGAGGGTGACATCGACAGTTCCCGTGGGCGCGAAAGTTTCTGGATCGCGGAACGTCAGGGTTCCGGAACCGTTGGACATGACGAGTTGCTCGTCGGTGGAGCATATGCCCCACCCTTCGCCCTCGTAGTTCACCGTGCCCTTTTCCTCGAGGGTTTCTAGGTCTCGACGAAAAGCCGTGCCCTTTTTCCACGTCAATTGCCAGACATCATCGCCATGAATTGTGATGCCTTCGCCGAAGTACTCGCTATCCAGCTTCTGGGAATCACTCTGCTGATTATCCAGTGTGGTGCGATAGATCCGCGACTCTCCGTACATTCCCGTACCCACCACCAGCGTTCCGTCCGGGGCCATTTCCACGCCTTGCGTAAACGAGCTGGCATCCCACGGATGTTCGGCCACGATCTCCGGAGTAGAAACCGGTACGGCACGCTCCGACGCGCCAGAGGAGAGTTGATCGCTGGAACCCCCGGGCGAGGCGTCTCCGCAGCCGCTTGCACCCACGGTGACCACCGATGCGAGGGCAAGAGTCGCGATTGTTCGAGCAAGGCCAGAGGACGTCACAGACAACATGTGACCAATAGTGCCTTGTCGATAGGCATAATAGGGTGCGTGAGTAGACAGCAATCCAGAAAAACTAAGGCAGACCCCATCCTCTTTAGCCAGCAAGCGGTGGACATTGCCTTGGAAGCGCTGGGGGAAATTGCTGACGACCCAGCAAGCCTGGGGGAGCACATCGGCGCGTCAAAGGTGGGCGAGCTGGTAATTCATCGCTTCCTCAGCCAAGCAACCGGATATAAGGGATGGGAGTGGATCGCAGCGCTGGCCAGCGTGCCAGGTTCCGGAGCCATCACCGTCAACGAAGTGGGCCTGCAGGCGGGAAAGAAAGCCACTCGGGCACCGGAGTGGATTCCCTACGAGGATCGCGTACGTCCGGGGGATCTGGGCCCTGGCGATACTTTGCCGCCGCGCGTGGATGACGAGCGCCTGACGTCCTGGAAAGACCTGGGCAACAACGATGGGTTCCCACGCAACCCATCGGCTCCACAAACTTTGTCGCAACGGGGTTTGAATGAAGCCCTACAACGTTGGCGCACGGGGGCTTTTGGCCCTAACAGCGAATTTGCGGAGCTGGCACCGATGATGTGTCGCACCTGCGCGTTCTACCTGCCGTTCGGCAACGAGGAATCGAACTTCGGCGTGTGCAGCAATGAATTTTCCGCCGACGGACGAGTAGTGCACGCCACCTACGGTTGCGGTGGGCACGCAGAGACAAAGGACGATACGGAGATCGCGAGCACGCGAGCCTACGGCGCATTCGACGACGAAGGCATCCAGCGGTTCAGCTAGAACTTAGTGTTCTGTTCGGCGAGGCTAACCCCCGTCGGGGTGGCACACGGTTGTAAAAACTCATTGTTTAATGGGAATCTCTATCTGTTCCATCTGTGACGTTTCGCCGTTCCCATACAAAGTAAGGTCTTAACACCTTGGCTGAGCCAGATTCTACGACCACGCCCGCCTCCGCGACTGAGCCCACTCCAACGACTAAGCCCGACTCATCGTCCGCCAGTCCCACTAAGTTCGGCGCTTTCGACCGTTATTTCCACATCTCCGAGCGCGGCTCCACCTTCGCCACGGAAATCCGCGCTGGCGTGGTTACCTTCTTCGCGATGGCATACATCGTAGTGCTCAACCCTCTGATCCTGGGCACCGGCGCGGATGTCAATGGTGACGTGCTGGGTGGCTCTCGCGTAGCGGCGGCCACTGCCTTCGCCGCGGGTGTGATGACCATTTTGTTCGGCGTGATCGCCAAGTACCCATTCGGTATTGCCACGGGCTTGGGCATCAACACGCTGGTGGCTGTGACCTTCGTAGCCACCGAGGGGCTGACCTGGCCGGAGGCCATGGGCTTGGTGGTGATCAATGGCCTGGTCATCGTGGCTTTGGCGCTGACCGGCTTCCGCGAGGCCGTATTTAACTCCATTCCTTCGTCACTGAAGGCCGCCATCGGCGTGGGCATTGGTTTGTTCATCGCGATGATTGGCCTGGTGGACGCAGGCTTTGTCCGTCGAATCCCGGATGCAGCACAAACCACCGTGCCGGTCGGCCTGGGCATCAACGGCTCGTTGGCTACTTGGCCGACGTTCGTATTCGTGATCGGCCTGATCATTTGCGGCACGATGGTTGTCCGAAACGTCCGCGGCGGCCTGTTCATCGGCATCGTGTTGACAACTATCATCGCCATGATCGTGGAAGCGATCACCGGCGCGGGCCCTTCCTTTAAGGACGGCGAGCCCAACCCCGCCGGATGGAATCTCGCTGTTCCATCTATCCCGGACAGCCTGGGTGGAATGCCGGACTTGTCCTTGCTGGGTGCGGTGGATCTGCTGGGCGCGTTCAGTCGCGTCGGCGTGCTGGCCGCGACCTTGCTGCTGTTCACCCTGGTTCTGGCGAACTTTTTCGATGCGATGGGCACCATGACGGCGCTGGGCAAGCAGGCGAAGTTGATGGATGAGCAGGATCGCCTCCCCGGCTTGAAGAAGGCGCTGGTCGTGGAAGGCATAGGTGCTGTAGTGGGTGGTGCGTCCTCCGCGTCCTCGAACACTGTGTACGTGGATTCTGCTGCAGGCATCGCCGATGGCGCTCGCACCGGCTTGGCCAACGTGGTCACCGGCGTGCTGTTCCTGCTGGCCATGTTCCTCACGCCTCTCTATGAGGTGGTGCCTATTGAGGCCGCCGCTCCTGTGCTGGTCATCGTGGGTGCGATGATGATGGCGCAGATCACCGAGATCGACTTCTCCTCCTTCCACGTGGCCCTGCCCGCGTTTTTGACCATCGTGATCATGCCGTTTACCTACTCCATCGCCAACGGCATTGGCGTGGGTTTTGTGGCCTACGTGCTGATGGGCTTGGTGGCGGGCAACGGCAAGAAGATCCACCCGCTGCTGTACGTGGTGGCCGCGCTGTTCGTGATCTACTTCGCCGTTGATCCGGTGATGGACGCGCTGCAGTAACCTGCTACTCATGACCGACGAACCATCCAGCACTGCTTCGGTTGCCACCCAGTTATCTGCTGGTGTGGCACAGCCGATGTCCATCGATGACCCCGCCGATCCGCGCCTCGATGATGTCCGTCACCTCAACTCCTCCGATTCACGCCCTGACCTGCCCGGCGGCAAGGGCTTCGTGATCGCGGAGGGCACGCTGGTTGTGCCCCGCCTGCTGACCTCGCGTTACCCGGTGCGGTGCGTGGTCGGTTTTCCGGAAAAGTTGCGGCTTCTTCTCGATGCCACCTCGCCCGATTCCGCGCATTTCCATCCTGATCTGGCAGAAAACCTTTCCGGGGTTCCCTTGTACGCCGTCAGCCGGGAGACTCTTCGCGAGGTCGCCGGCTTCGATATGCACCGCGGGCTCGTGGCTGCGGCGGATCGGGTAGAAGAATCTAGCGTCACTGAAGTCTTGGATCAGATTGATGCCGACCACGACAATAGCTCTGCTGATCCCCACGTGATCTGTGTGCTCGAAGGTGTGGGGGATCACGAGAATATCGGATCCATCTTCCGCAATGCCGCAGGCCTAGGCGTGCGTGCGGTGCTGTTTGGCGCTGGCACTGCGGACCCGCTGTATCGGCGCAGTGTGCGGGTCAGCATGGGGCATGTGCTCGGCGTTCCCTTTGCGCGCTTTCCCGGGACGCCCACCACCTGGCAGCGAGACCTCACTGAGCTGCAAGAGCGGGGATACACCGTGGTGGCTCTCACTCCGAACACGGACAATGACTTGGCGAGTATCGTGCGTGGCGTCGGGAAAGAAGACGGTACACACACCCATCGCAACAAGGTGGCCATCATGGTGGGGGCGGAAGGACCCGGCCTCACCGAACATGCCATGCGGGCGGCGGACGTGCGCGCCAAAATCCCGATGCAGCCGGGCACGGACTCGCTGAACGTAGCTACGGCGGCGGCCATCGGATTCTATGCGGCCAGCGAGGCCCTACGTACCTCAAATAACAGCAACGAAGGACACTGATCATGGACACAATTCCCCGCGTACTATCGATCGCCGGCACCGACCCTACGGGTGGAGCGGGCGTACAGGCGGACCTGAAATCCATCGGTGCCGCTGGTGGTTACGGCATGGCGGTAGTGACGGCGCTGGTGGCGCAGAATACTCAGGGAGTGCGGGAAATCCACACCCCGCCGCAGTCCTTCCTGGACGCTCAGCTGCAGTCTGTGTTCGATGACGTGCAGGTGGATGCGATCAAGATCGGTATGCTCGGCGACGTGGAAACCACAGAGACCGTGGCCAACTGGTTGCTGCGCGTGGGCGTGCCCGTGGTGGTGCTGGACCCAGTAATGGTCGCGACCAGCGGAGATAGGATGCTCTCCGAGGAGGCAGAGCAGGCCGTGCGGGAGCTCACGCGTTTGGCCACCGTGGTAACCCCCAACTTGCCCGAGCTGGCGATGTTGGTGGGAGAGCCCGTGGCCACCACCGTGCGCCAAGCTGTGGAGCAGGCGCAGCGCTTTGCGAAAGAGATGAACGTCAGCGTGCTGGCCAAGGGCGGGCACTTGAGCTCCAGCCAAGCGGACAATGCGCTGGTTACCCCGGCGGGCGAGGTCTTCAACGTGGCCGTGGAGCGCGTGGAGACAAAGAATACGCACGGCACGGGCTGCTCGCTGTCCTCGGCGCTGGCGACGCGCCTGGCTGCGGGAGATTCTCCGCAGCGCGCCGTGGAATGGGCTAGCGAATGGCTACGTGAGGCCATCGAATACGCCGATGACCTGCACGTGGGCCAGGGCAACGGTCCAGTGGATCACTTCCACCGGCTGCGTCGCCTGGCGCGCAGCAACGGCCGCGACATCTAGCCCGTACAGATCCCGCGCACAGATCTCGTGCAGGGATCCGCGCCAGCTACTTGTCGCGCTTTGCGCGAGGAGGAGTGGGGCGGTCCACATTCCGCGCCCGCTTGCGCACTTCGTCGCCGATCTTGCCCGCCAGCGAGCCGAGTTTCTTCGTCCCCGTGCTGACTGCCCGGCCCGTGGACTTCACGATGTCCTTGGCCAGCTGCTTGTTGCTGGTCTCCGCGCCGGGAGCAGTGGTGCGGGCTTCGGAGTAATCGTCGTAGCCCTGCTCGTCGGAGAACACGGACACCTTGTCCACTGCGGGCCGCACGTGGCGATCCGTAGTCTCTGACTTCGCCTCGGGGCGGCCGTCGATGGCAAAGGCACTCACCGGCACGGCCAACTGGGAATCAGACAGTGCAAAGCCGAGCCACTCTGCTTCCGCAGCGTGGGCCAGTTCCGCGGGAATGAATGGTAGCTGAATGCCCGTCGCCGGGGTGTTGCCGGCCCAGTAGGAGCTTTCGAAGGCGTAGGGCAGGCCTTGATCTTCAAAGACGATCTCGCGGGTGGCAGAGAAAGCCCTCTTGAGGGTGCCACCGGACCAGTGCGCGAAGGCGCCGTATTCAGTGGTGATGGGGTTGTCTACCTCGTCCACAGTCGTGGGAGAGCCCGCGCCGTCCGCCTGCCCCGCTTCAGCTGATACCGCTACTGCATAGACATCCGCGGCGCTGACCAGGGAGCGGAAACGCTCGGGGATCTCGGAGATCTTCGGCATGTCCGTGAACACCGACTGCACCACGGACAGCTCCGGGTAGCCACCGATGTAGAACTCGTCAGTGCCGGGAGGGGCGCTGCGGGACATGTCGAAATCGCCGATATGTGTCAGAGGCCACGAGGGGTTGTACTGCGCCAAGTACTTGCGCGCGAAGCCCCGATCCGGCTGCGGTTCAGCCTCCAGCACCGTGCGTGGCTGGGCTGCGGAAATAAACCAGAGTGTCACCAGGGTTTTTTGAGCCTGCATGACAGTGTCCGCCTACTTCTTCTTCCGTGGGTTGGTGCGCACACCCAGCAGCACGTCTTCCCAGTGCGGGGTGACGGCCTTGCGCTTGCGCTTGGTCTTGCGATCGTCCTGCTCATCGGAAGGGTGCAACAGGAAGTCTTCGCCTTCGCGATCCTCGCCGCTGTTATCCCGTTGGCCGCCGCGGCCGCCCTGGGGGTTGCGCGGGTTGCCGTTATCGTCGTACTCGTCGTATTCGGAGAAGTCGTCCTCGTCCGGATCAGAGCCCAGAAGCGGAGTCACTGCAGAGATGCGACGCACCGGCTGGCCATAGCGCGGATCGATGAGATCGCTGGCCACGGAGTTCAGTGGGTGAGCCAGAGATGGAGCAGAGGTGGATTCTTCGAACAGGAACTCCGCCTCGTGGGCAGCCACCTGACCTGCAGCTTCCTTCTCCCACCGCACTGCAATGACCCACCGGCGGGACGGGTCCTGGTAGGCCACCCACTCGGTATCGCTGACAGTGGATCCGCGCGCAGCCAACGCCGTGGCCAGCACCTCCCACAGGGTTTGCTTCGACGGACCTTCGCCCGTCACAGGGTGCGAGGCTCGCGCCAGCTCTGCGATGCGCGCCCGCTCCTGCAGGATTGGCCACGCGTAGGGCTCGATGCGCGCCTCGTCCGTATCAGCCTCTTGCGCCAGCTCAGCGATGGACGCACCGTGTCGTACGCGGTCCTGGATGGTGCGCGGGCTCATGTTGATGCGGATGCGGTGCCGTCTTTTCTTATCGACGTCATGCTGGGCCACCACACCACTATTGGACCAGTCGGCCCGCTTGTTCTCTGGCTCTGCGTCACCGGTTACAGGGCTGGATTTAGCGTCAGATTCAGTCGTGGCATCGTCGGAACTGGAATCGCTCGTGTCTTCTGCATCGGAAGCGCTTGCCACAAGCTGGGACACGGTGGCCTCTGGCTCGTCAGCAGCAGCCGCAGAATCCTCCGTGTCTTCCTGCTCTGAGGCTGGTTGCACAGCATAAACGGACGTAAGGTGCCCACCCGTGGCTGCCGAGCTGACAGAAGGCAGAGTAGGTACGTCCTCAGAGCTGGATGGCTCGGGGTTGGCGTCGGAAAGAAGAGAACATAACTCCTCGGTCACCGGCAGGAAGAAATCCTCGCCGGATTCCACCCCGCGAAGAACCAAAGAGGCGGAATCGCTCTCGGCAAGGATCAGCTTGAGCTCCTGCAACGGGGGCCTCCTAGGGAAAGTTTTCAGTGGTGGGTATTTGCTACAGCCTAGTAAACGCACAACGCGCGGCGTGGGAACAAGCGTCCCGCACCGCGCGTCGTAAGTCTCAAGAAAAACTTAAGCCTTGGCGTGGCCGCTGTCGATGATGAAGTCGATGGCGCCGGTCAGCTTGCGCACGTCCTCAGGATCGATCGCTGGGAACATGCCGATGCGCAGCTGGTTGCGGCCCAGCTTGCGGTAAGGCTCTGTGTCCAGGATGCCGTTGGCGCGCAGGATCTTGGCGATCTTGGCTGCATCGATGTCATCGGTGAAGTCGATGGTGCCGACCACCAGGGAGCGAGAATCTGCATCTTCCACAAACGGGGAAGCCTCTGGGCGAGTCTCTGCCCACTGGTACAGGATCTGGGAAGACTCGTTGGTGCGCTTGACCATGCCGTCCAAGCCACCGTTGTCATTCATCCACTTGACCTGGTTGTCCAGCATCAGCAGCGTGGCGACAGCCGGGGTGTTGTAGGTCTGGTTCTTCAGGGAGTTATCCACGGCGGTCTTGAGATCCAAGAATGCAGGGATGTAGCGATCAGTAGCGGCGATCTCCTCGACGCGCTCCAGCGCAGCGGGGGAGAAGGCAGCCAGCCACAGGCCACCGTCAGATGCGTAGCACTTCTGCGGGGAGAAGTAGTAGACGTCTGCTTCCTTGATATCGACAGGCAGGCCGCCGGAGCCGGAGGTGGCATCGATGAGAACCAAGGCGTCCGTGTCAGGTCGCTTGACAGGCACCATTGCGCCGGTGGAGGTCTCGTTGTGAGCCCAAGCGACGACGTCAGCGTCCGTGCCATCCAGCTGGGAAGGATCCGGAGCGGTGCCCGGCTCCGCTGCGACAACCTGTGGCTCGTCCAGCCAAGGAGCCTTCTTGGACACGGTGGCGAACTTGCCGGAGAACTCGCCGTACGTCAGGTGAGCAGACTTATTGCGGATCAAGCCGAAAGAAGCGGCATCCCAGAAAGCGGTGGCGCCACCGAGGGACAAGATGATCTCGTAGCCCTCAGGAAGCTGGAAGAGATCAGCGAGGCCGGAGCGGATAGAGCCCACAACATCCTTAACGCCAGGCTGGCGGTGGGAGGTGCCCATGATGTCCGCGTGCTCTTGGATGGCCTGCAGCTGCTCGGGGCGCACCTTGGATGGTCCGCAGCCGAAGCGTCCGTCAGATGGAATCAGTTCGGATGGGATGGTGGGAAATTCGTTGCTCAATGCTCTCGATACTTTCTGTGTGGAGGAACAGAACTCAACTAACAGGATAGACAATGCGCGTCCGTGCACCAGCGGTCGGTGGAAAATACTTCAAAAAATATAAGGAAACATTGGTGGCCGGGGGTAGCGCCTGCCCTTCAGTTCCCGCCAACTCTATGTCGCTCAGCTCACAAGTTCGCTAACATGTGGGGCATCCCACGAATCGTCCGCGCGGAAAACTGCGTGGAGCTGGCGAACTCGTAGCCATACATATGAGCAAACCGGCACAACCGATTCGCCAACCTTGCGCGCAGCGCATCACCGAGAAGTGAAATCAGCGGCCGTGTCTGCGTCGGAAAAAGAAACAACAACGACGCACGGCAGCGAGGTTAGGGAAAACAGGGCTAAGCACTAAGCGCTACACTGGAACGCGCTTAGAGACTTAGCAAGCGAGCATCAGAAAGGGATGTCAATGGCTACCGAAAATCCAGACAAGGCCGTCCTCCACTACCCCGGTGGCGAGTACGAAATGGACATCGTCCGTGCAACCGAAGGAAACGACGGTGTCGCACTGGGCAAGATGCTGGCTGAAACCGGCCTGACCACGCTGGACCCCGGCTACGTCAACACGGGTTCCACCAAGTCCGAGATCACCTACATCGACGGCGGCGAAGGCATCCTGCGCTACCGCGGATACGACATCGCGGACCTGGCCAACAAGGCCACCTTCAACGAGGTCTCCTACCTGCTGATCAACGGCGAGCTGCCAAGCTCCGAAGAGCTGGAAGACTTCAACACCAACATCCGCAAGCACACCCTGCTGGATGAGGACTTCAAGTCCCAGTTCCGCGTATTCCCACGCGACGCTCACCCAATGAGCGTGCTGGCATCCTCCCTGAACATCCTGTCCACCTACTACCAGGACAGCCTGGACCCACTGGACAAGGACAACCAGAAGCTCAACACCTACCGCCTCATGGCAAAGGTGCCAATGCTTGCCGCATACGCATACCGCGCGTCCAAGGGTAAGCCATACATGTACCCAGACAACGGTCTGAATGCGCGCGAGAACTTCCTGCGCAACATGTTCGGCTACCCAACCGAGGAATTCGAGCAGGACCCAGTCCTGACCCGCGCCCTGGACAAGTTGCTCATCCTGCACGCAGACCACGAGCAGAACTGCTCCACCTCCACCGTGCGCATGGTTGGATCTTCCCAGGCCAATATGTTCGTCTCCATCGCCGCAGGCATCAACGCCCTGTCCGGCCCACTGCACGGTGGCGCCAACCAGGCCGTTCTGGAGATGCTGGAGGAAATCCACAACAACGGTGGCGATGCAACCGACTTCATGAACCGCGTGAAGAACAAGGAGCCAGGCGTCAAGCTCATGGGCTTCGGACACCGCGTGTACAAGAACTACGACCCACGCGCTGCCATCGTCAAGGAATCCGCACACGAGATCCTCGAGCACCTCGGTGGCGACCACCTGCTGGACCTGGCCATGAAGCTGGAAGAGATCGCGCTGGCTGATGACTATTTCATCGACCGCAAGCTCTACCCGAACGTGGACTTCTACACCGGCCTGATTTACCGCGCCATGGGCTTCCCAACGGACTTCTTCACCGTCCTGTTCGCCATGGGCCGCCTGCCAGGCTGGATCGCTCACTACCTGGAGCAGGTCAACGATCCAACCGCGAAGATCAACCGTCCTCGCCAGATCTACACCGGATACCCAGAGCGCAAGCTGCCTTAATTCTTCGGTGGCTTGAGCCTGACCGGTTCGGCTGACCTGGCTGATTCGGGTGATTGAACTGGACCGAAGGGCTACTTCGATACCGCGAAATTCGGCTGAGAATTAAAGTCCCGCTGCTCCCTTCTGCATTAAGTTGCAAGGGGAGAGCGGGACTTTTTGTTACCCTTGATGAGATTCGTGTTCACAACTTCAGAACTGCCCGACGAAGCCGACTGGCCATTTCTGGTGGCTGAAGTTGCAATGACGGGTGCCCAGCCTGCTTGATCGAGAATGCATCGAGCGGGGCAAACACGCAGGGTACCGGACGCGTAAAACGTCTTATGACAAAAGGAGTAATCCCATGAGCAAGCCACAGATTGAGCCACAGTCCGGACCCGCCCCAACGGATCTTGTGATCGAAGACATCACCGTGGGCGAGGGTCCAGAGGCTCTGGCCGGTGGCATGGTGGAAGTGCACTACGTGGGCGTGGACTATGAAACCGGCGAGGAGTTCGACTCCTCCTGGGACCGCGGTCAGTCCATCAAGTTCCCGCTCAACGGCCTGATCCAGGGCTGGCAGGACGGCATCCCCGGCATGAAGGTTGGCGGACGCCGTCAGCTGACCATCCCTCCAGAGATGGCATACGGCCCCGCCGGCATGGGTCACCCGCTGTCTGGTCGTACGTTGGTCTTCATCATCGACCTTCTCGACGCCGAGGGCTAGGCCTTCCAATTATTTTGCCGCTATCTGGTTCCCATGTGGACCAGATAGCGGCATTTTTCGTTCTGCGATGCGCATCGTCCTGGGATGCGCCGTTCCCCGACGCTAAGCGCCCTTGATTGCCTTCACCCACGTCAGCTTGGAGCCGTTGTGCAGGATCGCATTGCGGTAGATCCTCGAGACGAACAGCATCACCAGCAGAGTCGCCACCAAGGCGACAGCGAAGGAGGCCAGCACCATCGGCAGGGTCATGTTGCCGCCTGCCATCTGCACCGGCGCCACCGTGAGGCTAAAAGGTGGAACCCATGCGAGCACCTGCATCACCGTGGAATCCAGCATGGACCAGCCGAACAGCGGCGCGTAGACCATTCCGAATACGAACAACATGATCGGTGCCTGTGTGGATTGCAGGTCTTCGGTGCGCGAGACCATGGATCCTGCAGCGGCGTACAGGCTGCCGAAGAACAACAGGCCGATGATGAAGGAGAGCAACATCAGCGGCAGAACTGCCGTGTCCAAGTGGAAGTCCTTGAGCAGACCCGTCGCCGAAATGGCGATTGCGCCCGAGCCCAGGATCAGCAGGCTGGAGACCACACCGAGTATGACGTTGGCGATCAGCTTGCCACCCAAGAAATCCAGCGGGCGCACTGTGGCCAGAATGATCTCGACCACGCGGGAGGACTTCTCTTCGGTTACGCGCGAGCCGATGTTTCCGGCGAACAGCATGATGAAGAAGCTCATCAAGCCCACGGCAATCAGTACTGTTACCACCGCGCCGATGTTGGCCTCGCTGGAATCGTCCTGACTGATGTCCACTGTGTTGTAGGTGCTCGGTGGCATAGCATCCGCGAATTCTTGAGGGTTCACGTTCAGGGATTCCAGCGCGGTGTTCTGCGCATTCGCGCTCAGTGCGGCTCCCACCACGGCGACGATGGAGGGATCGGCGGTGCCGTCGCTGACCAGCTCGTACTTCACATCGGAGCCTTCACCGGTGGCGACAAGGGCGGCGTCGGCCCCATCACGAACAGCCTGCTCGGCCGCATCCCCGGTATCAGCGTCCTCAATCGCGATGCCATCCGTACCACCGAAACCCATGCCGGCGATGGGCCCTGCACCTTCGGTGGCGCCCTCGTTACCTTCCTGCATGAAGGATTCGTTGACGGAGTAGAGAGTCTGGGTGTCCATGCCGGAGACAACAAGAGTTGGTTGACCCTCATCTTTGCCCATGAAGATGCTTGCGGCGATAACACCGCCGACAGTGACTATCAGTGTCAGGATCACGGAAATGATGATCCCCTTGGAGCGCAGGAGCACCGATAGCTCGCGCGCCGCGACGGTCTTGATGGTGTTATTGCTGGAGTATTTTGCGTTGGGAGTGTGCGTGCTGGTGCTCATGCCTGGACTACCTCTCGGAACAGTTCGGTGAGATCGGGAACATTGCGGCCGAAACCGTGGACGGGGCCTGCGTTCAGCGCGGAGTGCAGGAGCTCCTGGTCGCGTTCGGAAGAATCGACTTCTAGCAGCACGGAGTGCTCGGTCTCTCCAACGAGGCGAGCCCATTCCGGGTACCAATTGCGCGCCGGGGTGGCGACCTCGAAGCGCACCGGTCCGCGTGTGCGCAGCTCGTTGACGGTTCCTTCAGCTTTCATTGCGCCATGCGCCACGATGCCCACTCGGTCGCATAGTCGCTGCACCAGGTCTAGCTGGTGGGAGCTAAATACCACGGGCACGCCGGCTCGGGCGCGTTCCTGCAGCATCTCGCTCATCACGTTGACGGCCACGGGGTCGAGTCCGGAGAACGGCTCGTCCAGAATCAGCAGTTCTGGATCGTGGATTAGTGAGGCTGCCAGCTGCACGCGCTGCTGGTTGCCGAGAGAAAGCTCATCGAGTTTGTCGTCCATCCTTTCCGCAAGTCCTAGGCGTTCCAGTAGGCCTTCGGCGTTTTTCTGTGCGCGGGACTTGTCCATGCCGTGGAGCCTGCCGAAGAATGCCAGCTGGTCAGCGAGCTTTTCCTTGGCGTAGAGTCCGCGTTCTTCGGGCATGTAGCCGATGAGGCGGCGAAGGTCGTCATTCATCGGGGTGTCGCCGATGCGCACCGCGCCGGAATCGCTGGAGAGCACACCCAGCGCGATGCGCATGGTCGTTGATTTGCCGGCGCCGTTGGATCCGACGAATCCGTAGATTTGGCCGGGTTGCACGCTAAATGTCATGTCCTTGAGCACGTGCTTGTCGCCGTAACTCTTGTTCAGATGGTCAATGTGGAGGGCTTCCATGGTGGGGAATCCTTTGCGGGTGGAGGTGTGTTTCTTTATTTTAGACGCCACTTCATTGTGGCCCACTGTGGGCCAACCGTGTGGGTTCGTCTTCGGGGTCATCGGCGAAGGTGATGGAGTAACCGATCGCTGGGAGTGCCGTGATAGCCAATAGGACCGTCAGATACAGAAGCGTTATCCAGTAGACCCAGCGCATGGTGTCGTTTCCGAGGATGAGCGCATCTGCGTTGTCCATATACCTGGTGGAGAAGAAAATCATGATGAGAGCAAAGACTGTGCTGGCGGCTGTGCTGAAACCGTAGGCAATCTTGCGCCACGAGTTGACGGTAGCGGCTTCGTATTCGTCGAGCACTTCCAAGGGCGCATCGTCTTTGAGGTGGATGGACCAGCGGAGCATGACCCATGCCACCACGATGATCAGCGTTCCAACCAACCACAAAAGGATGCCCAGGAAGTTGAAAATCGACGCAAGGAGGGCCACTAGTTCCACGGCGATTCCTATGAAGTACCAGCGGATATAGAGGTGGTCCCGGCCGGAGGGTGGGGATTTCTTTTCGATCCAGCGGACGCTTTTATGCCAACGCTCGGCTTTCTTGGCTTCCCTGCGCGCCGCCCAGGAAGCGAATGCGGTGCTCGCGGACATGGCTTCTCCTTAGGAGTTTCTAGCGGAGTGGTGTGGGGAAAACTCGGCGGATAGTGGGCGGAATTCGGTGAGGCTAAAAACTGCCTCAACCGGAAGTTGGAACACTTCACAGATCCGGAATGCGAGGTCGAGGCTGGGGGAGTGATCGCCTCGTTCGAGTGCTCCGATGGTTTGTGGGTTGACGTCCACGAGTGATGCTAATTCGGTGCGAGACATGCCCCGGTCGGTACGCAGAAGGCGCACCCGGTTGTAGATGAGCCGCGAGGGCTTTTTCTTTGGGGACATAACACGAACTGTTGTATAAACCCAACGTTTTGTCAAGAGTTCCTAGCAATAGCGACGTTTTTTAATGATTGCGAACACAAACGCCGCCGTAGCTTCGGACGCGGACTAGCTTTATAACTATGAGCGTGGAATTGTCGCAGCACGGGAATGTGGCTGTCGTGACTTTAGATAACCCGTCCAAGCGCAATGCGCTGACGGCGGAGGTGGCGCGAAGCATCGCCGCGGCGGTGCGAGAGGCTTCTGCAGGCGAGGCTGTGGAAGACCGCGCGGCCCGGGCAATTCTCATTCGCGGAAAAGGACCCGCATTCTGTGCGGGTGCAGACCTTTCGGGCGGAGTGTATGCCGACGATTTCTGGGGCAGCTTGTCTGACATGCTGCAGGCCATTACCGCTTCTCCAGTGCCGGTCATCGCAGATGTGCAAGGCCCTGCGGTGGGTGCGGGATGCCAGCTGATTCTTGCCTGTGATCTGCGTATTTTCGGCGATCGCGGAGAGAGTTGGATTCCTGTCGCACAGCATGCATTTGCGATGGATACGTGGACGATCCAGCGGGCGCGGGAGCTGGTGGGAGGCTCGTTTGCGCGTAATTTGTTGCTCGGTAGTGCCCGCATTTCAGTAGATCAGGCTGTTGCTACTGGATTTGCCATGGCGCGCGCAGCGGTCACTGAGCAGCATGATGAGCCTATGGAGATTGCGCAGGCGATAGCCGCGAGCGCACCGCTGAGTATGGAGCACGCCAAAAGGGTTCTAAATAGTCCGGACCCACATAACGACGAATCGCTGGACAAGCTGTTCTTCGCCGCGTGGGCCAGCGAAGACGCGCAGGAAGCGCGCGCCGCACGGGCCGAAAGGCGGGTGCCTGAATTCAAGGGCCGCTAAACCAGCGTCCTACTGGCTCACGCGCGCGATGACCTCGAAGTGCGGCATGACGAAGATCGCGCCGGGCGTGGATGCCCACTCGTTCCATCCGTCCTGCCCCTGCTTGATGGCCTCCCGTGCCAAATCGCCGGGAGTTCCGTCCTCGCGGACGTCGCCTAGCGCCTCGGCGGCCTTGCGTGCGTATTCCTCGCCGGACATCCGGTCGATCCACACGTCCGCCATGCCCCGGCGGTCCTCGGTGGAGGCATAGGACCAGGTGGACGAGGAAAAGTTGGCGTCGGACAAAGAAGCACGATGGAACCAGGACAACAATTGCCTGCCGGAAGTGGTGTGCAGGCCGTCCAGCTCGGCGATTACCGTGAACACAGCACGCCAGCGGGACATTCCGGGGGATGGCGGGTACCAGGTTTGGGTGCCGAAATCGAGCTCTCGGGCGGCGATGAGGCCACCGGGACGCACGACGCGGGCGAGTTCTCTGAGGGCGGCGATGGGGTCGTCCATGTGATGCAGGGATTGGGAGGCGTAGGCGACGTCCACGGAATTGTCCGGCATGGGCAGCGATTCCGCGCTGCCGGTGATGAAATTGACGGCGAGCCCTGCATCCGCAGCATGAGAGCGGGCCGTGTTGAGGGCCTCTTCGGAGACGTCCATTCCTTGGACTTGGATGGCCTTGCCGCCGAGGGATTCGATGTGGCGCGCGAGGCCGAGCGTGATGTTTCCGGCGCCACATCCGACGTCGAGAATCTCCATCGAGCTCGTGAGGTGCGGCAAAAGGAACGCTGCGGAGTTTTCTACCGTGGGAGTGACAGCCTGATGGTGGGTGTGATCATGGTGTTCATGCATGCCTTATAGGGTAACCGCCCCAGGTAGTTGATGTGTCACCTATTTGGGTGCATAATGAAGTCATGCAGTTCGGAATCTTTACAATCGGAGACGTAACCACCAACCCCGTGACCGGAGAAACTCCTTCGGAACACGAACGAATCATGGCCACAGTAGAAATCGCCAAGAAAGCCGAGGAAGTCGGCCTCGACGTATTCGCAACGGGCCAGCACCACAACCCGCCCTTTGTGGCCCCCGCTAACCCGCCGATCCTCATGGCACATTTAGTGGCGCAGACGGAAAAGCTGCAGTTTTCCACTGCGACCACGCTTATTACCACCACTGACCCCGTGCGTATCGCCGAGGATTACGCCTACGCACAGCACCTTTCCGGAGGGCGCGTTGACCTCATGATGGGCCGCGGAAATACCGGCGCGGTCTACCCGTGGTTCGGCAAGGATATCCGCAAAGGGATCCCGCTAGCCGTCGAGAATTACCATCTGCTGCGTCGTTTATGGCGCGAAGAATCCGTGAATTGGCAAGGCGAGTTCCGCACTCCGCTACACCAGTTCACCTCTGCTCCGCGTCCGTTGGACGGAACCCCGCCCTTCGTATGGCATGGATCGATTCGCTCCCCGGAGGTTGCGGAACAGGCAGCGTTTTATGGCGACGGATTCTTCCATAACCACATCTTCTGGAACGTCGAGCACACCGAACAGATGGTCAACCTCTACCGCCAGCGCTTCGAGCACTACGGCCACGGCTCCGGTGACCAGGCGATCGTGGGACTCGGCGGGCAGTTCTTTGCCGCGAATTCCGAGGCCGAGGCCAAGAAGTACTTCCGTCCGTTCTTCGACAATGCCCCCGTGTATGGCCACGGCCCGTCCTTGGAGGAGTTCAGCGAAATGACTCCGCTGACTGTGGGCACGCCAGAGCAGATCGCCGAGCGCTACGTGGGCTATGCCGATCGAGTGGGCGACTACCAGCGTCAGCTGTTCCTGCTGGACCACGCGGGCCTGCCACTTGATGTGGTGCTGGAGCAGGTGGAGATCCTGGGCAAGGAGATCGTCCCCATCATGCGCAAGGAGATGGATCTGCGCCGCCCATCGCATGTGCCAAGCGATCCGCCAACCCATGCCTCTCTGGTGGCCGCTGGTCCGGATAGCCCGCACCACCTGGTGCAACCTGCTCGCATCCCAGAGCAGGCCGAGCAGACCAACGACTCTGTTTTCGAGGAGTGACGCAACGATGAAGAATCTAGTGGTTCTCACGGCCGGACTGTCTAACCCGTCCACCACACGTCTGCTGGCGGATCAGATTTCCGCCGCGGTGCGCTCTCAGGTCGGCAAGCGTGGGGAAGGCCTGGAAGTGGAGTTCGTAGAGATTCGCGAATACGCCCAGGACTTGGCCAATTTCATGACCTCGCACGTGCCGAGCGCACACTTGCAGGCGGCGCAGGAAAAGATTTCGGCCGCCGATGCGTTGGTCGCGGTGACCCCCGTGTTCTCGGCCAGCTATTCGGGTTTGTTCAAGATGTTTATCGACGCCCTTTCGCCCGACTCGCTCAATGGCATGCCCGTGCTCATCGCGGCCACCGCTGGCACCGCGCGCCATCAGTTGGTGCTTGATTTCGCGATGCGCCCGCTATTCACTTATCTGCGCGCCACCGTGATGCCGACCGGCGTGTTCGCTGCGACCGAGGACCTTGGCGGCGGAGACGGCGGCCAAGGCATGGTTCCGCGCGTGGAGCGGGCAGCGTCCGAGCTGGCGGGATACATCGTGCGCACCGAAGGCGAAGTGGCTGGTTTGGGGCCTGCGGAATATCGCGGCGGTGCGTTGAAGCGGGACGCGGGTACACGCGTGCAGTCCGGAGGGCTGGACTTTGCCTCCATGCTGAAGGGGCACACGGGCGAATAAACGTTTCGGTCCTGCTTCCCGGGGGAGGGCAGGACTGCGACAGGATAAGGAGGGCAGGGCGCGAGTGTGGTGGGTTCTTTCTGAATTCACCTTGTGGCTAATGAGGGTTAACTGAGCCTGGATAGCTTGAGAAGGTCGTTTTCAGGAAAACTTAGGAATGGGAAGCCCATGTCTCGTCGTACCTTCACTGCTGCACTGACGGCAGCTGTCGCCGTTACCGCTTTCGCTGTGCCTGCTCAGGCTCAGGATGCAATTCCTGCCGGTAACCAGGTTGTGATCAACGAGGTGGAATCCAACGGCGATTCTGTTGGTGACTGGGTCGAACTGGCAAACACCAACCCTAACGAAACTTTGGATATCAGTGGTTGGAGCATCGTGGATAACGATCCTGACCACGAGCGCATCGTTTTCCCAGAAGGCACAACCATCGAGTCCGGTGGCTACTACAGCCTGTACACCGATATCGACAATGGCTTTGGGCTCGGCGGCAATGACTCGGTGAGCTTGTTCAATCAGGCTGGGGAACTGGTCGACGAAACCACGTGGGACGGTCACGCAGCAACCACCTGGGGCCGTGTTCCGGACATGACCGGTGAATTCGCGGTCACGGGTGAGCCAACGCGCGATCAAAAGAACGCAGGCGCAGGAGACTCTGAGGATATTGCCACCGAGCCGTGGCCGTTCGATCCGCAAGAGATTCAGAACCTGGACTTGGGGGAAGAGTTCCAGGTAGAGGACATGTCTGGCGTCGACTTTGATGACAACGGACGCGCATGGATCGTGAACAACGGCGAGAGTCGTTTGTTCGTCTTGGACTACAAGGACGGCGAGTACACCCTGGCCGGTTCGTGGGACTTGAAGTACGCCGACGGATCCGGCTTGCCTGATACCGAAGGAATCACGGCGACCGGAGACGGCCTGTACGTCTCCACCGAGCGCAACAATGCGGACAAGTCCGTTTCCCACCCCTCGGTGTTGCGTTTCGATTACCCCACGGAGACTAGCGAGACGCTGTCCGCAACCTCCGAGTGGAACTTGGCTGAATTCTTGCCGGAGAACCTGGGTGCCAACGCTGGCCTAGAGGCCATCGAGGCTGTTCCAGGCGGTTTCGCAGGAGGCGTAGAAGGAACGGGCGAGGTTTTGTTCGTTGACCTTTCCGGAGATCAGCCACAACTGGTGCAGAGCTACCAGTCGCCATTTACCGGCGTGATGGCACTGGATTACAGCGGTTCCCAGTTGCGCGTGATGTGCGACGAAGCATGTGAGGGAGCCTCGATCGTGTTGGAGAAGGGGACTGAGTGGGCACCAGTTACGGGGATCCAGGCGCGTCCAGCGGCCATGGAAAACTTCGCCAATGAGGGCTATGCGTCCTTCAGCGACGAGTGCACCACTCGCTTCCTCTGGGCAGATGACGCAGGTGCCAATGGCACGTCGCTGCGCGCCGCTTCCTCCACGGACGCAGATTGTGGTGTGGATGAACAGCAGCCCGGCGTATTTGGAAGCTCCCGTGAGAGCTTCCTCGTGTGGGCCGGAGCAATTCTCTCTGTCATCGGTGGAGCGGCACTGTTCGGATGGATCGCATCGAACTGGCGCTAGCCGGTGGAGCTGGCCAGGTGGATAATCTGGCTAGGTAAGCGCCAACAAAGAGTAGATGTGCCCCAGGCAGGAATCGAACCTGCGACACCCGCTTTAGGAGAGCGGTGCTCTATCCACTGAGCTACTAGGGCAAAAGTGCAGAACATCGAACAAGCGATGAAAAGCACTTCCAGCAGTCTACTAGGTGGCGGGGTTCACCAGAAAACAACTACCCGTCAGAGCCGGAGTTGTGCGCGAATGATCGCGTGATGCTCAACGATCCCCCGGAAGTGCCACCGAGTTTGGAAACCTGCAGGTCGGGAAACAGGGTGTGGCACTTCCGGGGGATCATTGTGCAGATGAGGCGGTTAGCTAGACGCAGGCTTGTGTGTTGAGCATGCTGCAGACGCTGGATCCGGGGATGAGGGAGATGGCATTAACAGCGAGGAATGCCACCAAGAAGAACGGTGCGACGACCCAAGACAACGGCCCCGTCAGCATGAAGGGGTTGAAGTTGGAGCTGTTGATGTTGACTTCATCCGCAGCGTAAGTGGTGGTTACCGGGGCTGTAGAACTGGTAGCCGCGGACGCTGCGGGAGTTACTGCGCCGATAGTGAGAGCGGCTGCGGTGGCGATGGACACGATAGAAGCGGAGACACGTTTCATGTGAGACACTTTACCTTTTGGTCGGCTATGTATTAGCGCGCCCAGAGATGACGGAGTTTTAGCCCCAAACGAAGAGTGCCCCAAACGGAAACCTTCAACGGAGATGCTCCAACGGAAAGTCCTCCAAACGCAAAGTGCCCCTGCAATTTATTTCGCAGGGGCACTAGCGGAGGAAGAAGGCCAGAACGCTTACTTCTGAGCCGCGTTGGTAGCTAGGGCGCGCAGACCAGCGTTGGTCATGTGCACAATCAGATTGTGAGGCTGAGGGCTGGTGTCCACCGCGCCCATGATCCAGCGCTGGTTCGCAGGAGCGCAGATATCGTGGCCCTGGCTGATTGCCTTGGAATCCACGAAGGTCGCGCCCGCGCGGTTTGCAGCATTGATGCCCGCACGCTGCAGGATGTTCTCGGAATCGCGCACAGCCGGGATAGCGCCCAGGGGCATGGTGTTATCGCCCAAGTTGATAACACACACATCGCCATTAGGTGCGGAGATCTGGCTGTAGCCAACCAACTTCACACGCGCGTTAGGAGCCAGACGGTGCGCATGGTTGATGGTTTTGGCAAAGCCGTTAGTGAGATCGGTCTCGATCTGGTTTAGAGGCACCTTGTTGAGGATGTGCGGGTAGGTGTCATTGGCACCAGCCATGATCACAACCTCACTGGTGGAAGCATTCAGCTTGCCAGCTGCCGCAGCGTGATTGAGCTGAGTGGTGACCAACTCGCCACCAGAGCGGACGGAAGCGCCGGCACACGTGTAATCGAATGTTTGTTTGCCTGCAGCCTGGCCATAAGCGCTTGGCATCTGTCCATCGGAACCGCATCCGTTGGCGTTCACGTGCGTGCCGGGAAGCGGAGAGCCCGTCTTGCCTGCAAGGTAGCTCAACGGCGTGGGGTTGGAGGGGATGGAATCTCCGACAAACACTGTTGTTCCGCCAGGAGCAGCCGTGGCTGCAGGAGCAGCGACAGCCAGGGGAGCGATAGCCGCGATGGCGGCGATGGCCAGGTGGGAGATCTTGCGCTTCATGATTGACTACCGTTTCCGTCGTCTAAGGGTTGCTCTTACTGAAAACCGCAGGTGGGTAGACGGTGCACACCTGCGAAAATCAATCAAACTCAATGAGTCATTTCTTAACCGAAACTTACCTTACGTTAAGTCTCCGGCTTTTGGTACACTTTGTACATCTCGCTGCAAGGTAGTGGCGTTACCGAAAGTTTCCAAATCGCCATCAGTAGCCCTTCCATACGAGAAACCGTGCGGGGCGTTTGAAAATCGGCCCGCACGGTGGCGTCGAACAAAAAACTGTTAGCCTGCAACCAGGCCCCACCAAGGAGATCCTAGTTGGGAAACGAACTAGTGGTCCACGGCAGCTTCCACGCCCACACCAGTCAGGGAGCGAACTTCCATCTCCGCCTGGAGATCATCGAAGTTGTCCGGCTTGCCGATGTAGGTGCCCACGATGCCAGCCAAGAAGCCCAGCGGAATGGTAATCAAGCCCGGGTTGGACAGCGGGAAGATCGCGAAGTCCGCGTTCGGCAGCATGGAGGTCTCGGCACCGGAAACAGCGGGGGATAGGAGGATGAGGATCAGAGCGGAGAGCAGGCC
Source organism: Corynebacterium sp. ED61 (assembly GCF_015233855.1). NCBI lineage: Bacteria > Bacillati > Actinomycetota > Actinomycetes > Mycobacteriales > Corynebacteriaceae > Corynebacterium > Corynebacterium sp. ED61. The sequence goes on along the minus strand of NZ_JADGIT010000001.1, from coordinate 431,380 downwards.
GACCCACAGGGAACATACGGCGCCCGTGGTGTTGAAGCGCTTCCAGTACAGGGAGTACAGGATGGTCGGCACGTTCGCGGAGGCCGCGATACAGAATGCCAGGGACACCAGGAAGGCCACGTTCTGCCCCATCGCGCCAATGCCCAGGACGATTGCGACCAGGCCGATGATGACCACGGTGATGCGAGAAACGCGCACCTGCTCTTCTTCTGTAGCCTCGCCGTTGCGCAGCACGGAGTTATAGAAATCGTGCGCCACGGAAGCAGAAGCCGTAATAGCTAGGCCTGCCACCACCGCCAGCACGGTGGCGAAGGCGACCGCAGAAATCAGCGCCATGAAGATGGGTCCTGCCAGCTCCAACGCGAGCAGCGGCGCCGCAGCGTTAGCGCCACCTGGAGCGTTCTTGATGGTCTCTGGGCCCACCCACGCAGCAGCTGCGTAGCCCAGGAACAGGGTCAGGAGGTAGAAGCCACCGATGAGCACGATGGCCCAGGTCACGGACTTACGAGCTTCCTTAGCGGTAGGCACCGTGTAGAAGCGCATCAGTACGTGTGGCAGACCGGCAACGCCGAGGGCCAAGGAAAGACCCAGCGCGATGAAGTCCAGCTTTGAGGTGTCGGACTCGGCGTACTTCATGCCTGGTTCGAGGATGGCCTCATTGCCACCGTGGGCCTGCACGGCCTCGGTGAGCAACTGGGAGAAGTTACCCTTCACTGCTACGAAGATGATGATCGTCATGATGATCACGCCGCCGATGAGCAGCACGGCCTTGATCATCTGCACGTAGGTGGTGCCCTTCATGCCGCCGATCAGCACGTAGGCGATCATGATGATGCCCACGATGGCCACGACGATAGCCTGGCCCGACTTCTCGTGAATGTCCAGCAGCACGGAGACCAACGAGCCGGCACCGGCCATCTGTGCCACCAGGTAGAACAGGGACACGAAAAGGGTGGCGAATGCTGCCGCCACACGCACGGGGCGCTGCTTAAGTCGGAAAGACAGCACATCCGCCATGGTGAATTTTCCGGTGTTACGCAGTGGTTCGGCGACCAACAGCAAGGCGATCAGCCAGGCAACGAAGAAGCCGATGGAGTAGAGGAAGCCGTCGTAGCCGGTCAGAGCGATGGCGCCCACGATGCCCAGGAAGGACGCAGCGGAGAGGTAGTCGCCCGCGATGGCCAGGCCGTTTTGTGTACCGGAGAAGGACGCACCGCCGGTGTAGAACTCCGATGCGGACTTCTGCGGCTTGCGGCTCACGCGGGTCACGATGGTCATGGTGACCACGATGAATGCCACGAACACCGAGATGTTGAGGATAGGGTTGCCGCCCGTTGATTCAGCGGCGAGGTAATGCAGATTCACGAGTTACTCCTTTATGCCCGCGCCGTGGGGTCGGTCGGCTGGTCGTTCGTGGCTGGGGGCAGGCCCTCGAGCTTTTCGCGCAGGGCGCGTGAGCGGGGTTCGAGTTCCTTGTCTGCGAACTTCACGTAGATCCAGGTGATGGCGAACGTGGTGACGAACTGCAGGAAGCCAAAGGCAATGCCGAGGTTGATGTTGCCGAAGAGCTTGATGCCGAAAAAGCCTGGGGTGTACATGGCCGTGAAGATGTAGATGACAAACCAGACCACGCCGGCGATCGCCAGCGGGAATGTCATGCCGCGCTGCTTGGACCGTAGTTCCTGGAACTCGGGGCTGCGTTGCGCCGCCTTGAATTCTTCAGGAGTGGGGGTGTGCCGCTGCACTGAATGTAAAGGCTGGCTCAACGGTCTCTCCCTTTCTCTTTGTTGGTGTTCTGTTGAAACTGCGGGCGTCCGTGTGTGGACGGTTTCCCGTGAAGATCGTCACAGGCAAGCTGTGATTGCGATTCAACCTACAGAGCAAAACCATTTTATTTTCTAAAGTGAATTAATTGCTCGCGGTTGGCAGGGGTGAGCTGCGGTGGCGTTTGCGGCCTTGAGCTGCAGTTATGAATTTTTTGCAGTCTAGAGGGGAGGGGTGATGCGTTGTGAAGATCGTGGGAGCAGGCTGAGAATTTTCCCACTCTTTATGTATGCGTTCATGTTCTTTTTGTTATCGACGCCAAGCTCGCGGGCTATCGGGGGTGTGGATTCGTACTCACCCGAGGCGATTCTTGCGAAATTGTACTGCGTTCAATTATGGGCACTAAAGTGGAATTGAACACCATTCAATAGACGAAAGATCCCCGCGTGACTCCTTCTTCCTCCTACCTCATCCCCGCAGATCGCCTGCTGCAGATCGCTCAAGATAAAGTCCTCGGTCGCGGAGAGGGGCTCAACTTCCACGAGACCCTCTCCGCGCTGTCCTTAGACGAAGACCACCTAGACGACCTCCTCGAGCTCGCCCACAAAGTGCGGTTGAAGTGGTGCGGAGATGCCGTGGAAGTGGAAGGGATTATTAGCCTGCAGACCGGCGGGTGCCCGGAAGACTGTCACTTCTGTGCCCAATCCGGACTCTTTGAATCCCCTGTCCGCGCCGTGACGCTGGACATCGCCTACTTAGTGGAAGCCGCCAAACAGACGGCCAAGACGGGTGCCACGGAGTTCTGTATCGTCGCTGCGGTCAAAGGCCCGGATGAAAACCTGATGCAGCAGATCGAGGCAGCTGTGGAGGCTATTCGTGCAGAGGTGGATATTCACGTGGCAGCGTCGGTCGGAATCCTGACCCAACAGCAAACCGACCGGCTCAAGGCGGCCGGGATCCACCGCTACAACCACAACCTGGAAACCGCACGCAGCTACTTCCCCGAGGTAGTGACTACCCACACGTGGGAGGAGCGCATCGCCACGCTGCAGCAGGTGGCCGCAGCTGGCATGGAGGTCTGCTGTGGCGGAATCGTGGGCATGGGAGAAAGCCTGGCGCAGCGCGCGGAATTCGCGATGGACCTGCAGGAGCTCAACCCCACCGAGGTACCGCTGAACTTCTTCGATCCGCGCCCTGGCACACCGTTTGCGGACATCGAACCGATGGAGGCAAAACAAGCGCTGCAAACGATCGCTGCATTTCGCCTGGCTCTGCCACGCACCATCCTGCGCTTTGCGGGAGGCAGGGAACTGACGATGGGAGACTTCGGGGCGGAGCGCGGGATGCTTGGTGGCATCAACGCGATCATTGTCGGCAACTACTTGACCACGCTGGGGCGGCCTGCCGAACGAGATATCGACATGCTCGGCAAACTGCAACTGCCCATCAAGGCACTCAATGCCTCGATGTGAGCACAGCGAGGCCAGTGGGCCCGCCCGTTTCGATGTCTACTCCGGCAAGGCGCTCAGCGAGGACGGGCAAGACAGCAGGGGAGCGGTAAAAGCCTCTCGGGGCGCGCTGGCAGGGTTGGAACCACCGCGGTTTTGCGCCCACTGTGGCCGGAGAATGCAGGTCCAAGTTCACCCGATGGGATGGACTGCAACCTGCTCGCGGCATGGCCACTTCAGTAGCGAGGACCTGCCGGACGGGCCACTGTAGCGCTCGGGTTTGTACGGGGTAGCGCGCACTACTTCTTCCGCGTCCACTCCACGATGCGATAGCGCAACGGCTGGTCATCGTCTACGGCGTGACCTTTGGCAGAGGCATTCCACTCGGTTGCGGTGGACTCGAAAATATCCCCGGGGATGCTTGGTGCCTTGACCTGGAACCGCTCCGGGGCGTGCATCTCGATCTCCGTGATGACAATGCGATCCGCCACGTCCATGCACTGCTGGTACACAGTTCCGCCGCCGAGGATCCACACGGTATTGCTCAGCTCATCCGCGGAGTGCTCTTCCATCCAATCGGCCGCAGCACCGATAGCTGTAGACAGCGAGGTGTACACGTGGCCGCCCGGTGCGTCATAGTCCGCGTTGCTGGTCACCACGAAGTTTTCCCGCTTGGGCAGCGGACGGTAGGCATCGCCCAGCGCCTCCCAAGACGTCCGCCCCATCACCACGGCGTAGCCCTCGGTGGACTGCTTAAAGTGCTGCAGATCCTCCGGCAGATACCACGGCATATCGTCGCCATCGCCGATTACGAGGTCGGTGGTCTGCGCCCAGATCATCGCCACTTCCACGCCCTCATCGAGCCGTTCGTGCAGCTCCGCGAGGGTGAGGTTCGGGTAGTCCTTGGCTGGTTGTGCGTCGGCCATTAGACGGCCACCTTTCCCTTGATTACAGGATGTGGGTCGTACCCAACGAAGTTCACGTCGGAGAAGTCATAGCCGAACAGATCTGCGGCCTTGTTTAATTCCAGCTGTGGGTACGGGCGTGCCTCGCGGCTGAGCTGCAGGCGAACTTGCTCCTGGTGGTTGTCGTAGATGTGGCAATCGCCGCCGGTCCAAATGAATTCGCCCACTTCCAGACCTGCCTGCTGCGCAAACATGTGCGTGAGCAGCGAGTAACTGGCGATGTTGAATGGCACGCCTAGGAACATGTCCGCGCTGCGCTGGTAGAGCTGGCAGCTGAGCTTGCCATCGGCCACGTAAAACTGGAACAGCAGGTGGCACGGTGGCAGAGCCATGTTGGAGATCTCGCCGACGTTCCAGGCAGAGACGATGTTGCGCCGGGAATCAGGATTATTGCGCAGCATGTCCAAAGACTGGGAAATTTGGTCGATGTGCCGACCATCGGGGGTGGGCCAGGAGCGCCACTGCACGCCGTAGACCGGGCCGAGTTCGCCGTCCTGATCCGCCCATTCGTTCCAAATGCGGATCCCGTTATCCTGCAGCCACTTGACGTTGGAATCGCCGCGGAGGAACCACAGCAGCTCGCCCACCACGGACTTCACGTGAACCTTTTTGGTGGTCAGAAGAGGGAAAGAATCCGCGAGGTTGTAACGGATCTGGCGGCCGAACAGGCTGGTAGTGCCGGTTCCCGTTCGGTCGCCGCGGTGGGCGCCAGATTCCAAAATCTCTCGCAGCAAATCCTCGTACGGGGTGGGGATGGGTGCGCCCGTGGCCTGTGGTTCTGAGTCCTTGATATCCGCCGTCAACCTCTAACTCCCTAAAACTTATTCCCGGTGGTGATCAGTGTGCCTACAGCCTAGTAGTCAGGGCCTCCGGACCACACAAGGCCTGCTCTAACCTGCGAAGTCGCCGTGCTCTTCTTCGAATTTTGCCGCTGCCACGAGGATGTCGTGGGAGATGTTGGGGCGGCATATCAGCAGATCCGGCATGTAGGGAGACTCGTTGTTGTAGGTGATCGCTGAGCCATCGAGGCGGCTGGTGTGCAGGCCTGCGGCTATGGCGATGCCTACGGGCGCGGCGTTGTCCCACTCGTACTGGCCACCAGCGTGGATGTAGGCATCGTTGTCACCCAAGATCACGGACACTGCCTTGGCTCCGCAGCTGCCCATGGTCACCAACTCCATGCCGAGCGCATCGGCGATGTACTGGCCGATCTTTGGAGGAGAGTTTCGGCTGACCACCAAACGGTTGGTTGCCGGGCCATCGACAGCCTTGACCTCGGCGGTGTGAAAGGACTTGCCCAGGTCTGGGATACCCACGGCGGCGTGGGTGATCTTGCCGTCCTCGGCCAAGGCGATGTGTACAGCCCAATCCTGGCGCCCCGAGGCGTACTCCCGGGTTCCGTCCAGGGGATCGATGATCCACACGCGCTTTTTGCCCAAGCGATCTGGGGTATCAGTGGCTTCTTCGGAGAGCATGCCATCGTCTGGACGATGCAATTCCAGGCAGCGGGCGATCCAGTCCTGTGCCTGCGCATCGCCGGCTGCCCCCAAGTTGGAATCGCGTAGGAGGCCTACGTTTCGTACTCCTTTGAGAATTTCTCCGGTGCCTTGCGCAAGGCGCAGCGCCAAGGTTTCATCATTGAGATCAGCCGTCATAGCACCGATTTTAGCTGTCTGTTTAGATAGGCACATGCCCTGCGAACCCCTAGACAAATTTCATGCCCCCGTATCGGCGTGGTTTAGGGATGTGTTTACGGAACCGACTGTGGTGCAAAACCAAGCGTGGGACGCCATTTCCGAAGGCAACAATGCGCTGGTTGTAGCGCCGACCGGCTCAGGAAAGACCTTGGCCGCGTTCCTCTGGTCACTGTCTGAACTCACTAAACAATCCCTGCTCACGGACACAGCGCAGTCCGGAACGCGTGTGTTGTACGTTTCGCCGCTGAAGGCATTGGGGGTTGACGTCGACCGAAACTTGGCCGCACCGCTGGCAGGCATCGCCCGCACTGCCTCGGCAATGGGGGAGACGGTGGCGCCGGTACGGGTGGGTGTACGCAGCGGTGATACCCCATCCAACGAGCGGGCCAAGATGCTTCGCAACCCACCGGAGATTCTGATTACCACGCCGGAATCGCTCTACCTCATGCTGACGTCCAAGGCAGCGGGGACTCTTCGTGGAGTGGAGACCGTCATCGTGGACGAAGTGCACGCCGTGGCGGGAACCAAGCGGGGAACGCACTTGGCTCTCAGCTTGGAACGGTTGGAGATGGTCACGGGCGCGCCGGTGCAACGCATTGGGCTCTCTGCGACGGTCAATCCGATCGATACCGTGGCCAGCTTCCTCGGCGGTGACCGACCGGTAACGGTGGTGAATCCGAAGATCATGAAGTCCTGGGACGTGCACGTTCGCTCCGTGGTGGAGGATTTCCAAGATCCACCCGTATACGAAGACGTTGCTGCAGCGCGCTACGAAAACGCAGACGAGGAGTTCGGGGAATCCGAGGAAGAGTCGCTCATCGATGAGGCGTTGGTGGGCCCGTCGCTGATGGGCGAGGGGCTGGGTGGAAACACCCAAGTGGGATCCGGCGCCCGCGTGGCCAGCGGCGTGGACAAAGAATCCGCCCTGCCGCAGCAAAAGAGTGTGTGGCCGCACGTGCAGCGGTCGGTCTACGAGCAGGTGATGAACAACCGCTCCACGCTGGTGTTCGTCAACTCGCGCCGCAGCGCTGAACGCCTCACGGGCGCGTTGAATGAGGAGTGGGCCAAGGAGAATGACCCAGACGCGCTGGCCACCCCCACCCGGCGTGATCCTGCTCAGCTCATGGCGCAATCCACGGCTGTCCGCGGGGTGGAACCCATCATCGCTCGCGCGCACCACGGGTCAGTTTCCAAGGACGAACGCGCAGACATTGAAGAGGCGCTCAAGGCAGGGCACCTCAAGTGCGTGGTGGCCACCAGCTCGCTGGAGCTGGGCATCGACATGGGTTTGGTGGATCACGTGATCCAGGTGGGCGCGCCACCGTCCGTGTCTGCGGCGATTCAACGCTGTGGCCGCGCTGGGCATACCGTCGGCGCTACCAGCGCGGCGACCATCTATCCGCTGCACAAGCAGGATGCAGAGGCCGCCACGGTGATTGTGGATCGGCTGCTCAAAGGAGACCTGGAGCCGCTGCACGTGGTGACCAATGCGTTGGATGTGCTGGCCCAGCAGACGGTGGCAGCATCTGTGCAGGCGGCCACCTTGCCTCCGTTGAACAGTGCGGATTTAGATAGCGCAACGGTACAAGACAGCGCTGAAGAATCCGCACATTCTGCCGAACTGGACGTGGAACAGTGGTGGCGGATTGTTCGTCGCGCGCACCCCTTCGCAGCTTTGCCGCGCGAGGCTTTCGACGCCGTGGTGGAGCTCATCAGCGGGCACTACCCATCCACTGACTTCGCAGACCTGAAGGCACGCGTGGTCTACGACCCCACAGAAGGAACCCTTATAGCACGGCCCGGTACCCAGCGCATCGCCGTGACCAGCGGCGGAACCATCCCCGACCGCGGAATGTTTGGCGTGTTCCTTGCCGCCGGATCAGAAACCGGCGCGCGGAGAGTCGGCGAGTTGGATGAGGAAATGGTCTACGAATCCCGCGTCGGGGACGTGTTCACGCTAGGTGCGTCCAGCTGGAGGGTGCTGGAGATCACCCGTGATCAGGTCATCGTGGCACCCGCCGCCGGCCATACCGGCCGTCTTCCGTTTTGGACCGGCGACGCAGAGGGCCGGCCAGTCGAACTAGGAAAAGCGATCGGCGAGCATCGGCGAAGCTGGGGTAAGCAGACGTTGGAAGACCTCCGCGGAGTGGACTTCATCTGCCCAAACACCAGAAGTAACCTCGATGCCTTCTACTCTGATCAACGCGAAACCGCGGGCATCGTCCCAGATGAGAAAACCCTGCTCATCGAGCGCTTCCGCGACGAGATCGGGGACTGGCGCGTGGTGGTGCACACGCCGTTCGGCAGGGGAGTCAACGCCCCGTGGGCCATGGCACTATCCGCTCAGCTGCAAAGAGATACAGGCATCGACGCGATGGCCGTGGCCGGGGATGATGGAATGGTCCTACGTTTGCCGTACTCCGAGGAACCGCCGGGGTTGGAATTGCTCTTGGCGTCGGAAAAACAACAACAAGGACCCCGCAACGACGGTGAGGTGGCGGATCACATCGTGGCTGATGTGATGGACAATGTGGGCTCATCAGCACTGTTCGCGGGCCGATTCCGCGAGTGTGCCGCGCGCGCTCTGCTGCTGCCACGGCGCACACCCGGCAAGCGGCAACCGCTGTGGCAACAGCGGCAACGGGCCGCGCAGCTATTGGACGTGGCGCGCAACCATCCGGAGTTTCCCGTGATGGTGGAGACGATGCGCGAGTGCCTGCACGATGTGTATGACCTGGACTCATTACGCGCGGTGATTCGCGGGGTGGAAACGCGCGGCGGGGCGGAAGCCATCAAGGTCGCCGAAGTCACCACGGAAGCACCCAGTGCGTTCGCTGAATCCTTGCTGTTCACGTACACCAGCGCGTTCATGTACGAAGGGGACTCGGCGGAGCGGGCGGCGGCGCTGGCCGTGGATCCGGCGCTTCTGGCCAAGGTGCTGGGGACCTCGGGCGAGGGCTTGCTGCTGGATCCCAAGGTCATCGACTCCGTGGTCAGTGGTGCACAGTGGCTGGCGGAGGGGCGCCGAGCAGTGCACGTAGAGCAAGTGGTGGACATGCTGCGCATGTTGGGGCCGCTGACTGCAGAGCAGATTGTGGACAGGCGTGAGGTGCCCATTGATCCGGAAGCGCGCACGGCAGATCCGCTGGCCGATGTACGCGCGCTGATTCCGCAACGGATCGCGGAGGTGAACTTCGGCGGCGGGCGAAAGCTGGCCGTGGTGGAGGACTTGCCGCTGTTGCGCGACGGGCTAGGTGTGCCTGTGCCTCCCGGTTCGCCCGCGGATCCGAAGCAGGTGCCAGATGCGATGGACCAGCTGATCCTGCGATGGGCGAGGAATCGTGGCCCGTTCACCGCAGCCGAGGCGGCCGCGGAGTTCGGCTTGGGCGTGGCGACCTCGGAGATGCTGCTGCGCCGTTGGGTGGATCAGCGCCGCTTGGAATCCGGCACGTTTGTGCTGGCAGAAGGGGTGAAAGCGGAGGAGGCTCCCACGCAGTTTTTGGACGTGGGCATGCTACGCAGGTTGCGCTCGGCCACCCTGGCCGCAGCTCGTGGCGCTTTGGAACCCGTGAGCCGCCAGACGTATGCCACGTTCTTGCAGGCCTGGCACGGCGTGGGTGAATCGGAGCGCGAGGATCTGCTCAGCGTGATTGAGCAGCTGGCAGGCATTCCGCTTCCGGCCAGCGCGTGGGAGACGGTGGTGCTGCCTTCGCGTATCCCGAACTACCGTCCGGAAGATTTGGACGAGCTGCTGAGCACTGGCGAAGTGCTGGCCGTGGGCGCAGGTTCGGTGGGGAGCAATGACCCGCTGGTGACACTGCTGCCCGCGGAGTTGGCTCCCGTGTTGCTGGATCCCGCCGAGCAGGGCGCCGTGACCAACCTGGTGGCCGAGCAGATTCTGACGCACGTCAGTCACGGTGGTGCCTTCCTAGCCAGCGAGTTGGCACAGGTCACCGGGGCCGATCACGCGGATGTGGATGCGGCGATGTGGGAATTGTTCGACGCCGCCCTGCTCACCCCGGACTCCTTCGCGGCCATTAGGCGCCGCCTTGTCGAGGCGGGGTCCGGAGGCAAGTCCGCGCACCGTGCTCCCCGCAGAGACCGAGGTCGCGGCTCCCAAAGGCGACTCCGCATGGGCCGCACCTCCTTCGCGCAGGCAGCGAAGAGTGAGCAGGCCCGCGCGCGCCGGGCAGCGCTAAACGCTCATGCCTCGGTGCCCGGACGATGGGCGGCGCTGCCTCTCAGCGAGGCCACTGCCGCCGATCGTGCCGTGGCCAAGGGTGAGGCCTGGCTGGATCGCTATGGCGTGGTGACCAGGGGATCCATCGTCGCGGAGAAATCCGCGGGCGGCTTCGCGGAGGCGTATCGCACGTTGTCTGCCTGGGAAGATTCCGGCGTGGTGCTGCGCGGCTACGTGGTGGAGGGACTCGGCGGAGCGCAGTTCGCGCCCCGCGGAGTGATCACGCAGCTGCGGCGCATGGAGGACGGTACCGTTGCCGCCGCCCCGCCCGTCCACTCCGTGTTGCTTGCCGCTGCAGACCCAGCCAATCCCTTCGGCGCCGCGTTGCCGTGGCCGGAGCTGGATGAGGGAGTGCACACGCCACACCGCGGCGCGGGCGCGCTGGTGATTCTGCGTGGCGGCAAGCCTTTGGCTCACTTGACCCGCGGCGCGCGCAATCTAACCGTGCTGGGGGACAAGCAGGCTACGAGCTTTGGTGACGAGGAGACGAGTGTGGCGTCGAACATTATTTCCCACATCGTGGATGCCCTCACGGCGGCGGTGCGGTCCGGAAGGCTGGCGCCGGTGGTGATGGAACGCATCGACGGCCACGGCGTGATGGAGACCGATACCCGAGCATGGACGGCCGCCGGTGCCCGCCTGACTCCCAAGGGGCTGAGTATCAAGTGATCCTGACCTGTGGAAAGGGGAGGCGAGATCATGCCTGAGGGCGATTCCGTCCTGCAGCTATCCAACCGCCTGCAGTGGATGACCGGACGCACAGTGACCCACACGGACATCCGCGTGCCTCGCTTCGCCACGCAGTCCCTGACCGGACAACCGGTCCACCGCGTGTGGCCCTACGGCAAGCACCTGTTCATGCACATCGGCGAGACGGTGGTGCACACACACCTGAAAATGGAGGGCGTGTGGGCCATCCACGCTGCGGGTACGCGGTGGCGTCGGCCAGGGTTCACTGCGCGCATCGTGCTGCGTTTTAGCCCGCAGCACCCGGGTGGGCAGGACATTGAGATCGTCGGTCATTCGTTAGGGTTCGTGCGTCTTCTTCCTGAGTCGTCTTACGACGCCACGATTGAACATTTAGGGCCAGACATCCTAGATCCCCAGTGGCCCCAATCCGGGCATGATCCCAGGTGGGGAGGGATATCCGGGCGTGATGAGGCCGTGCGCAGGATCATGCAGCGGCCGGAGCGCAGCCTCGGGGCGGCGTTGCTGGATCAGAAGAACGTGGCTGGAATTGGCAACGAGTACCGTGCGGAGATCATGTTCCTGTTGGGCTGGCACCCGGCTGTGCCCGTGGGGCAGGTGGGTGCCCGGGGCGTGGAGAAGGCAATTGATCTGTCGCGGCGCGTGATGTGGGAAAACCGCTTAGAGACCCACCGCATATTCACTGGCGATAAGCGGCCAGGAATGGGCAACTACGTCTTCGGGCGGGCCAGCAAAGCGTGCCGCAGGTGCGGGGAGGCGATCGAGAAGTCCTCGCTGGGCGGCCGCTTTGCAGGCGGTGATCCGGATGTTGATGGCGGCGAGCTGGAGCGGATCATCTGGTGGTGCCCGAACTGCCAAGAGTTGGAGCTGGGGTAGGCGGCCGAAACGCCGCGTACCTCCAGCGTTGAACGAGCTGGAGTTTTTCTGTGAGCCATTCACAGGTTTAAAGAAGCATGACGGGCGCTTTGAGGTACGGACCGGAGTAAAATTTCGCGGTGGAATGAACGTTATTTTGCTTCCGCACCATCCACATGACCGGTACCCAGCAGTACTGCAAGTCCAACGGAACCTGGTCCACCTCGACCTTCTGGTCTGCACTGAACCCAGTGAAGAACGAAGTTCAGGTTCGCTTGTACGACAACCCAGCTGATTCCAACAAGTAACTCGCAACAGAAGGAAAGATCATCATGACTCTTCGCAAGATCTCGTTCCGCAGCGGCTTGGCAGCAACTCTGCTGGGCGCAACCGTCTTCACCGCTGCTCCAGCTATCGCCGCTCCTACCGCGGAAACTCCAGCTCAGGCCGATGAAACCCAGGGAAATGAAACCCAGGGCAAGGACGTCCTCGATCTCAAGCCTGAGATCCGCGTGGCAGCAGGTAAGGTTCCCGGCTATGCAGGTCTCGTGTCCATCTCCGCGACCAATGTGGGCAACACCACCTACTACCAGGAATTCCCTCTGACCACTTTCCGTATTGAGGTCAAGACCGCTGAGGGACCTAAGGGCGTGGATCGCCTGATCACCCCAGGTTGGTTCAATGGCGCGTACACCCGCGACCTCGGCTTTGACCGCGCGACCTCCACCCGTACCTTTGAGACCACCCTGTCTAACCCCATCCGTGAGGGCGACGGCAAGCTCATCGCCAACTTGAACTTCGGTGATGGCAAGACTGACCGTGGCCGTTTGGTCAACTACATCAAGGTCACTCAGGTGGGACGCCCAGAGGCTGATACCTCCACGCATAATGATCAGAACGTCGATTCCCGCGATGTCACCCTGACTGACGGCGGCCGCCCGAACGCTGGCCTGTTTTGATTCTCTCCTTCATGGGTCCTGGTGGGTTCGTGATGGGAAAATCCCGGTTGCTTCCTCGTTTCTGGAAGCAACCGGGATTTGTTGTTTTTTCCCGACGCCAACCTTCTCCCAGTCAGCGCCTCCGGCCCAGCTGCCTACTTCTCCCGCAGGCTGCGGTAGTAGGTGATCAATGCATCTGTGGAGGAATCCCCGGCATCGCTGCTTTCCTTACCTTCCACGGAGGCGAGCAGTTCATTGGCCTGCTTCTTGCCCAGCTCTACGCCCCACTGGTCGAAGCTGTTGATGCCCCACACCACGCCTTGGACAAACGTGATGTGCTCGTACAGAGCGATCAGTGCGCCGAGGATACGCGGACGGAGCTTCTCCGCGAGGATCGTGGTGGATGGGCGGTTGCCGGGCATGACCTTATGCGGAATCAGCTTTTCATCCACGCCCTCTTCGCGCAGCTCTTCGGCAGTTTTGCCGAAGGCCAGTACGCGGGTCTGCGCGAAGAAGTTGCTCATCAGCATGTCGTGCATGCTGGTCTCTCCATCAGCAGCCTTCTTATCATCGTGGCTATTGATGAAGCCGATGAAATCCGTGGGGATCAAGTGCGTTCCTTGGTGCAGGAGCTGGAAGAAAGCGTGCTGGCCGTTGGTGCCGGCCTCGCCCCAGTAGATTTCACCGGTGTTCAGATCCACTTCGCTACCGTCGAGACGAACACTCTTGCCATTGGATTCCATGGTCAGCTGCTGCAAGTAGGCAGGGAAGCGGTGCAAATCTTGGTTGTATGGCAACACTGCGTGCGATTGCGCGCCAAAGAAGTTGGTGTACCAAACACCCAGCAGACCCATGATGACGGGAACGTTCATTTCCAGTGGCTCGGTGCGGAAGTGGTCATCCACCGCGTGGAAGCCTTCCAAGAATTCCATGAAGTCCTGTGGGCCGATGGCCGCCATGAGGGATAGGCCGATGGCGGAGTCCACGGAGTAACGTCCGCCAACCCAGTCCCAGAAGCCAAACATGTTGCGGGGATCGATGCCGAACTCGCGCACCTTCTCCTCGTTGGTGGAGACAGCCACGAAGTGCTTCTCGGTGATCGCCTGGATGTCTTCCTCGGACTCGGTGGCGATGCCTTCCTGAGACAGCTTCTTGAGCAACCAACGCTTAGCGGCGTGAGCGTTCGCCAGGGTTTCAGACGTGGTGAAGGACTTGGAGGCCACCACAAACAGCGTCGATTCAGCGTCGAGTCCATCGAGGGTGCCCGCGACATCGTTGGGGTCAATGTTGGAAATGAAGTGCGGGATAATCCCTGCCGTGAGGTACGGACGCAGTGCGCGGGCGGCCATGCATGGACCCAGGTCTGAGCCACCGATGCCGATGTTGACCACGTTCTTGATGGTGTGGTTGCTAATGCCGCGCCATGCGCCGGAGCGCAGGGAGCGGGCGATATCGCGCATGCGCCCCAGCACGTCGTGCACGTCCGCGGCGATGTCCTGCCCATCGACGCTGAACTCATGCTCGGCGGGGATGCGTAAAGCCGTGTGCAAGGCAGCGCGATCCTCGGTGACATTGACGTGCTCGCCGTTGAACAGTGCCTGGCGGTATTCCTCGATGCCCATATCGCGGGCGACATCAGTCAGCGTCCGCAGAGCGTTATCGTCGATGAGGTTCTTGGACAGATCGACGCGCAGCGGGCCGACATCGTAGGTCATATCCGCCGCGCGCCCCGGCTGATCAGCGAAGAGCTCACGAAGCGTGGTGGCGCGGAGCTGTGCGGCATGCTTTTCCAAAGTAGCCCAGTCTCGAGTATTGGTTACTGAGCTGGAGTTCACTGGAACGTTCACGGTCTATCCTCCTGGCGCACCACGGACGGGTCGGCTGTTTTTGTGACCTCGTCCCCGGATCGCCTGTGCATTGTTGTCAAGCGGCTAGGGATGTTCTCCGCTCTAGGCTAGTGAAATAATTCTGCACACGTTGGGAAGTCGGTGGCAGAGTGGGGCGTATGACTAATCAACAACTCACCACCACCATTTCCGCAGCGGATCGCGAGATCACGGTACCGACCGGTCTCTTCCTCGGCGGAGAATTCGTCACGGCAAGCAATAAGGACACGCTCAGCGTGGTGGATGCCGCCACCGGCGCAGAGTTCGTGGACATCCAGAGCGCCACGGAAGACGATGCCCGTCGCGCGATGGATATCGCCGCAGATGCGCAAAAGGAATGGGCTAAGTCCACCCCCATGCAGCGCAGCGAGATTCTCTACAAGATCTTCCAGCTCATCACGGACAACACCGAAGACTTGGCGCTGCTGCAATCCAAGGAGCTCGGACGCGCATTGCCTGATTCCACCGGCGAGGTGGCCTACGGCGCAGAGTTCTTCCGCTGGTTCTCCCAGCAGGCCATGGCGATCAGCGGTGAATACCGCACCGCTCCCAAGGGCGATAGCCGCGTCGTGACGCACCACGTGCCGGTGGGCCCAGTGCTCGCCATCACCCCGTGGAACTTCCCGCTGGCGATGATCGCCCGCAAGGTGGCTCCAGCGCTGGCCGCTGGCTGCGTGTCCATCGTCAAGCCTGCGCAGATGACTCCGCTAACCG
Source organism: Corynebacterium sp. ED61 (assembly GCF_015233855.1). NCBI lineage: Bacteria > Bacillati > Actinomycetota > Actinomycetes > Mycobacteriales > Corynebacteriaceae > Corynebacterium > Corynebacterium sp. ED61. The sequence continues at coordinate 416,165 of NZ_JADGIT010000001.1, read as the reverse complement.
CCCTGTACCTGGGCAATCTCATGCGCGAGGCTGGAGTTCCAGAAGGCGTGGTGCAGATCCTGCCCACCTCATCTGCCAGCAATGTCTCCGCCATCCTGGATGACGATCGCCTACGTAAGTTCACATTCACTGGCTCCACTGAGGTGGGCCAGGAGTTGGCGGCGAAAGCAATGAAAAAGACGATGCGCGTGTCCCTGGAACTGGGAGGAAACGCACCGTTCGTAGCACTAGAAAGCGCGGATCTAGACAAGGCAGTGGACGCGGCCGTGACGGCGAAGATGCGTGGCGCTGGTCAGGTGTGCATCGCGGCCAACCGCTTCATCGTCCATGACTCGCTGGCCAAGGATTTCACCGCGGCCGTGGTCAAGAAGGTCGAGGAGATGAAGATCGGCCCAGGCACGCAAGAGGACGTACAGGTCGGCGCGATGGTTAGCGAGAAGGAGCGCGACAAGGTTCGCGATCTGGTCGCCAACGCTGTCCAAGAAGGCGCCACGGTTGAGTTGGGTGGTGTGGAAGCGCTGGAGAAGTTCCCGGAAACGCACCCGGAGCTGGATCAGAACGGTTTCTGGTTCCCACCGACAGTGCTGACGAACGTCTCTCCGGATTCGGAGATTGCCAACACGGAGATCTTCGGTCCCGTCTTCGCTATCCAGACCTTCAGCACCACCGACAAGGCACTGCGCGTGGCCAATGACACCCCATTTGGCTTGGCCGGTTACGTCTGCGGTGAGAACCTCGCCGAGACCTTGTCCTTCGCGGAATCCATGGAGTGCGGCATGGTTGCGGTCAATCGTGGTCTTCTTTCCGACGCCGCCGCTCCCTTTGGTGGTGTCAAAAGCTCTGGTATTGGCCGTGAAGGCGGATTCGAGGGGCTGGGGGAGTACCTCGAGACTCAGTACATTTCCGTGGAGGGCTAGTAGCCACCGTTTCAGGTAAGGTTTTTAATTGACTTATCAACTATATCTCGCTGTGGGACGTGGCGAGTGACGAAAGGACAGGCATGAAGATCACCGCTATCGTCGGTTCTGTACGCAGGAACAGCGCTGGACATCAGATCGGCGAATGGGTCGCTGAACAGGCAGAATTCGCCACCAGTGAGCTCACCGATGTGCAGCTGGATGTCCAGTACCTCGAGGATTTTGACCTCCCGCCGGTCACCTCGGAGGTTGTGCCTATGGCGCAGAACAAGCAGTACGACGACGAGCGCGTGGCCCGTTGGTCTCAGGTGATTGATTCCTCCGATGCGTTCCTGTTCGTCACCCCCGAGTACAACCACAGCGTCCCCGGAACGTTCAAGAATGCCGTGGACCTGCTGGGTTCCGAGTGGGTCGGCAAGGTCGTAGGCTTCGTGGGATACGGCTTCACGATGGGCGCTCGCGCGGTGGAGCACTGGCGACAGATCGTCTCCAACTTTGAGATGCATGACGTGCGCAGCCAGGTGGGAATCGATCTGGCTACCGCCCTGGATTCCGATGGCAAGGTCGTGGTTCCTGAAGGCGCAAACGCGCAGCTAAAGGGCGTGGTGGAATCCATCGCGAGGGCTGCACAGAAGCTGTAAAACTAGCGTCCAAACAATTGGCTACTGAGCGGCCAGCTTAGAAACGGTCTCCTCATGTAGGAGGCCGTTTGTTGCGATTGCTGAGCCGCCGTGTGGTCCGTCAACGCCGGTGATGTCCGTGAAGCGCCCGCCGGCTTCCTCGACGATGGGTGCCAGTGCGGCCAAATCCCACAGGTTTACTTCCGGCTCTGCAGCGATATCGACTGCACCTTCGGCTACCAGCATGTAAGACCAGAAATCTCCGTATCCGCGCAGGCGCCACGCGCGGTCAGTTAGGGAGAGCAACTGCTCGCGCAAGCCGCGGTCTGCCCATCCGGACAGTGAGCTAATTGCCACTGAAGCATCTTCGATCTTGCCCACCTTGGACACTGACAGCTGACGAGGTGCGGCAGACGGTACCTGGCCGCCTACGGGAACCGCGGGAGTAGCGAAGCTGCGCCATGCGCCGGTGCCCTCAGCTGCCCACCAGCGGCGGGACAGGGCTGGTGCGCTGACCATGCCCAAAACCGGCTTGCCGTCTACCAGCAGACTGATCAACGTAGCCCACACGGGAACGCCACGAACAAAGTTCTTGGTGCCATCGATAGGGTCGATGACCCACTGACGGCCGGTCAGAGTGACGTCGCCACCAAATTCTTCCCCTAGAACGCTGTCCTCCGAGCGATGGGTGGAGAGCATGGACCGGATTTCTTTTTCCACCGCGGTATCGGCATCGCTGACGGGCGTGAGATCAGGCTTGGATTCCACTTGGAGGTCGGTCGCTTCGAACCTCGCCATGGTGATGGTGTCAGCGGCATCGGCGAGGGCGAGAGCCAGCGTGAGATCGTCGGCATAAGGCGAGATGGTGGGGGAGGACTGGGAATCCGTCATGCATCGAAGTGTAACCCGCGAACGCGGGCTAGGGGAAGTGGAAAACGGCGCATTTTCCCATTTCGCTGTGAAAGCAGTGAAAAATGTTACCTATGTGAGGCTCGCACGAACCGCTTCCACACAGTCCTTCGCACCCGCAATGGACCACTGCGTGCCGCCGGACTCCACTCGCACAGACGCGCCACCGGCCCCCTCGATCAGCGCTCGGCCCGGCAGCCAATCCCAAGAGGCGACGCTGCGTTGCATCCAGCAGCCGTGCCGACCCGAAGCCACCCCAGCCATGTCCACCGAGGCGCTGCCCAGCATGCGGACCGTAGCGAATTGCTGAGTCACGCCCGTCCACGCCGCGGTGACATCCTCGCGCTTCAGGTCCGTGGGGTGCAGGTAGGTGGCCAAGCAGGTTTCCTCCGGCGTTACCGCAGAGATCGTCACGGGCTTGCCATCCTCCGTGGTCGCAATGTTTGGACCCCCAAACCACGTCTGGCCCATGGCCGGACGGTGCACCGCGCCGAAGATCACGCGGGTCGGATCCTCCGGCTCGCCCTCCACCAGAGCCAGCGCGCTGCACCAGTAGTCCGAACCAGTAGAGAAGTTGTACGTGCCGTCCACCGGATCCACCACCCAGGTCCGTCCAGACGCAGAAGGTTTGCGGGTTCCCTCTTCGCCGAGAAGGCCGTCGCGAGGCCGAATCACGGTGAGGGCCTGACTGATGAACTTCTCCGCAGCATGATCAGCCGCAGTAACCACGTCAGACACGCTGGTCTTTTGCTCCGTAGTGAGGCCGGACTCGCGCATTCTCCACGCCAGTCGCCCTGCGTTGTACACCAGCGCCTGCGCGAGGTGCTCGTCCGCGTCATCCACGTGGGCCACGATGAACGTCTTGATGATCGCGTCCAGCATCTCCTCGGGGATTGGGGAGTTCGGTGAAGTCTGGGAAGAGGTTGAGGATTGTTGAGCCATGCATTCTATTGTGCATGCTGGCAGGTAGACTTGCGCATTATGCAACCGGAAGTTACTGCAGATCTGAAGGAACTGGACGGCACCCTCACCACCATCGAGAAGGTGCTGAACCTCGAAGACCTCGCGGATAGAGCGCGCGAGCTGGAGGACCAGGCTGCAGACCCCTCGCTGTGGAACGACCCGGATTATGCGCAGACCGTGACCAGCGAACTCTCGCGCGTGCAGGCCCAGCTCAAACGTGTCCGTGGGCTGCGCCAGCGCTTGGAAGATCTACCGGTGATGTATGACATGGCGGAGGAAGAGTCCGCGGATTCGCCGGAGGAGGCCAAGGAGGCCATCGTCCTGGCTGATGAGGAGCGTGGCGAGCTGCGCAAGGAAATCGAGTCGCTCGAGGTCACCACCATGCTCTCCGGCGAGTACGACCAGCGCGAGGCAGTGGTCAACATTCGCTCCGCTGCGGGTGGTGTGGACGCGGCAGACTTTGCCGAGATGTTGCTGCGCATGTACACGCGGTGGGCGGAAAAGGCAGGTCACAAGGTGGATCTGTATGACGTTTCCTATGCCGAGGAAGCCGGCATCAAGTCCGCAACCTTGGTGGTGCATGACGAGTACATGTACGGGACGTTGTCGGTGGAGCAGGGCACACACCGTCTGGTCCGTATCAGTCCGTTCGACAACCAAGGTCGACGCCAAACTTCATTCGCAGAAGTTGAAGTCCTCCCCGTGGTGGAGCAGACGGACCACATTGACATCGATGAAAACGATATCCGCGTGGATGTGTACCGATCTTCTGGCCCGGGTGGACAGTCCGTGAACACCACCGATTCCGCGGTGCGCCTGACGCACACTCCCACCGGCATCGTGGTGACGTGCCAGAACGAGAAGTCGCAGATTCAAAACAAGGCCTCTGCTATGCGCGTTCTGCAGGCCAAGCTGCTGGAGCGTAAGCGTCTGGAGGAGCGTGCGGAGATGGACGCGCTTAAGGGCGACGGCTCCAACTCTTGGGGTAATCAAATGCGTTCTTACGTGCTGCACCCGTACCAGATGGTCAAGGATTTGCGGACGAACTTTGAGGTCAACGACCCATCTAAGGTGCTCGATGGCGATCTGGACGGTTTCCTCGAGGCTGGTATCCGCTGGCGGATGGCGGAGCAGCAGGGATCCTAGCTGGTCGTGGTAGCTTTTGTTGCTGCGCGGAATAATCTGCGTGCCTGGTGCCTTGAACCTTGCACGTGGTCCTGTACCGGACCTCAAGAAAACTTATTTCACTGCAGGAGGAACTATGTCTCGATCGTCAGCCGCGCTATTTCAGCCGTTGGAACTTGGCCGTTATCAGCTGCATAACCGCGTGACCATGGCTGCGCTGACGCGTCAGCGCGCCGGGCGGTCCGGGATTCCCAACGATTTGCACGTGGAGTACTACTCACAGAGAGCTTCTGCAGGTTTGGTCGTCACCGAGGGTACGTTTCCTGCGGTGAGTTCTCGCGCATTCCCTGGCCAAGCAGGAATCGAAACTCAAGAGCAGCAGGATGGCTGGCAGAGGGTTGCCGAGCAGGTGCACCACAACAACGGTCTGATTTTCATGCAGATTATGCATGGTGGTCGGATGTCCCATCCTGACTTGCTGGGAGGCAAGCAGCCAGAGGCTCCCAGCGCGCTGGCTAGTGGGTCGGCTGTGCACACTTTCGAAGGGAAGGCCGAAGCGCCAGTTCCACGTGCGTTGGAGACGGAAGAGATCCCTCGTATCGTCGAAGAGTTCCGGGCCGCTGCACGCCGCGCGGTGGATGCTGGCATTGATGGTGTGGAAATCCACGGAGCCAACGGTTACTTGTTGCACGAGTTCCTCTCGCCTGGTTCCAACCACCGCACGGACGAGTTTGGTGGCAGCGTTGACAATCGAATTAAGCTGCCGGAAATGGTGATTCGCGCTGTTGCCGAGGAGATTGGCGCAGACCGAGTGGGCGTGCGATTTTCTCCCGAGCACAACGTGCAAGGCGTGCTGGAGACGGATCCTGAGGTCACGCGAGAGACTTACCTAGCTCTGCTGAATAACCTGGCTAAGCTGAACCTCGCATATGTCTCTGTTCTGCACAAGGATTCGACGAGCGGTGAGCTAATCGGGAAGATGGTGGAAGCTATCCGCTCCAACGGAACTACCAAGACTCTATTGAACACTGGCTTTGGCACAATTACGGACTTGGATGGGGCGGAGAAGCTGATGGACAGCGGCCGCGCCGATGCCGTATCCGTGGGTCGTCAGCTAATCGCCAACCCGGATTTGGTGCGCCGATGGAAGGACGGCCTGGAGCTTAATGAACCGAACGCGGAGACCTTCTATGGCGGTGGGGAAGTGGGCTACACGGACTACCCATTCGCCGACGAAAGCGTTTAGCAAATTTGGCGGAACGGAATTTTAGTAGAGTCGTTGAAGCTTAAGCGAGCATAAGCGTTACGAAGTTTTTGAACTCTTGGCCCCCAAGGACAGTTTCGGCATCGACTGGGGGTTTCAACGTCTAGGTTTCCAAGGAAGGCTAAGCGACTGCGGTCTCTGTCAGCATTGGACGAGCGAGTTGGCAGGCGATCCAGCTAGCGCGCACAAAGGCCCTCGGTAAGACACGCGTTGTGCCTTACCGAGGGCCTTTTCGCGGCCTAAATTGTGCGAACCTTAAGGGGTTAGGCCGTGGATGTAGCCGAAGCGGTGCTCGGTGGTGGAGACCGCCTGCTCGAGGAGCATGGGCAGCAACTCACGGCGTCCTTCAGCCAGAATGTCCTGATCCAGGATCACGCTGCCGGAATCAGCGGCGGCTTCGTAGAGCTCGTCCGGTGCCGAGCCCACCACTCGCACGCGGACGGACTGGGCGGTAGAAATCTCTTCAGCGAAGTCGGAATCGCTGATGATGCGCATGCTCTGTCCCAGCTCGCCGAAATCGGTGGACACGTCGTGATCAGCGGAAATGTCCAGGTCCGTGCCGGTGGCCGCGGCACCCAAGCGCAAGCGCAGGATGTCGCGAGGGTTGGCATCGGCGTGCACTCGAACACGGAGTGGCTCCAGCAATGGCTTGTAGCGGAACACGTTGGATTCCACGATCAGCGCCGTCTTATCATGTTCCACGCCGAACTCGGTCTGCATGGCGTAAGCATCGGATTCCGCCGCCTGGCGTAGCCATGCGTGATCTGCCCTGGACAGCGCAGGGGAGCCCAAGCCCAAGATCTCCCGGAGCATCTGCGTGATGTGGGTAGGCAGTGATGCGGAGACCAGCTGATTGAGATCGCCCTCGGTCCATCGACCCTGCTGGGAGACGTAGTTTGGACCGCCAGCCTTGGCACCATTGCCGATGCTGGAGTTCTTCCAACCGCCGAAGGACTGGCGGCGAACGATAGCGCCGGTGATGCCGCGCTCCACGTATGCGTTGCCCACCTCGACCTTCTCGCGCCATAGGGCGGTCTCGTCCACGTCGATGGTGTGGATGCCGCCGGTTAGGCCGAAGCCCGTGGAGTTCTGCCACTCAATGGCTTGTTCCAGGGTTTCGGCGTGCATGATGCCAGCCACAGGGCCGAAGCACTCGTGGGTGTGGAACCAGCTGCCGGGCTTGACGTTATCGCGCAGGCCAGGGGACCACAGGGTGCCTTCATCGTTGAGCTTTTCCGGCTTGACCAGCCACTTTTCGCCCTTTTCCAGCTTGGTAAGTCCGCGCATCAGTTTTTCACCTGGCTCGGCGATCACGCCGTTCATCCAGGTGGATATGTCGTAGCCCGGTCCCACCTTGATGGACTTCACAGCGTCCACCAGCTGGCCGACGAAGCGCTTGGACTCTCCGATGGAACCCACGGTGATGATCAATGATGCCGCGGAGCACTTCTGGCCCGCGTGACCGTACGCGGACTTGTAAATGTCCGCCACGGCCAAGTCAGGATCCGCCGCCGGGGTCACGATGATGGCGTTCTTGCCGGAGGTCTCTGCGTTGATGACCATCTCTGGCTTCCATCCGCGGAACAACTTCGCGGTTTCGGAAGCGCCGGTGAGGATCACGGATTCCACCTCAGGGTGGCTGATCAGGCGCTGGCCTGCATCTGCCTCGTCCGCGTTGACCAGCTGCAACTGATCTTCGGTGACTCCCGCTTCGCGCATGACATCCACGAAGACCTCAGCGATGCGCAGCACCTCAGGTGCAGGCTTAAGGATCACACAGCCGCCTGCTGCCAGTGCAGCCAGGCAACCGCCCACGGGAATAGCGATGGGGAAGTTCCACGGTGGGGTCACAACCACGGTCTTGTATGGCGTGAACATGCTGCTGCGCTGACGATCCAATTCGCGGGCGCACTCGGCGTAGTAGCGTGCGAAGTCGATGGCCTCGCTGACCTCGGGATCAGTCTCGGCGATGGTCTTACCGGCCTCGAATACGGCCGCCGAGATCAGGCGGGAACGGTTGTTGGCCAGGGCGTCTCCCACCTTGTCCAGTAGTTCAGCGCGTTCGTGCCCGGTCTTCTGAGACCAGGATTCGCCGGCTTGCTTGGTCCGCTCGACTATGGCGTCGATCTCCGAAGGATCGGTGACCAAACGAGACGTTGGCTCGCCGGGGTCGGAGGAGGGGTCCACGATCTGGCGCGCCCACGCGCGGTTGGCCGGCAACGTTGGGTCGGTGTCCGGCTCGTTGACGAAGTTGCCTTCGGTGGCCCCGCTACGGCAGCCGAGTTTCTGTTCTTCTTCCTCAAGGCGGTTTTGTTGCCGACGCCGACCTGCAAACGTATCCCAACGGTCGCGCACGGAATTGCGGAAACGCATTTCCTGGGACTCCATGGGGGACATGCCCGGTGTATCCGAATCAGAACTATCGTCGCTGAACAGGGCGTAGAGGAAGTTCTGCTTGGCGCCGTTCTCCTCGAGTCGGCGGACCAGGTAGCTCACGGCCACGTCGAAATTCTCCTTCTTCACCACGGGGGTGTACAGGATGACCTGGCCGGTGACCTCGCGCACGGCAGCAGCCTGCGCGGGAGCCATGCCCTGGAGCATTTCGATGTCTAGTTGTGATTCCACACCGCGAGCGACAGACAGTTCGTGAGCCAACCCCACGTCGTAGAGGTTGTGGCTGGCCACACCGATGCGCAGGCTATCTGCATGCTCGGGGCGCAACACCCAGTCCATGAGGCGGACGTAGTTGGCATCCACCTCGGCCTTGGTGAGGTAAGGAGCCTGCGGCCAGTCGTGCACCTCTGCGTCCACGCGCTCCATGGACAGGTTGGCGCCCTTGACCAGGCGGACCTTGATGGGCGCGCCACCGCGAGCAACGCGCTCCTTGGCGAACTCGGCCAAGTGCTGCAGGGCACCCAAGGTGTCTGGCAGGTAAGCCTGTAACACGATGCCGGCCTCCAGCTCGAGGAATTCTTCCTCGCCCAGCAGTTCGGTGAACAGCTTCAGCGTGAGCTCGAGATCCTTGTACTCCTCCATGTCCATGTTGATGAAGGGGTGCGGGTTGCGGTTCAGCGCTTGGCGGTACAGCGGGCGCAGGCGATCCTTCAGGCGCTCGGTGGAGCCATCGATATCCCAGTGGTTGAGCTGAGAGACCACGGCGGACGCCTTGACGGAGACGTAGTCCACCTTGGGGTTCTTCAGTAGATCCAGAATGTCATCGAGGCGACTCTGCGCCTCGGCCTCGCCCAGCACGGCCTCGCCCAGCAGGTTCAGGTTAAGGGTGAAGCCATCTTCCTTGGCCTTGTCCAGCATGTCGTCGAGCGCCTGAGATTCGGCATCGAGCACCAAGTGACCCACTGTTTGTCGGAGGTAGGTGCGGGCGATGGGCATGACGACGTTGGGCAGCAGGGGAGCGGCGATGGAACCGGCCGAGACGAGGAAAGTATCCAGTAGACCCATGAAGCCTGGGGTCTCTGACTTCTTGTTCAGTGGGCTGGCGATCTTGGCGAACTCGTGTGCTGCGACCTTGTTGTCTTCTGGGCGAGCCACGCGGTCGACGAATGCGAAGGTGAACTCCACGCCGTTCGGATCGTGAACCATGTCTGCCAGCTGCTGGGTGGACTTGGAAGTTTCCTCCACCTCCAGCCACTTTTCAGCGCGACGAATCGCCGCACCTACGGACGCTTCGACATCCTTCGAGAGGCGGTCAGTGTGTGGATCCAACGTTTCGGTAGGCACGGAACGGTCGGTGGCAACCGTGTGTGAATTGTTCTCTGAAGCAGACAAGGTCTGTCCTCACATTCTTTTTCGGTGCTTGAGAAAGCTCCGCTGGGTCGCAGGGGAGTGCTCAATGCGGATTGTTTTGTTGGTGAAGTACGGGTGAGTGAACCCGAAGAGTGGTTAGTGAGCTGCGTTAGCCGACGGGCGGGCGGTCACCGTCGAGGCGAACGAAGTGGTGAGCACCCGCGATGTCGATGGTTATTGGCCAGTAGGCCGAGTGGTGCGGGAGGGGGTTAATGGTGCCAGCATCTGGAGACAGCAATGCACCCCGCGCACAGCGTGCGGTGCGGGGTGCATTGCTCATCTAGCGCTCCTGGTGGGTGGTGGGCTGTGTCTGCCAAAGTGGCAGCGTGGCATATGTGGCCAGCCTACATATCACCTGAGATCCGGGCAGAAAGTTTTACATTTTCTGCAAATTCCTTCAAGGCTAAGCCGCTAGAATGTGCGTTTTCCGCCATGCGGCCAATAGATTCGATGCCTGTCTACTGCGGCAGCGTGTAATCCATCGGCGTTCCTGGACCCAACGGTAGGCCGGTGAACCACCACAGGCAGAAGAACAGGAACCAACCCACGAGCATGGCCACGGAGTAAGGAATGGCCAGTGACATTAGTGTGCCGATGCCGGACTTGCTGTAGTAGCGCTGCAAGAACGTCAACGCCAGAGCAAAGTACGGGCTCATCGGAGTGATGATGTTGGACGGCGAATCGCCGATGCGGAACAGCATCTGGGTGACTTCTGGGGACACGTTGACGTACATGAACATCGGCACCACCACGGGTGCCATCAGCGCCCACTGTGCCGAACCGGAGGTGATGAACAGGTTCACCACGGCCACCAGCAGAACAAAGGCGCCGAACATCACCAGTGGTGGGAGGTCCCAGCGCTGCAGCAGCTCGGCGCCGCGGATCGCAGTCCAGTTGCCCAGGTTGGACCACTGGAACCATGCGAGGAACTGGGAAACTGCGAAGAACAAGACCATCATTGGCAGCAAGGTCTTTAGTCCTCGAGCCATGAACTCCGGAATATCGCCTGGGGAATTGATGGTTCCGGCAATTACGCCGTAGACCAGTCCAAGGAAGAAGAATGCCAGGGTGATCGGTACGGCTACGTCCTTGATCAGTGGCGATTCCATGACCTCGCCACCTGGTCCCTGCAGAGGGGAGCCACTGAAGAACAGTAGCGCGAAGTAGGCTGCGAGCATGACGATGGATGCAATGCCCGTCCATACCAGCGCCTTAACCTCGCGGGGGCTAAGCTTCAGGCTCTCTTCGAGCTCTTCGTCGCTCTGTTCCTTGGATTGTTGCTTGTCAGATTCCGCGCCGTCGGAACTGTTCTCTGCCGTGTCGAACAGGTCATCGTCTTCGGAGTTGTTCGCGCCGGCCGCACGGTCAAAGCTGAGCTCTTCGTAGTTGATCTCATCGTGGTTGACCAGCTCGTGAGCCTTCTTGTTCATGTATAGCTCGGTGACCGCGGTGATGATCAGGGCTAGCACGATCGCGGAGAAGAAGACGAAGAAGTAATTGGCCAGCGGGGAAACCTCGTAGTCCGGCTCAACGATGCCCGCCGCCGTGGAGGAGATTCCTGCCAGGAGAACATCAGTGATGTTGAGCACCAGCGAAGAGTTGAAGCCTGCCGAGGATGCGGCAAAAGCCACCATGGCTCCCACGATGGGCGAGCGTCCCATCGCGCGGAAAGACATGGCTCCAAGCGGGATGAGAATCACGTACACGGCGTCGGAGGCAACAGAACCTGTTACACCTGCGAGGGCGACGGCGAACGTGAGGGTACGCGGGCCGACCTTGGCCACCATGGCGCGGATCACCGCGCTGATGAGGCCGGTTTGTTCGGCCACGGCCACACCCAGCATGACCACGATGATCAGGCCCAATGCGGGGAACGTTACGAAGTTCTCCACTGCATCGCCGACCATCATGCTGATGCCCTCGGTGGAAAGCAGGGACTTCACCAGGATCGGGTCGCCCGTGGCTGGGTCGGTGGCCTGCATGTTGAACAGGGTGCCGATCCACGAGGTCACGGCTACGAGTCCGCCAATGATCACGAACAGCCAGAAGGGATCCGGCAGCTTGTTGCCCAACTTTTCAACGAAGCCCAGGAAACCGGATGCGTTTTCCTGGTTATTCTGGCCGGCCTTTTTGGGGGTCTTGCTCTTGGCCTTGTTGTTGGCTGCGTGTTTTTTCGACGCCATGCCGGTGGCGGTGTCTGGATCTGTAGATGCCGAGCTACTCATGTCTGTTCGTGTCCTGTAGTTCCTCGAGGCGTCATGTGATGTGGCTCATTGAACCACACCGGAATGCATTTATGTGCACTGATCGCGAAATGCACCAAGTGCAACGTGAGTCACATTGGTTACAATAGTCACACTATTGTGGCTACACTGACGGGTTGTGATCACATTCGACAAAGTATCCAAGAGCTATCGGACGTCCACTCGTCCGGCGCTGGACGGTGTCTCCGTAGATATCGATAAGGGAGAGTTCGTCTTTCTCATCGGCCCGTCCGGTTCCGGTAAGTCCACGTTTCTGCAACTGATGCTCCGCGAAGAATCACTAGATTCCGGAGATCTTCACGTGGCTGACTTTCATGTCAACAAGCTGCGCGGACGCGAGGTGCCCAAGCTGCGGCAGCGCATCGGGTACGTCTTTCAAGATTTCCGCCTGCTGCCCAAGAAGAACGTCTTCGATAATGTCGCCTTCGCCCTCGAGGTGATCGGCAAGAAGCGCTCAGAGATCGAGCGCCTAGTGCCGGAAGCGCTCAAGACCGTGGGTCTGGAAGGCAAGGAGCGCCGCTTCCCGCACGAGCTGTCCGGTGGTGAACAGCAGCGCGTGGCCATCGCCCGCGCCTCCGTGAACCGCCCGCTGGTGCTGTTGGCCGATGAGCCCACCGGCAACCTGGATCCGGACACGAGCTCGGAGATCATGCTCCTGCTCAACCGCATCAACCAAAACGGCACCACCGTGGTGATGTCCACGCACGATAACGTCGCCGTGGACTCCATGCGTAAGCGTGTCATCGAGCTGTCTAAGGGCCGAGTCATCCGCGACGATGCGCGCGGCCTGTACGGAGTGGGGCGTTAATTATGCGATCAAATTTTGTTATCCGTGAAGCCTTCACAGGTTTGCGTCGAAACGCCACGATGACCATCGCGATGATCATCACCACCGCAATTTCCCTGGCGCTGCTAACCACCGGCCTGCTGCTCACGCAGATGACCGAGCGCACCAAGGACATCTACATCGACCGCATCGAGGTCATGGTGCAGCTGGATGATTCCATCTCTGCACAAGACCAGGATTGCTCCTCGCCAAAGTGTGCAGAGCTGCTGAATAAGCTGCAGTCCGATGACACGGTTAAGTCCGTGAACTACCGCAACAAGCAGCAGTCCTATGACCGCTTCGTGGATCTTTTCAGGGATTCTGACCCGCGCTTGGTGGAGCAGACCAGCAAGGATGCCTTCCCGGCCGCGTTGCACGTGCACTTGGAAGATCCCACCGAAGACGAGGCAATCGACGGCATCCGTGATGCACCGGGTGTGCTGAACGTGGTGGACCAGGGCGATGACCTGCGCGCCGCGACGAACAACCTGGACGCGATCCGTAACGCCGCGTTCCTGGTGGCAGCGATCCAGGCCGTGGCTGCCGTGTTCCTGATTGTGAACATGGTCCAGATCACCGCGTTTAGCCGCCGCAACGAGATCTCCATCATGCGTATGGTGGGCGCTTCGCGCTGGTACACCCAGGCACCGTTCGTTTTGGAGGCAGTGGTCGCCGCCGTCATCGGTGCGCTACTGGCCTTGGGAGGCATGTTCGCTGGCAAGTTCCTGGTGGCAGATAACGCGCTGCGTTCGTTGTACGACGCCAACCTCATCGCTCGCATCACCACGGCCGATATCTGGCTGGCAGCACCGTTCATGGTGATCGTTGGCGTTCTGGTTGCCGCGGTAACTGCGCAGGTGACCTTACGTTGGTACGTGAAGAACTAAGCGCTGAGCTCTTCATCGCTTAGTTCTGCTGTGTGCAGTTCGCGCAGTGACGAGCATTTTCGATCCCCCCGCAGGTAGATGCTAGGATTCCTTGAATCATGGCGAAAAAGGCAGCACCGGTTGATTCCGGTAAATCGAAGGCAAAGTCCAAGAATAAGGGCAAGGACGGCTCCGGTAAGGGACCCGGCCCATTAGTCGTTGCCACTAATCGCAAGGCACGCCACGAGTACTCCATCATCGACACCTTCGAGTGTGGTGTGGTTCTAGTGGGAACTGAGGTCAAGGCCCTGCGGGAGGGCAAGGCGAGTTTGGTCGACGCCTACGCCACCATCGATGAAGGTGAAGTCTGGCTGCGTGGTTTGCACATTCCGGAGTACACCATGGGCCACTGGACCAACCACTCGCCGCGACGAGTCCGCAAGCTGTTGCTGCACCGCGGGGAGATCGATTCCCTTATGGGTAAGGTACGCGACGGCAACTCCACGTTGGTTCCGCTGCAGCTGTACTTCGTCAACGGCAAGTTGAAGGTGGAACTGGCGCTTGCCCGAGGCAAGCAGGATTACGACAAGCGCCAGGACATCAAGCGTCGCACGGAAGAGCGCGAAGTGACCCGCGAGCTGGGGCGTCGCATCAAGGGCATTAACGCTTAAGCACGCTTTACCGAATTCAGACTTTGGGATCATTCCCCCGCAGCACCACTACTGCTAGCGTGCAATTCTGACGCGCGGTCTGCGCGGTGGCAGTTTCATGTGGCTCAATTTCAGCGATGCGGGAGGTCTGGTTCATGGAGCGCTGGAGTGCCCAGCACGCCAAGGTGGGTTTGGTCGAGGTATTCGTTGGCACATTCGCTGAGCTGCGCGAAGTGGATCCGGATTTTCCTCAGAGCACGGTGGGAAAGCTTGCCGAAGATTTCGATGACGGGGCGGATGTTGAACAGGAGACGGAAGCAGCATCGTCAAACGTGAGCGCGTCGGATCGGGCGAGTGACCTAGAGAAGCTCAAGGCGAAGAACGCAGAGAAGCCCACCATCATCGGGAAAATACTGCTCACGGTGAGCGAGGCGATGGAGGACCACCCCTACCTGGTGAAGGTCAATGACCAGGTCATCGCACGCCAAGATTCGCTCAAGGAGGTCAAGCTCGACCTCTCCCAGAAGGAAGACGAAGACGGGAACAAGCGCTTCAAGAAGGGCGACGAGGGAGCACGTGGATTCCACCGCGAGCTCGCCGTGGCGAAACCGTATCTGAAGCTCGAACCCGGAGTGACGAACTCGTTCCTGCGCCTGGCCACCATTGAAGCGGGCGGTGTGACCCTGGAGATGAATGCCCCGCCGGGCTCGAAAGGCGCCCAACGCCTCCAAGCGATGGAAGAAAGCCCGTTCAAGCGCTGGTTCTATCCGCTGCTCACCGGGTTGGGGAAATCCGGATGGGCCATCTTTGCCCTGGTTGTCCTGCCCCTACTGGGAAAGATCATCGAGCCCATCATCCGCTGGCTCGCGCAGTTCATCCCCGATTGGGATATCAACATCCCCTGGCCGCACATCAACTGGCCTCACATCGATATCCCCTGGCCACACATCAACTTGCCGAGTATTCCCTGGCCAGACTGGCAACTTCCACACTGGGACTTGCCGTGGATCGTGGAGTTGGCACTCGAATATCCCAAAGTCTGGATTCCAATTGTCCTTGGCATCCTCTTCGGCATCTCCTCTGTGAAGCGCGGAAAGAAGTCCCGAGAAGCCAAGCTGAAAACAGAACGACAGCGGCTCGCCACAGCCATGCACGCTCGGATTCAGCACATGGAAACCCAAGCACCGACCACAGGCGTGCAGGAAGAATTAGCTGGTGAGGGGGAAGTGGCGTCGAGAAAAGAAAAAGAGTAACCTGAACCTTCCTGCTGGATGAACACGTTCCCACAGCAGGGATTGCACAAGGGGTCGATTTGGTTTCGACTTCGTGCATTGAGCCAGGGGAAGCGTGCCGGTGAAGGCGATCGACCACCGTAAGCGTCGACGCAACCCTATAAGCGCCGAGAACACTCAGCGCGACTACGCCCTCGCTGCCTAAGCAGCGACCGCGTGTCTGTCGGCCTAGGTTTGTCTCTGACCTAGCAACCGGCATCGACTAAAGAGACTTGCTGCACGGCCGGGTTGCTCGGGCCGTGCGGGACTCCTTAGAGCAACTGGGCTCATCATCCGGACTGGTTCGCAAGATCCGGAGGGCCGAGTAGAGATAACTGCGAACTGCGCACGGAGAAGCCCTGGCGAGGTCGCGAAGGACCCGGGTTCAATTCCCGGCGGCTCCACAGAAAGAAAAGTTCCCCTCACTTGTTTATGCAAGTGAGGGGTTCTTTTTTCGTTGATGAGTGCTTGGTGGGGGCAGCCGGACGCACGTGGGTTTCGGGTCCGTTGATTCGACGCAACCCTTGCGCCGGATAAGCGAGTGAGGCCAGGATTACTGCATCGTCGTGGGCCAGGTGTGCACAGGCTCGCCCGTTTCCTGCAGCTCGAGGTAGCGCCGTAGAACCTTGGCGATAGCTTCGCGTCGCTCCGGGGAGTCGGGAGCTGTCATCTCTCCGCCAGCCTGGCGCAGTGCCGCGACCTGCCAAGACGCGCCGTTCTGATGATTGCGCATGCGCCCTTCGATGATGCCCAGGTACTTGTCGATCAGCTCCGCATCCACATTCAGCGCCTCCAATCCCTGACGGGCCTGATCCAGCAGGTACTCAGAAATCAGCTTGGTCACCGGAATGCGTCCCAGGGTGGGCCACACCATCTCCGCGTTCAGACCATCACGGGCTCCCGCGTTGAAGTTATCGTGAGCATCAGTAAACGGCAGGCGGGACCACACAGGCCGAGCCTGGTTGCCCAAGTACTTCACCAGTCCGTAATAGAAAGCAGCATCCGCAACGATGTCCGCCGGGGTGGGGCCCGCGGGCAGCAGACGGTTTTCGATACGAATGTGTGGCTGATCCGTGCCCGGATCGTAGATCGGACGGTTCCAACGCCACACCGTGCCGTTCTGCAGGTTCAGGTAGTGCAACGCCGGGTTCTCGCCGTCCAGAATCGGCGTGCCCGCATCCGAGCGATCCTCCGGCAACAGCGGTGAGAAGTAGCGGACGTTTTCCTCAAACAAGTCGAACACGCTGGTGATCCAGCGTTCGCCGAACCACACGCGAGGGCGCACACCTTGGTTCACCAGCTCATTCGTGCGGGTATCGATGGCTTGATAGAACAGCGGAACGCGGGACTCGTGCCACAGTTGGTGACCAGCGAACAGGGGAGAGTTGGCACTGGCTGCCACCTGAATGCCGGCGATGGCCTGGGACGCATTCCATGCATCCGCAAACCGGTTCGGCGCCACCTGCAAGTGCAACTGCATCGACGTGCAGGCGGATTCCGGAGCGATGTCTTCGAACTCGTGGCCGTAGTGCTCGTCTCGCGAAATGTCGATCCGCACCAGCTCGCCGCGTGCCTCGATCACGGAGTTGCTCAGTGCTCGGTAGCGGTTCTCGCGAGTCATCCACGCAGGGTCAGTGAGAAATTCCGTGGTCAACGAGGGGAGAGTGCCGATCATCGCGACGCTTGCGTCGGCCTTGCTTGCGGCCTCCTTGACCGCGCCCAACCGCGCGGTTAATTCCTCCTGCAACTGGCTGAGACCAGTGCCGTTGATGGTGTGTGGAGGGAGGTTGAGCTCGACATTGAATGAGCCGATCTCCGATTGGTACTCGTCGGACAGCTCGGCAAGAACAGCCTCGCCACTGCGGCTCGGCTGCATCTGCTCATCGACGAGGTTGAGCTCCAGTTCCAAGCCGATGGTGCCTTCATCGATAAAATCCGCGGTCTGCAAGAGGCGATCGAAAACCTCGAGGTCTCCCATCAGGCGCTGGCGGTAACGCGTGCGCTGTTTTGGAGTGTAAGTGTCAGAGGAAACTGCATCGCCCATAAAGTTCAGAGTAGAGCAAAGTGGGGCGAATGATGTGGTGCAACTGTGCCATGAGCGGATCCGGCCGAGGTTCCTACCGAGACCACCGGTGACGTTCCTGCTGCTGAGTAATCCTCAGCAACCCTAAATAAAGGGCACCGCACACACTGTGCGATGCCCTTCATTTTTGTTTTGGTGCTGCCACTTGCTCAGCTCAGGAGCAAAGCCTACGTACGCCACGGGTTCTTGGTTTCCACCAGGAACTGGTGAACGTCATCCGGGCGCGCCCGCAGCTTCGGGTCAAACGCTAGGTAAGCCTTGGTCTCGCGAACCACCAGGCCGGATAGCAGGATCAGGCCAATCAAGTTTGGTAGCGCCATCAGGCCGTTAGCCAAGTCCGCGAAAGTCCACGCCAGCTCCAGCTCGGTTGTGGCGCCCACGAACACCACGCAGGTAAAGATCATGCGGTAAGGAAGCGAAGCCCACGCGCCAAACGCACGCTCCGCGTTGCGCTCACCGTAGTAGGACCAACCCAAGATGGTGGAGAAGGCGAAAAACACCACGGATACGGAGACGATTGTTCCGCCCCATTGGCTGCCGATGCCAGTGCTAAACGCCGTGGCGGTCATCGTCCCCGCAGCTTCCTTGCCTTCTTCCCACGCGCCCGTGGTCACGATCACCAGACCAGTCATGCTGACCACGATGATCGTGTCGATGAAGGTCTGAGTCATGGACACCAGTCCCTGGCGGACCGGGTGCGTGGTCTTTGCCGCAGCAGCCGCAATAGCCGCCGAACCCATGCCGGACTCATTGGAGAAGATGCCGCGAGCCACGCCCATCTGCAGCGCCATGATGATGCCGGAGCCCAAGAAGCCACCCACTGCAGCGGTACCGCTAAAAGCATCGCTGAAGATCAAACCCAGTGCGGAGGGGATCTTGGAGACGTGGATACCTAGGACGATGAATCCACCGATCAAGTAGATGATGATCATCAGCGGCACGAAAGCACTGGTCACGCGCCCGATGGCCTGCACGCCACCCAGCAGAACTGCACCCACGAACACGAACATCACCACGCCACTGATCCACGGCTCGATGTTGAACGTGTCATGCAGGCCAGCAGACACGGCGTTGGCCTGCGTGAGGTTGCCGATGCCGAAGGAGGCGATGATGGCTGCGATGGTGAAGAACCACGCGAGGAACTTGCCGAAACCGCTCGACAGCCCGTTGGCCAAGTAGTACTGCGGACCACCATTGATATTGCCGCGGGAATCACGGGTGCGGAAGCGCACACCCAGGAATGCCTCGCTGTACTTCGAGGCCATGCCGGCCAGGCCCGTGATCCACATCCAGAACAAAGCGCCCGGTCCTCCCACACCAATCGCCGTGGCCACGCCCACGATGTTGCCCACACCCACGGTGGCAGCGAGAGCGGTGGTCAGAGCCTGGTACTGGGAGATGTCACCCTCGCCGCCGTCGTCGTTGCGGTCGATCAGACCGTGGCGAAGAGCAACCGCGAGATAGCGGAATTGGATACCGGCCAAGCGAATAGTGAGGAACAGCCCGGTGCCCAGCAACAGCGGAATGAGTAGGAACGGACCCCACACAATCGAGTCGATAGCGCTGAGCTTCTCATTGAGGCTTTCAGCAAATGAAACGTCAGTCATGGGAAAAACGTACTAGGAAAATCTCACCTCGAGAACTTATTTGGACAACTTCCCCGTGGTTTCTCGGTGAAGGGGGTGGAAAAGGGGAGGTGGTTGGCGTCGAGAAAACAACACCACATCAACGCACGCATTTGGGGGAGAGTGCCCGCGACACCCGCCGCAAACTAGGGCAGTCTGGAGACATAACCCACAACAAAGGAGCACGTCATGCACCCACGCGCCGGGCAGCCTGCCCTCCCAGAAGACCTCACAGACATCCCCGCCCTCCTAGCGGCGTACAAAGGCATCCAGCCGGATCTCACGGATGCGGGCCAGCGAGTCTCCTTTGGTACCTCGGGTCACCGTGGCAGTTCTTTCGATGGTGCGTTTAATGAGGCGCATATTTTGGCGATGACGCAAGCAATCGTCGATTATCGCCGCGAACAGGGCATTAATGGCCCTCTGTTCATCGGCAGGGATCCACACGCGCTGTCCGAACCTGCTCATGCCACCGCACTGGAGGTGCTGGCCGGCAACGGTGTGCGCACTTTTGTGGATGCCGAGGATGGCTTTGTTCCCACCCCGGCGATCTCCTTTGCGATTCTGGAGCACAACAAGCAGCTGCCGGGTGGACCGGAGGGAACGGATCAGGGGCGCGCGGATGGCATCGTGATCACGCCGTCGCACAACCCGCCGCGCGATGGCGGCTTTAAGTACAACCCGCCCACGGGTGGACCTGCGGATACGGACGCGACCTCGTGGATCGCAGACAAGGCGAATGCCTACCTGGATGCGGGGCTGGAGGGCGTGCAGCGGGTGGATTCTGCTGGTGCGAGCTCTGTAGAAAGCGCGGAGGGCATCGAGAAGTTCGATTTCCTCAATACCTATGTCAACGCGCTGCCCGAGGTCATAGACCTCGACGCGATTCGGGAGGCAGGCGTCCGCATCGGGGCCGATCCGATGGGCGGTGCGTCCGTGGCGTATTGGGCCCGCATCGCCGAGGTTCATAATCTGGAACTGACAGTGGTCAATGATCAGGTAGATCCTGCTTTCGGCTTCATGACTTTGGATACGGATGGAAAGATCCGCATGGACTGCTCCTCACCTTCGGCCATGGCGAGCTTGGTCAACACGGTGGCAGGGCAAGAGTCCAGCTCCTATGACATCGCCACGGGTAACGACGCAGACTCCGACCGCCACGGCATCGTCACCCCGGATGCCGGCTTGATGAACCCCAATCACTACTTGGCCGTGGCCGTGGACTACTTGTTCTCGCATCGCGAACAGTGGCCGGTGGAGGCGGCCGTAGGAAAGACACTGGTCAGCTCCACGATGATCGACCGCGTAGTGGATGGTTTGGGGCGCCCGCTCAACGAGGTCCCCGTGGGCTTCAAGTGGTTCGTTCCCGGGTTGGTCAACGGCAGTGTGGGTTTCGGTGGCGAAGAGTCAGCCGGGGCATCCTTCCTGCGTAAGGACGGCACAGTGTGGTCCACGGATAAGGACGGTATCATCGCAGACTTGCTGGCCGCGGAGATCCTCGCTGTGACGGGGAAGACCCCGTCCCAGCGATACGCGGAGCTGGAGGAGACCTATGGTGCACCGGTGTACTCCCGCATCGATGCGCCCGCGAACCGTGAACAGCGCGAGACGCTGAAGAAGCTCTCCGCTGCTGATGTGACGGCCGAGGAACTGGCAGGCGAGCCCATTACCGCCATTCTCACGGAAGCTCCGGGAAATGGTGCTGCCATTGGCGGATTGAAGGTGACCACAGACAATGCGTGGTTTGCAGCCCGTCCGTCCGGCACGGAGGATAAGTATAAAATCTACGCGGAGTCCTTCAAGGGTGAAGAACATCTGCAGCGTGTGTTGGAGGAAGCCCAGGCTGTGATTGACCAAGTGCTGGCCTAATAGTTTGCTGGCAATTGGGCTCTGACCGGGGAAGTCATTGGAGACGAGGCCCCTTCAAGGGTTAGGGTTGATTCATTATCATGCGCGTCGCGCGCAAAATCGTGCGCGAGCGGTGCACGTTGCTGACAACTCCTGAAAGGATTCACGTCTGTGAGCCAGAAGATCAAAGCCCCAAACTCTAAAGCTGGAAGTGGCTTTTTGTGGATTATCGTCGCGATTCTCGCGATTGCCGCAGTAGTAGTTTTCCTGGTGGTGCGTAACAACACCGGTGGGAATCAGCTGGCAGCTGAGATGCCGCAGGAAGATGTGAACTTCACTGTGGCGCGCGAGGGTAACTCCGTGGTGTTGGCTTCCCAGGACCTGAAGGCGGACGCTCCCGTGGTGGAGATCTTCGAGGACTTCAGCTGTCCTCACTGTGCTGGGCTGGCGGAAGCGGATCACGAGGATTCCCTGCAGGCTCTGAACGAGGGCAAGGTCAAGATCAAGTTCAACTTCCTGAACTTCTTGGACGGCGAGGCCACCGGTTCTTCTACCCGCGGTGCGGCTGTGGCCTTAGCAGTTGCTGAGACGGGTAACGCGAAGGCGTTCTGGAACGCACACACCGCGTTTTTGACCAACCAGACTGAGGTTGCCCGCAAGTGGGATTACGAGGAGTTTGGTCAGGCTCTGCAGGCGTACGACCTAGACCAGTCCGTGATTGATTCCATCTCCAGTGGTGAGGTTCAGGATGCTGTGCTTCCCGTGGTCAAGGCCAACGCCGATGACCTGACCGAGCGCGAAGGCTCCGTATCTTCTCCGTTGGTTTACGCAGACGGCAAGCGGGTAGAGCTGAAGAAGGGACCGGACAACAAGGTGCAGTCCTGGGTTCCGGACGTGGTGAAGTAGGCCCTGTGAATTCCTGACGTTGAGGTGCCCAGTCGCAGTGAGGCGGCTGGGTTTCTTTTTGGCCGACGCCATGCTCCCCACAACCCCTTGCGAACTGGCGATTTGTTTGGCTGCAAGCTGTTCGGGTAGCTTTAAGGACGTTCAATTCGCAGTTGAGATTCGGGTCTTTGGACTTGATAACCAGCCGAAATGTACGGGGCTATGGCGCAGCTGGTAGCGCACCACACTGGCAGTGTGGGGGTCAGGGGTTCGAGTCCCCTTAGCTCCACGGAAAGAATTTCAACCCGGTCTTTTGACCGGGTTTTCTCTTGTTTTGATGCGGGGCTGGGGAAGCGGTGGCGGGTAGCTCTCGACCCTTCAATGTCTTTTGCCTGAGCCTGTTATCAGGCCGCAAATGGATAGATGCGTTTACGGGGAAGCGTAAATTTCCGGGGGATTGAAACCGGTGCGGTGTTGGCGCAGCTAGGTACTCAAACTTTGCTATCGCCAAGCAATGGCATCGATATAGTGACCGCGGGGGAACCATAATGGGTGTTGCTACCTCTGAGGGTATTGGTGTGGTGTGCGCCGAGAATGTGAACAGTTGGGAAACGAGGCTCGGTTGGTCAGAGGCGAAGATGAGGCACTAGGTATGGCTACCTGCGTTCTACAAATCGATATCGCAGGGGAAAAACACTTTCATTGTCTGGTCTCGCCATGTGGAATGTGCCATCCCGGCGTTCGGAGGGCGCCAGGTTCAGCAAGGCGATAGGTACTTCAAGGTGGAAGTGCTCAGCCAACTGGCGTCTGCGGGTCATGACCTCTTGGTCTTGAACCGACAGCAGATCAGTGACGACATCGTTGATTGTGAGGGTGCAGGCATCGAGGGGATCAACGAGGATCGCTCGGGCGCCAACGGGGGTAATTTTCGGTAGTTTCGCACTACTATAAAAATGCTGGTGAGCGCATCTAGAGATCACAAAACGTTATACGCAGACGGGGTTGATTTTCCGGCGCGTGTAACTAATGCCAGAGGCGAACGATTGTCTACGTGAAGGCGCCGACACCAAAACATTGTCCCCGCGGCGCCGCTAACTGAAAGGATTATCTCATGATCGAGATCTTCGCTACTTTTGCATCCACCATCGTCGAGCTGCTCTCCGGCGGCATCCAGACGTTCGTCCAGGCTGTTGCTAACGTGTTCAACGGTTAGTAGTAGTCTGACCTGACGTTTTATGTTCTAAACGTCTAAACCCGGCCGCTACGGCGGCCGGGTTTTTTATGCCTTTTTTGCACCTCATGAGAGTGATTTTGCTTGGCAGTGCAGCGGTTCAAAGGCTAGGAATTTTCAATTTTGCAATGGTGGAGGTTGTTGAACTGAGGTTCCCAATTTGCCGCGAAGGGTTTGCCTTAGGGGGCTGTTCGAGCGCGCAGGGGATTGCTCAACCTGTTTGATGCTTGCGATGTAGTTATTATAAAGTTTCACTTCAGTGCATATTTCCCCGTGCTGAACCAGGATTGGCGGGGGTATCTATAGATGTGCGGGGTGGCGCCGGAAACGACAGGTGGGGCTCACTGATGGAAGACAACATGCGTTTGGGGCGGGGTAGTTTCTCCCCCCGGTGTAACTAAGTGGGGAGCCTGACGATTGTTTAAGTAACGGCGCCGAAAACAACACCCACTGTCCCCAAGGCGCCACCAAGAGAGAGGATCTGTCATGATCGACATTTTTGCAACCTTCCTGAGCACCCTGGTTGGCCTGGTTTCCGGAGGCCTCACCGGCTTCGTCGAGGCTGTTGCTGGCCTGTTTGTCTAAGCCTCGAAAAATCCCAGCCTCCATGGGATAGAAAGACCCCGCCCTTGGAGGCGGGGTTTTTCAGTGCCATAAGGTGAATTCGAGGAAACGTAAGTTAAGAATTGGTCTCACGTTTGCGGTGCATGAATGCCCGAGGCAAAGTTTCCTTTCGTTTAAAATTTGAAAATAGATTCTGCGAAACCTGTGGATGCTTCTTTTATTCTCAGCATTGAACGCTAATTGTTAAGGGTCTCAACCTATGATGGCGCCGTAACTTGTGCCAGTGCCTCGAATAATGGCAGCTGCCACCGTTGACCCTTTGCTAGGAAGCATGGTTCTGCAGGATTACCCGGCTGCTTTGGTTGCGGCTCACAGCGTGACCTAGTTGCCCAGCGAGTTCTTGGTCTCCAACCACCACTGGTCATCAGGGGTGGCGGGCAGCGCGCGCTTGTGCCTACTGCGGAACCAGAGGTCTTCAATGCGCTGCGCGGATTTCCCCGGCACGTCATCTCCGTTGTGTGTGCTCTGCAGGTAGCCGTCGATATCGCGGTAGGTCACGCCGAGCGCCTGTTCATCCGCCAGCGCCGGACGGTCCTCCTCCAGATCTGCGGTGGGCACCTTCTTCCACGTGGATTCCGGCGCGCCCAGGTACTCCAGAATGGCCGCACCCTGGTTCTTCGTCAGGCCGGCCAAGGGAACGAGGTCCGCCGCGCCGTCGCCGTGTTTCGTATAGAAACCCGTCACTGCCTCAGCTGCGTGATCCGTGCCGACGACAAGCCCACCGACTTCCCCGGCAATGGCGTACTGTGCCACCATGCGCTGCCGAGCCTTGATGTTTCCCTTGTTGAAGTCTGAGACTTCCTCAATATCCATTGCTAGGGTCACCGCCGCCGCTGCCGCGTCAGTAGCTTCCTTGATGTTGACCACCACGGACTGCGAAGGCTCGATGAACTTCAGTGCAGTCTGTGCATCGTCTTCGTCAGCCTGCACGCCATAGGGGAGGCGTACCGCGATAAAGCGGTAGCGAGTGTCAATGGCGGTGTTCGCTACGGCGAGGGAGACGGAGGTGGCGTCGGTCTCAGAGGAATTTAGACGTTCCACCGCAAGCTGGCAGAGACGACCAGCCAGGGTGGAATCTTGCCCTCCCGAAATGCCCAGCACCAAGGCGCGGGCGCCGGTGGATTTGAGGTAATCCGCGATGAAGGAGATGCGGCGTTCGGCCTCGTCGGCGGGGTCGATGGACGGCTGTGCGCCGAGTTCATTGATAATGCGGTTATGCAGGGAAGTCATGGTTTGATGGTAGCGCGATGCGCGGTTGTAGTGCTGGGGTCAGCAAGCATTTGGTTCAAGGGCGGAATGTGGGTAAACTTAACCCTTGTGTTTGTGCCCGGTGCGTGGAAGGTGCCACCGGGTCGCTGGAAACTGGCGGTGTAACTGCTCCGTTGACCAGCTAAAAAGTCGCCGATGAAGAAAGGAGCGCCCGATGAAGGTTCGTAAGTCGCTTCGGTCGCTAAAGAACAAGCCGGGTGCCCAGGTTGTGCGTCGCCACGGTAAGGTCTTCGTGATCAACAAGAAGGATCCACGTTTTAAGGCTCGCCAGGGCTAAGCCCCTCGTGCCCGCGTAGGTTCCTACGCTTACTGAGCCCCTCGTCACATTCTGTGTGGTGAGGGGTTTGGCGTATGTGGGGAAAGTTTCTCGCGATAGGATGAATTGAGACCGCGCGTCTGAAATTGCCTCGATTGTTGCCTCTAGGGAGTGCCCGCCATGAAGACTATGCCCGCCAGTAAAGCGTTTGGAATCGCCATGTTTGTGCTGGCGACGATCGGGCTGGGGTTCTCCACGCTGATTATGTATGACAAGATCCAGCTGATGCTGGATGCCAGCTTCAGCCCTGCCTGCACGCTCAATGAGGTGATTTCTTGTACGGATGTGATGCAGTCGGATCAAGCCTCCGCGTTTGGTTTTCCTAATCCCTTCCTGGGGATGATCGGGTTTCCCGTGGTGATGACTCTCGGCGTGCTGATTGCTAGTGGCGTGACGCTGCCACGGTGGATCTGGTACTCCACGGCTGCGGGGTTGGGGCTCGGCGTGCTGTTCGTGCACTACCTGGCTTATGCGGCGATTTACGAGATCGTGGCTTTGTGTCCGTACTGCATGGTGGTGTGGTCCGTGATGCTCCCGCTGTTCGTCATGACGGTGGCGCACATCGTCAGCCAGGGTCGAAAAGAGCGTGACGGCGCGTCTGCTGCCAGGGTTGTGATGCCTGCGACGGTGATTCTGGTGGCGTGGTACCTGGGCTTTGTTGCTGTAATCCTGGAGCAGTTCGTCTTCTAGAGTTTTTTGGGGCCCCTGAACTGCGCTGTCTCATACGGTGGGCAACGCACGGGCAACGCGGTTGAAATTACAAGAATGTTTTTTAGCGACCAATATCTAGTGGCAGGGTTTTCAACCACCTGCAGGTTCGCTCTTCAAAACCACTATATGCAGTGCTTACATGCATGTAACTGCCCAAAATATTGTGTTTATTCGGGTTGTATCACAGCGGTTTGATGTGTAATCTCAGACAAGTCACGCGGACATAGGAGCTCACCGCTAACAGCCCTAGCGCCCGCGCCTGAACCGCCACACTTCATCCGGCGAAACGCCAGATCTTCCCAAGGAGCAGCAGAATGATCACCCTTTACACCAAACCAGCTTGCGTTCAGTGCACCGCTACCAAGCGCGCTCTCGATAAGGCCGGCTTGGAGTACACCATGGTGGACATCAGCCTGGATGATGACGCTCGCGATTACGTCATGGCCATGGGCCACCTGCAGGCACCTGTTGTGGTTGCCGGTGAGGACAACTGGTCCGGCTACCGCCCAGACCGCATCCGCGAGCTTTCTTCTGCAGCTGCGTAACTAGCTCGCACCGCGCTACAAAAGAGCGGGCGGCGGCACACCACGTTGCCGCATCTTTCGCGCTGATTTACAGCGCTCTTTCCAGTCGGTATCTCTGCTCAATCCGGCTGGCTTTTCTTATGGTCGCTTAAAGGAATGTCTCATGGCTTTGCGCTCGCTGATGGCGGATACCGCCCCGCTGAAGCACGATGATTTCCGCCATCTCTGGCTAGCTAACATCGTCACTGTCATCGGTGCACAGCTCAACATCCTCGCCGTTCCCGCCCAGATTTACGCCGTCACTGGCAGCTCCGGTTATGTCGGTTTGTCCGGCTTGTTCGGCCTCGTGCCGCTCGTCATTTTTGGCCTCTATGGCGGCGCACTCGCGGATGCGATGGATAGGCGCATCCTTCTGCATATCACCACCATCGGCATGATCGTCTCCGCCGCTGGGTTCTGGGCACAGGCCGCAATGGGTCTAAACAACGTGTGGCTCATCCTGAGCCTGTTCGCTGTGCAGCAGGCCTTCTTCGCGATCAACCAGCCCACCCGCACCGCGATCATCCCCAAGCTGGTGGGCAAGGAGAACATCGCCGCGGCCGTCAGCCTCAACATGACGGTTATGCAGCTCGGCGCGATCGTGGGACCCCTCGTCGGCGGCGCGTTGATCCCCGTACTGGGCTTTTCCTGGCTCTACTTCCTGGATTTCCTCGCTCTGTTCGCCACCCTGTGGGCCGTGCACCGTCTGCCTTCGTTGCGCCCTGATTCCTCTTCTTCCGACGCCACCACTCAGCGCCCCGGCTTCCGCTCCGTAGCCGAAGGTTTCGCATTCCTGCTGACCCAGCCGATTATTCTCATGACTTTTGTCGTGGATCTGATCGCGATGATCTTCGGCTCCCCGCGCGCACTGATTCCGCAGATGTCCCACGTGGACTTCGGCGAGGGCACGGACGGCGGACTCATGTATGCCCTGCTGTTCGCAGCACTGCCCATCGGTGCTGTGCTGGGCGGCGTATTCTCCGGGCGCGTCACCGCCATCGCGCGACGCGGGTTGGGCGTGACGTTGGCGATCCTGGTGTGGGGCGCCGCCATCGTGGTGATGGGACTGGCGGTGTCCCAGGCCGACGGCACAATCGGCCTATGGGCGTGGATCGCGTTCCTCGCCTTCGCCGTGGGTGGCACCGCAGACATGTTCAGCGCCGTCCTGCGCTCCACCATGCTGCAAGAGGGAGTCACGGATTCCATGCGCGGCCGCTTGCAAGGAGTGTTCATCGTTGTGGTGGTAGGTGGCCCACGCTTGGCAGACATCGTCCACGGCGCGGCGGGCACGCGCTTCAGTGCGGGCACGGTCACCGCAGCCGGGGGAGTGCTGGTGATCATCGGCACGCTCATCGCCGTAGCCCTCGTACCGCGCTTTCTCACGTGGACACCAGATCAGCCCATCGCTGCAGACGATGGGGAGAGTGCAGATATTGACGAGTTTGGCGTCGAAAAGGAAAGGACGTAAAACAACCATGTTGGTGACATATTTCTCCTCCACCTCGCTCAACACCCACCGATTCGTCCAAAAACTAGACGTGGAATCCCGCCGGATCCCACTGCGAAAGTCCGAAGGCGAACTGGTGGTAGACCAGCCCCACGTGCTGATCGTCCCCACCTACGGCGGAGGAGCGGGCATGACCGGTGATTACAGCCGGCCCGTACCTAAACAAGTGATCAAATTCCTCAACAACGAGCAGAACCGCTCACTATTGCGGGGAGTTGTCGCCTCGGGCAACCTCAACTTCGGACCAGATTTCTGCAAGGCTGGAGACATCGTGGCGGCCAAATGTGGGGTGCCATACCTCTACAGATTTGAGCTCATGGGCACCGACCACGACGTTCGTCGAGTTCAAGAGGGGCTCGAAGAATTTGAGCGCACGTTAAGGCACAACGGGCGATGGGAATCCGTAGCATGACATAGGTATGCCATCGGGGCCACGCGCACACCGCGCTCGCTAACAC
This sequence comes from Corynebacterium sp. ED61, assembly GCF_015233855.1. NCBI lineage: Bacteria > Bacillati > Actinomycetota > Actinomycetes > Mycobacteriales > Corynebacteriaceae > Corynebacterium > Corynebacterium sp. ED61. Next base: position 387,566 of record NZ_JADGIT010000001.1, on the reverse strand, counting down.
GGACACAAAAAGACAGCACCCGCCAGCCACCCACGTGGTGACCAGGCAAGAAAACAATCAGGAAAGAGCAAGGCCGATGACCAGCACGACCGAACTTGGCAAGAACGTGGCAGAGCCCGTTAGCCAGGCAGATCAACTAGACTTCCACGCCCTCAACGCGATGCTGAACCTGTACGACGATCAGGGCAACATCCAGTTTGATAAGGACCGCGAGGCGGCCAACCAGTTCTTCCTTCAGCACGTCAACCAGAACACGGTCTACTTCCACGACCTGGAAGAAAAGATCGACTACCTGCTGGAAAACAAGTACTACGACCCAGCAGTGCTGGAGAAGTACGATTTCGCCTTTATTAAGTCCCTGTTCAAGCGTGCCTACGCCAAGAAGTTCCGCTTCCAGAGCTTCCTCGGTGCGTACAAGTACTACACCTCGTACACCCTGAAGACCTTCGATGGCCGCCGTTACCTGGAGCGCTTTGAAGATCGTGTGTCCATGGTGGCACTGGGACTAGCCGACGGCGACCGCACGCTGGCTGAGGCCCTGGTGGACGAGGTCATGGACGGACGCTTCCAGCCCGCCACCCCGACCTTCCTCAACATCGGCAAGGCCCAGCGCGGTGAGCCCGTGTCCTGCTTCCTGCTGCGTATCGAAGACAACATGGAATCCATCGGCCGTTCCATCAACTCCGCGCTGCAGCTGTCCAAGCGCGGCGGTGGTGTGGCGCTGCTGCTGAGCAACGTGCGTGAGCACGGCGCGCCGATCAAGCACATCGAAAATCAGTCCTCCGGCGTGATCCCCGTGATGAAGCTGCTGGAAGATGCCTTCAGCTACGCCAATCAGCTGGGTGCGCGCCAGGGTGCAGGTGCTGTCTACCTGCACGCCCACCACCCGGACATCCTGCGTTTCCTGGATACCAAGCGCGAGAATGCGGATGAGAAGATCCGCATCAAGACGCTTTCTCTGGGCGTGGTTATTCCGGACATCACCTTTGAACTGGCCCGCCGTAACGACGACATGTACTTGTTCTCCCCGTACGACGTGGAGCGCATCTACGGCAAGCCTTTCGCGGACGTTTCCGTGACCGAGCACTACGACGAGATGGTGGAAGACCCACGCATCTCCAAGAAGAAGATCAACGCGCGTCAGTTCTTCCAGACGCTCGCCGAGATCCAGTTCGAGTCCGGTTACCCGTACATCATGTTCGAGGACACCGTGAACCGCGCGAACCCCATCGAGGGGCGCATCACGCACTCCAACCTGTGCTCCGAGATCCTGCAGGTCTCTACCCCGTCCGTATTCAATGACGACCTCACCTACGACACCGTGGGCGACGACATCTCCTGCAACCTGGGCTCCATGAATATCGCCCGCGCGATGGATTCCGAGGACTTCTCCCGCACCATCGATACCGCCATCCGTGGATTGACCGCCGTGGCAGACCAGACGAGCATCGATTCCGTGCCGTCCATTCGCCAGGGCAATGACAACTCTCACGCCATCGGCCTGGGCCAGATGAACCTGCACGGCTACCTGGGACGCGAGCACATTCACTACGGCTCCGAAGAGGCGCTGGACTTCACCAACGTGTACTTCGCCGCCGTGATGTTCGAGGCCATCAAGTCCTCCAACGCCATCGCTAAGGAACGCGGCGAGAAGTTCAACGGCTTCGAAAACTCCGAGTACGCCACTGGCGAGTTCTTCGACCGCTACAACGTGGAGGAATTCCAGCCCACCACGCAGCGGGTCAAGGAACTGTTTGACAACTCCTCCGTGCAGATCCCTACCCAGAAGGAATGGGACGAGCTGCGCGCATCCGTGCAGGAGCACGGCCTCTACAACCGGAACCTGCAGGCCGTTCCTCCCACAGGATCGATCTCCTACATCAACAACTCGACCTCCTCGATTCACCCGATCGCCTCCCGCATTGAAATCCGCAAGGAAGGCAAGATCGGCCGCGTGTACTACCCAGCGCCGTACATGACGAACGACAACCTCGAGTACTACGAGGATGCCTACGAGATCGGCTACGAAAAGATCATCGACACATACGCGGTGGCAACTAAGTACGTGGACCAGGGACTGTCCCTGACCCTGTTCTTCAAGGACACCGCCACTACCCGCGATATCAACCGTGCGCAGATCTACGCATGGCGCAAGGGCATCAAGACCATCTACTACATCCGTCTGCGCCAGACCGCGCTGATGGGCACTGAAGTTGAGGGTTGCGTGAGCTGCATGCTGTAACGGCAGCTAAAAGGCCGGGCCCGGAAGTTTTCTTCCGGACCCGGCCTTTTTAATGGGGTGGTTAGTGTGCGGTGCACTACTTGTGGTGAAGAGCTTCAGAGCATTGCAGCTCTGAAGCAGTTTTTTTACTCTGGGTCGCGCTGTCCCAGCTCACCATCGATGCGCAGCAGACCAGCGCCATCGTTGCCGACCAGCTTGATGCGCTCGATGATCTCCTCGACAGAAGCCTCTTCTTCGATCTGCTCGGAGAGGAACCAGTTCAGCACGGAGCGAGAATCGATATCGCCGACCTGATCAGCAGTGCGGACCAGCTCGCGGATCATCTCAGAGACCTTGCGCTCGTGAGACAGTGAGTGCTCGAAAGCCTCCAGTGCGGATCCTACCTTCAGCTCAGGAACGTCGATCTCCTTGAGCAGGACGCGCTCGCCGCGATCCAGCAGGTGATCCGCGAACTTCTGTGCGTGCTCACGCTCTTCAGCAGCCTGGGCGAACATCCAGTCGCGCATGCCGACAAGGCTCAGCTGATCCAGCTCGTAAGCCAGCTGGGTGTAAATCAACGCTGCCTGGTGCTCAGCGTTTACTTGGTGGTTCAGTTGCTCGGAAAACTTCTCGTTGATAGCCATGCCATGAAGTTTAAGAGCAAAATTCCAGCTGCGCTAGGATTACTAGCCTTGCCTAATGAAAGGTAAGGCAAGGATAGGCGCGATCAATTAATGGAAATATAACCAACCGGAGTGGGTAGAAAAAGCTGGTGAGGGAGGGGTTTGGCGTCGGGCAGCAAAGAGGTGACGGACAGCATAGGTGACGCCCTAGACCAACAGGTAACATGGCTCCCAGTGCCTGAACAGGCTGCAATGCCATGAAGGTAAATTACACAAAATAAGTACTTCAACTGCGCAAACCGTCAAGATTTAGCGCGGTAGAAAATAAGGGGTTTTTCAATGAGCGATCATGCTCCGAAGTCGCCTGCGCACCACGAGGTTGGCAGCCCAGTATCAGCCATCAACTGGAACGCCATCACCGATGACAAGGACCTCGAGGTCTGGGATCGGTTGACCGCCAACTTCTGGCTGCCAGAAAAGGTGCCGCTGTCCAATGACGTGCAGAGCTGGCACACGCTCAACGACATCGAACGACAGACCACGATGCGCGTGTTCACCGGCCTGACCATGCTGGACACCATCCAAGGCACCGTGGGCGCGGTCAAGCTCATTGAAGACTCGCAGACCATGCACGAGGAAGCCGTGTTCACCAATATCTCCTTCATGGAGAGCGTGCACGCGAAGTCCTATTCTTCCATCTTCATGACGCTGGCCAGTACCCCGGAGATCAACGACGCATTCCGCTGGTCCGAGGAAAACGACAAGCTGCAGAAGAAGGCAGACATCATCCTCGGCTTCTACGAGGGCAACGATCCGCTCAAGCGCAAGATTGCCTCCGTGCTGCTGGAAAGCTTCCTGTTCTACTCCGGCTTCTATCTGCCGATGTACTGGTCCTCCCACGCGAAGCTGACTAACACGGCAGACATCATCCGCTTGATCATCCGTGATGAGTCCGTGCACGGTTACTACATCGGCTACAAGTACCAGCGTGCGCTCGAGCAGGAGACCCCAGAGCGCCAGCAGGAGCTCAAGGATCACACCTTCGAGCTGATGTTTGACCTCTACGACAACGAAGCCCAGTACACCGAGGACCTCTACGACGACTTGGGATGGTCTGAGGACGTCAAGCGCTTCCTGCGCTACAACGCGAACAAGGCTCTGAACAACCTGGGTTACGAAGGGCTGTTCCCAGCCGAAGAGACCCGCGTTTCCCCGGCGATCCTGTCCGCGCTGAACCCTGGTGGCGACGAAAACCACGACTTCTTCTCCGGCTCCGGCTCTTCCTACGTGATCGGCAAGGCGGAAAATACGACTGACGACGACTGGGCTTTTTAAGCACCCCCAAAAAGAACAAAACATTCACACAGGCCGCTGCCAGACTATTGAAATCTGCTGCCAGCCATTACGATGAAGATGTTCCTGCCCTCAGAAGGACATGCGTGACGATCAATGCCCTCTGAGCAGCAGAGAAAAAAAATTGATGATGTGCAAGACGAGTACATCATTGCGTAGTCAGGAGGAACCAATGACCGCAGTAGCGCCACGGGAGACCCACGAGGTCGCTCCGAGCCGCCCGGCGCCGCTCAACGAGCAAGGTCGACGGGGCAGCAAAGCATGGCTGATGCTGACCACGACCGACCACAAGCAGCTGGGCATCATGTACATGATGATGTCCTTCAGCTTCTTCATGATCGGTGGCCTGATGGCCCTGCTCATGCGCCTCGAGCTGTTTAAGCCAGGACTTCAGTTCCTGTCTAACGAGCAGTTCAACCAGCTGTTCACCATGCACGGCACCATCATGCTGCTGCTGTACGGATCCCCGATGGTGTTCGGCTTCGCTAACTACGTGATGCCGCTGCAGATCGGTGCCCCAGACGTGGCGTTCCCACGTCTGAACGCATTCGGCTTCTGGCTGACCACCGCCGGTGGTGTCATCATGCTGACCGGCTTCCTCACCCCAGGTGGTGCGGCTGACTTCGGCTGGACCATGTACCAGCCGCTGGCTAACGCCATTAACTCCCCAGGTGTGGGTTCTGACCTCTGGATCCTCGGCGTGGGTGTCGGCGGCGTGGGTACCATTGCCTCTGCAGTCAACATGATCACCACCATCCTGTGTCTGCGTGCACCGGGTATGACCATGTTCCGCATGCCGATCTTCACCTGGAACATCCTGGTGACCTCCCTGCTGGTTCTGCTCATCTTCCCACTGCTGACCGCAGCTGCCCTGGGCGTGTACTACGACCGCAAGCTCGGTGGCCACATCTTCGACAGCGCCAACGGCGGCGCCATCCTGTGGCAGCACCTGTTCTGGTTCTTCGGACACCCTGAGGTTTACATCTTGGCTCTGCCATTCTTCGGCATTGTCTCCGAGATCTTCCCAGTGTTCTCCCGGAAGCCAATGTTCGGCTACGTGGGTCTGGTCTTCGCAACGCTGTCCATCGCTGCACTGTCCACGGCCGTGTGGGCTCACCACATGTTCGTGACCGGCGCCGTGATGCTTCCATTCTTCGCGTTCATGACCTATCTGATCGCCGTGCCAACCGGCATGAAGTTCTTCAACTGGCTGGGCACCATGTGGAAGGGTCGCTTGACCTTCGAGACTCCGATGATCTTCTCCATCGGCTTCTTCGCTACCTTCCTCTTCGGTGGTCTGACCGGTGTCATGCTGGCTTCCCCAGCGCTGGACTTCCACGTCTCTGACACCTACTTCGTGGTGGCTCACTTCCACTACACCCTGTTCGGTACCGTGACCTTCGCATCCTTCGCCGGAATCTACTTCTGGTTCCCGAAGATGACCGGCCGCATGATGGACGAGAAGTTGGGCAAGCTGCACTTCTGGCTGACCACGATCGGCTTCCACACCACGTTCCTGATCCAGCACTGGGTTGGTAACAAGGGCATGCCACGTCGCTACGCGGACTACCTGCCAACGGATGGTTTCACCATCTACAACCAGGTATCCACCATCGGTACCTTGATCCTGGCAATCTCCGTGCTGCCATTCCTGTGGAACGTGTTCAAGTCCTACCGCTACGGCGAGGTTGTCACCGTGGACGATCCATGGGGCTACGGCAACTCCCTGGAGTGGGCAACGTCTTGCCCTCCTCCACGCCACAACTTCACCTCCATGCCACGTATCCGCTCCGAGCGCCCAGCGTTCGAGCTGCACTACCCACACATGGTCAAGCGCATGCGCGACGAAGCTCACGTGGGACGCCACTTCTAAGCAGCACCTGCTTCCGGCGCGCACGAAAGTCCACAACTGCAGTGCACTGCTTGTGAGCTAGCAAGACAAAAGCCACACCCTAACTACGCAGGGTGTGGCTTCTGCTATGACGTAACCTAGTCAGTGATTGGTAATTACTTCCGGCGGACACAACGCGCCACACATAAGCACATACAAAGAACCTAGGGACAATGACTTCTGACACAAGCCCCGTATCCAACCCACACGCTGATTCGCAATTCGAAGGCACCGTGACTGACACCCTCGAAGACGGACTCGTGCCGGCACTACTGACCGTCACCGGCCCGGACCGCCCCGGCGTGACCGCAGCGTTCTTTAGCATCCTGTCTGACTTCCAGGTGCAGCTGCTGGATATTGAGCAGTCCGTCTTCCGCGGCAATCTGTCCTTGGCTGCGCTGGCCGGCGTGGGGAAACAAGACCTCGATTCACTTCGCGACGGCATGCAGGCCACGCTGAGTTCCTATGGCATGGGCGTGCAGGTGCAAGCCGACCGAGACCTGGAATCGACCCGTCCGCGCTCTACCCACGTCATGGTGGTGATTGGGCAGCCGGTGACCGCGGCGCACATCTCGCAGATCGGACAGACGCTCGCGGATTACGGTGCCAACATTGATTCGATTCATGGCATCGCCGATTACCCAGTCACAGGGTTGGAGCTGGAGCTGACCGTGGCCAATGCGTCTCCCGGGGGCGGTGTGCCTCTTCGTAAGGCTCTGGCGGAGCTCACCGGCGAGATTGGCGTGGACATCGCCATCGAGCGCGGCGGCTTGGCGCGGCGGGCGAAGCGTTTGATTTGTTTCGACGTGGACTCCACGCTGATTCAGCACGAGGTCATCGAGATGCTGGCCGCGTACGCAGGGAAGGAAGCGGAGGTTGCCGAGGTCACCGAGCGCGCGATGCGCGGCGAGCTGGACTTCTCGGAATCCCTCCACGAGCGCGTGAAGGCTCTGGCCGGACTGGATGCCTCCGTGGTGGACAGCGTGGCGCGCGATATCAAGCTCACCCCAGGTGCACGCACCACAATCCGCACGTTGAAGCGGTTGGGTTACAAGACGGGCGTGGTGTCTGGCGGGTTCATCCAGGTGATTGAGCCGCTGGCGCGGGAGCTGGAGCTGGACTTCGCGCGAGCCAACACCTTGGAGATCAAGGAGGGCAAGCTCACGGGACGGGTCATCGGCCCGGTTATTGACCGTCGTGCCAAGGCGGAGTCCTTGAAGGAGTTCGCGTGGTCAAACGGAATTCAGCTGTCCCAGACCGTGGCCGTGGGCGATGGCGCCAATGATATTGACATGCTCTCCACGGCCGGCCTGGGTATTGCCTTCAATGCCAAGCCTGCTCTGCGTGAGGTGGCGGACGCTGCAGTGAACCACCCGTTCCTCGACCAGGTGCTGTTCCTGTTGGGAATCTCGCGCCACGAGATCGAGGACGCGGACCTGCGCGACGGTACTTACCGCCGCGTTCCGCTGGAGGACTAGCGTTTGGTTTCGCGTTCCTTTAATTCTCGACGCAAAATTTTGCCGGTCGCAGACTTCGGGATGTGCTCCAGGAATTCCAGTTCCCGGATTTTCTTGTAGGGCGCGACGCAATCGGCCACATGCGCCATGATCGCGTTCTTCTCTTCCTCAGTGGCTTCCACGCCCGGTTGTAGAACCACAAATCCCTTTGGGATCTCCTCGCCCTCGCGCTGCACGCCAATGGCGGCGGAATCTGCCACGTTATGGTGGGTGAGCAGGGCGGCTTCCAGCTCTGCTGGCGGTACTTGGTAGCCCTTATACTTTATCAGTTCCTTGAGCCGATCCACGATGAACACGTGCCCTTGCGCGTTTTGCACTGCCAGATCGCCGGTGCGCAGCCATCCGTCCTCTGTGAGGGTGGCGGCGGTTTCCTCGGGCCGGTTGAGGTAGCCGCGCATGACCTGAGGCCCCTGGATCCACAGTTCGCCAACCTCGGAGAGCTTCTCGCCATCCGGCAGGTCGATTTCCTCCAACGTCTCTGGATCCATCAGCTTGTGCGAGGTGTTGGGCACTGCCTCGCCGATGGCGCCGCGGTCATACTCTGGCTTGATGTTGATGTGCGTCATCGGGGAGGTTTCCGTCATGCCGTAGCCCTGCTGCATGTGCACGCCCAAGCGATCTTCCACCGCAGCTGCGAGGTCCGCGTTCAGGCTGGCAGCGCCGGAAAATAGCGCGCGCAGCGAGGAGAGGTCGTAGTTGTCCACGGCTGGGTGCTTGGCGAGCACCACTGCGATGGGCGGGGCAATGAAGGAGAACGTGACGTTGAATCGTTGGTGAGCGCGCAGGAAGCTGTCAATTTCGAAGCGCGGCATCGTGACCAGAGTGGCTCCTGTAGCCAGGGCGAGGTTGACCAGCGCAGTGAGTCCATAGATGTGGAAGAACGGCAGCACGCCGAAGACCACATCATCCTTCTTCACCAAGCCCATGGATTTGGCCTGCATGACATTCATCGCCAAGTTCTCATGGGTTAGCTGGACTCCCTTGGGCAAAGCAGTAGTGCCAGACGAATAGGGGAGTGCGGCCAGGTGAGACGCGCTGTTGATCTTGACTTTAGGAGCGGTGCGGCGCTCGGCGAACCACTGTTGCAGCCCGTTGTTGGCGTCGAGGAAAATAACCTGCTCCACACCGACCTTTTTGGCGGCGTTGGCGGACGTCTCACCGAGGGCGGCGACGGTGAGCAACATGGACGCGCCACTGTCCTCGAGTTGGGCGGCGATAGAATCTTCGGTGGCCAGCAGGGACACGGGGCTCAGTACAGCGCCGAGTCGCCACACAGCGTGCGCGGCGACGATGAAGCCGACGGAGTTGGGGCAGTGTAGCGCCACCACATCGCCGGGTTGAACGCCCAGGTGGTACAGGCCTCCGGCGGCGGATTCGGTGTAAGTCCGCAGCTCGGCGTAGGTGGTTTCGGTGCCATCGGCCACATCGATGATAGCTACTTTGTCCTCTAGTTCGGAATCGATATCACCGTAGAGGAGGTCGAAAAGTCCGAGTTGTGGGGACTCGATATCCGTTTGCTTGCTGGCGATTGGCATATGGTTCTCCTTGGTCGGGATCCGTGAAGCCCCAATCATAGTTTGTATCGGAAGGCAAATAGTCGCAATGCGGTAAATGAGACCTCGCGGTCACGTGGCGAGGGGTGATGGTTCGTTTTGCGAGCCGACGCCAAGCTCCAACAAGCGCAAGCATTACAAAAATATTTCTACATTTAGAACTAGCATCGTTGCTAGAGGGCGTAGCTCAAGGTGCTAGCATGATGAACCGTGAGAACAACGTGGACCGTACTGCTAAGGGACATCGCCCGCCTAATGAGGGTTCCTCAGGTATGGGTGATCCTCATCGGCGTGATGGTTACCCCGGCTTTGTACTCCTGGTTTAACGTTGCGGCCTTCTGGGATCCTTACGAGAATGTGGAAAACATTCGGGTGGCGGTTGTTAATGAGGACACGGGGGATACGTCTTCTCTGACTGGTCCGCTGGATGTGGGCGGCCAACTTGAGGACAACCTCAAGGAGAATGACCAGCTGGGATGGACGTTCATGGATGCCCAGGAGGCCGACGACGCCTTGCGTAAGGGCGATGTCTACGCCTCCATCACCATTCCTCCCGCGTTCACCGGGGATATTCTCGGCATTTTCGAGGGCAAGTACTCGGAACCTGAACTGAAGTATCAGGTCAACGAAAAGAACTCCGCGATCTCTCCCAAGATCACGGACACGGGCGCAAACAGCCTGGATGCCGTCATCAATTCGGTGGTCAAGGAAAAGGTCGCTGACGCGGTGACCAAGGAGCTCAAGAAGCAGGGCGGTCGCCTGGAAGATCAGTTGGATAGCGCGCAAGGCAATGCGATCGATGCCTTCGATGAGACCTCACGGACGCTGGATAATGCCAGCAATGAGCTGGCTGGGGTGCAGCAGAAGATAGCGGATGCGGACCCGACTATCGTCGCGGCTCAAGATACCTTGCGTTCGGTTGATAGCTCCCTGGATACAGCGCAGCAGTCTTTGTCAGAAGTTCAATCGATCATGACGGACGTGCAAGGTGAGATCTCTACGTTCGCCACGGAGACTTCCGGCGCCTTCGTGGATGGCACGGGTGCATTGGCTGATGGAACGGCATCTGCGAACTCGGCGGTGGCCTCAGTCGCCGGAGAGCTGGAACGAGCCAACTCCACCGTGGGAACCGCACGCCGTGATGCCTCAGATGCTCTGAGACAAGGCGAGCGGACAGTGGAACAGCTGCAGGGAATGCTGCGTGCCACGGCGCTGGCTCCGGGTGCTACGCAGCCATTGCAGGACGCTCTCAACGGTTTGGAGGAGCGTAACGCGGAAAACCGGGCCATCTTGGATGACCTTGATGCGCTGGGCACCAATACTTCCGAATCGCTGACGGCTCTGAATGATGCCAGCGATGCGCTGGAACAAGCAACTGGGCAGGCGAATGATTCCGCCGAAGCGTTGCACAAAGCCACGGGAGAGACGCTGCCTAAGGTCCAAGCGGCCATCACCCGATTGAACAACACTGCCGGCGGGTTTTCCGGCGCGATTGGTGCTACCCGAAACCAGGTCGGAAGCTCGATCACGCTCCTGGATGGAGTGCGTGAGCAGTTGGGAAAAACCGGCAATGTGCTGGGCACTTTTGAGAGCGAACTCGAGGAGACGGCCGATGGTCTGAATACCGCGAAGATGGATGTGGCGGCTTTGAAGTTCGCCGAAGATGGCAGCTTGCTGGATACCGTGACATCTTTAGATTCCGTGGGAATTTCCCGCTTCGTCGCCTCACCTGCTGAGGTCAACAGCCACGCTGTCTACCCCGTGAGCTCCTATGGCTCCGGTATGGCGGCATTGTTTACCAACCTGTCGCTGTGGATCGGCGCCTTCATGTTGACGATCATCTTCCGCGTGGAGGTGGATAGGGAAGGCCTCAGGAGGCTGTCTGTCAGGCAGGCCTTGAGCGGGCGATTGGCATTGCTCGGCATATTTGCTGTTTGTCAGGCTGTGATCGTATCGATCGGCAACCTCATCATTGGCGTGCAAACCGTAAACCCGTTGGCCTTTATCGGCACGGCGGTGTTCATCGGTATTAGCTACGTCACGATCGTCTATAGCTTGGTCGCTACCTTGGGGCACTTAGGCCGGGGAATCGCAGTGGTGCTGGCTTTCCTACAGATCACGGGGGCCTCGGGCTTGTATCCGATTGAAATGACCCCAGACTTCTTCCAACTGATCCACCCGCTATTGCCGATTACGTATGGTGTGGATGCGCTGCGTGAAACCATTGGTGGCTTTTATGGCACCTTCTACTGGAAGTCCGTGGGAGTTTTGGGATTCATGGCTCTGATGGCCTACGTGGTGGGAGTGCTGCTGAAGCGCGGACTAGCCAATGTGATGCGCTTGGTCAACGAACAGCTGGACGGAGGCGAGCTAATCGTTAGCGACCGAGTGGAAGTTGCGGGGCATGGATATCGCCTGCGCGATGTGCTCATCGCCGTGCGCGATCAGGATGCTTTCCGCGATACGCTCGACCATCGATGGAAGACGTTGCGCACAAACTACTCGTTCTTGCTGCGTTTAGTGGCAATCGTGGGACTCGTTGGCAGCGTGGTGATCGCGCTGTTGGCACAGTTCCTCCGAGATCAAAGCGACATCCTATTCGGATTGCTGTGCATATGGTTCTTCCTGATCATTGCCTTTGTGGCCGGATTGGAGTACGTCAAGCAAAGCTACCGGCACGCTTACACCTTGTCTGAATTGCCGTCGAAGGAGCTACGAGATGAACTCTCTACAACGATGTCTGCCAACTCAATGCCAAGAGAGTCCAGCGAGCCAGAATCCACCCCCACCGTGAGTAGCCACATCGAATCCCATCAGGATTCCACGAACGACGGCCAAGGTAGTCCATCATGATGAGCGCGCGAAAAGTCTTCACACAGGATATTCGGTCCATTAGACGCAACGTCATGACTGCACTAGTGGTGTTTGGCCTAGTTATCATTCCCATGCTATTTTCCGTGTTCAATGTTCTGGCTAGCTGGGATCCGTTCTCGCGCACGGACGAGCTGAAGATCGCAGTTGCCAGCACCGACGAGGGATACAAGAGCGATCTGGCTGCGCTGGATGTCAACGTCGGTGATCAGGTTCTGGCACAGCTGAGCCGGAACCGTCAGATCGATTGGGTCATCACCAGCAAGGATGAGGCCATTGAGGGAACTGAATCTGGTGAATACTACGCCTCGATCGTCCTGCCGCCAGACTTCAGTACTTCACTGCTGAACTTCTATGTCACGGGTACCGAGCCCACAAAGCTCGATCTGTATACCAACCAAAAGAAAAATGCCTTGTCCACGATAATCACCTCTCAGGGCGCTGACGGTGTAATCAACCAGATCAATGCGAACTTCACCAAGACGGTGAGCTCGGTTGGTCTTGGTGTGGTTTCTTCGCTGGACGATTACCTCAATGAGGCCGATACTCAAGTCGCCCTCGAACGCATTCAATCCCGCGTGGGAAACGTGAGCGTGCGGCTACATTCCGGAGCCCAGACCGTGCGCTCCTTCGCGGATCTTTTGGACACGTCCCGGCCCCTGATTCAGAGCGCGGGCGGTATCGCTTCTGCGGCGGGTGCACAGTTCGATGATTCCAACACGAGTATCGGCGGTGCCACTGCTGATGCCTCTGGATTGGAAGCGACAGTTGGCGGCGCCTCGGATTCGGTCGAGGCCTCGCTGAATGCGACGTCGAATAGCTATGACCTCGTGGGGCAGCGCCTAGATGCGCTGTTCGAGAATGTAGACAGTACCGGAAACTCCACTGCGGACACCTTCGATTCCATCGCGCAGCGAGTGCAGACGCAGACTGACGGCCTGCAGAAGTTGCGAGATACCCTTGACCAGACGGTTGTGCAGCCCACCCCAGCTCAGGCGCAGCCCGATATCGAGCGAGCGCTGGCTGGTCTGGATGCTGCCATCGGACGCAGCCAGGACCTGCACGATCGCTTGACTCAGACCAGTAGCGATATCCGTGCAGGGGGCGCATCGGCGCAGGAATCCAGCCAAGGCGTGCGTGATGCGATCGAGAGGGCGCGCAACGCCGTGGAGAATGCCCGCAATTCGTACAACACGAATCTCCGCCCTCAGCTCCAGCAATTGGGCGGCACCCTCAACCAGCTGGGCGATGACATCGCTGCTGTTCGGCAGAACTTGGACACGGTCAAAGGCCAGCTGGGCGATTCGCCGGGATCGTTGGACCAGAGTCTCGCCAGTGCACAGTATTCGGCTCGCACAATGGCGGACAAGCTCGATGAGCAGAGCCAGCGCTTCTCTGATCTGGAAGGTGAGCTCGCCAATGCGGGCAAGACCGGAGATCTCTCTCGTCTGGCCCAAATCACGGGGGCAGACCCGGAGGCCCTGGCTAGCCAGTTGGTTTCTCCTGTTTCGGTAGCGCGTGAAGAGGTCTACCCCGTGGTGAGCTTCGGCGCCGGCATGCTACCTCTGTACACAACGTTGGCGCTGTGGATTGGCGCGCTGCTCACCGCTGTGTTTGTGCGCCCAGCGGTCACGTACACCAAGCGGCAGATTATGGGCACGGATTCTGAGTCCGATGCCGAACTCGCCGATGAAGACGCTGAGGACGAAGACGAAGCTGAGTACAACGACGAGAATGCAAGAGCCGAAGACGATCTTGACGAAGAAGCAGGCAAGGAGGAGTCCGAAGACGAAGCCTCCTACGCCGACGAGCTAGCTTTTTCTCCCACTCAGAGCTACTTCGGCCGATATGGAATTTTCGCTTTGATCGGTTTAGTGCAGGCCACTTTGGCTGTCGTGGGTCTACTTGTCTTCACCCACGCAGAACCAAAGCATCCATTTCTGCTCCTGCTCACGTGCATGGTGACGAGCCTGGTGTTCATGCTCATCGTCTACACACTGGTGCTGTCTTTCGGTAATGCGGGCAAGGCCATAGCGGTGCTCATACTAATTATCCAGGTCTCAGGCTCTGGCGGCGCCTATCCGCTGCCGCTGCTGCCTGACTGGTTCCAACACATTAGCCGCTGGCTGCCCGCCACCCACGCGATCAATGCGATGCGCTCCGCGATGGCGGGAATCTACCAGAACGATATTTGGATTCAGCTGGGCACCCTGTTGCTGTTCGTGATTCCAACCTTGTTCTTGGGCCTGGTATTACGACGCGGACTCACCAGCTACAACCGTCGCGTTAACGATGGCATCGAACGCACCAGGATCATGGCTTAAGACGGCGCAGCGCGCCCAGCGCCGTCTTCTGCGAGTTGGTCTCCCAGAAGTCCGGCATCGAATTACGCAGAAAGCTGCCATAGCGTGCCGTCGCTAAACGTTGATCCAACACGGCGACCATCCCGCGATCATCCACCGAACGCAGCAACCGTCCCGCGCCTTGGGCCAGCAGTAGTGCGGCATGGGTCGCGGCAACCTCCATGAAGCCATTGCGGCCAGCCTTCGCCGCGGCTTCCTGCCGCGCCTTCATCAAGGGATCATCAGGGCGTGGAAACGGAATGCGATCGATGATCACCAGGGACAAGCTCGGCCCAGGCACGTCCACGCCCTGCCATAGGCCCAATGTGCCGAACAGACACGTGGACTCGTCCTCACGGAACTGCTCGACCAGCGAGGACATGGAATCCTCGCCCTGCAACAGAATCTTGTGCGGGACCACTCCGCGGAGCTGATCCGCCATCTCCTCCGCGGCGCGTCGGGAAGAAAATAGCCCGAGCGTGCGCCCACCGGCAGCGTTGATGAGCTGCGCGGTCTCGTCGATGGCATCGGCGGAAAGCCCCTCGCGCCCCGGCTTATCCAAGTGCGTGGCCACGTACAGGATGCCGTGCGTGCGGGCATCGAAGGGAGTGCCGACGTCCAGGGTGGTGGCGTCGGAAGAAAGACCCCACTGGGCCATCATACCGGTGAACTTGCCTCCGAGGGCGAGGGTCGCGGACGTCAAAATGACAGTGGACTGGGAGAACAATCGCTGGCGAAGCAGATCGGCAACGCTCAACGGTGCCACGAAGATCTGTTTGCGCTTGAGGTCCGAAGACAGCCAGACCACGTCTTCGCCCAGCAGGTCAGCGGGCTTATCGGCGGCATCAGGGGCAGAGGCGGACAGCACGCGCTGGGCGGTATCGTGCAACTCCTCGGTGGCGGCGATAAGAGCCTGGCGTTCGGCGGCTTGGGCGGGATCGTTGCTGAACTCGCCCGCGGGGATCCCACTGATGGTGCGGTTAGCTTTCCACGCGGCATCGCGGAGGGATGCCAGCGTGACGTCCAAACCAACGGGCACCCCGGTCCACCTGCCGATGATGGAACCTGGACGGCCCACGGGTTCAGAGGCGGCGATGGCGGAATCCAAAGCCTTGGTCCACGCATCCCCGGCGTCCTCGAGCTCGGAGCCAGCGTCCTTGCCACCCTCGCCCGCCTTGGGCGCGAGCTTTTCCACGCGCTTGGCCAGGATGGCGATGGCGGTGGGGGACAGCTCAGCGGTGGCAGCGGAGGTGATCCGCGAGACCAGCTCGTGGGCCTCATCGACCACCACCACGTCGTGCTCCGGCAGCACGGGCGCATCGGCCATCGCATCGATGGCCAGCAGCGCGTGATTGGTCACCACCACATCCGCCTGCGCGGCCTTGGCACGCGCGAGCTCCGCGAAGCACTGTTCGCCGAACGGGCACCGCGAGGCACCCAGGCACTCGCGAGAAGCCACGGAGACCTGGCGCCAGGCTTGATCGCTGACACCGCGTTCCAGGTTGTCGCGGTCTCCATCTTCGGTCTCATTGGCCCACTCGTGCAGGCGTTTGACCTGCGCACCGGTGTGGGAAATTTCCTCGGGGGAGAGCAAGGCTTCGGCATCGGGATGCACACCCGTATCGCTGTTGGCCTCCTTCGCGCCGCCGTGCACCTTGTTGAGGCACAGATAGTTGTTGCGGCCCTTGAGGATCGCGGATTCCAGCGGCCGGGGAAGCTCATCTTTGAGGGCCTTGCTCAGCCGCGGGAGGTCGCGCTCCACCAATTGGCGCTGCAGGGCGATGGTGGCGGTGGAGATGATCACTGGCAGGTCATCGCCCATGGCGCGCTGAATAGCCGGGATCAGGTAGGCCAGCGACTTTCCCGTGCCCGTGCCCGCTTGAACTGCCAGGTGTTTGTGCTCTGACATGGCGGAATGCACCGCATCGGCCATCTTCTGCTGGCCCGCGCGCGGGGTGCCGCCCAGCGAATCTACAGCGGTCGCGAGCAGCTTCTGTGTGGAGTTCTGCTTGTCCGTCACTGGGAAATGTGGCGCACAGTCAGTGCAGGTTCGTCACGAGTCAGCGCCAGGCCTTCCCACGGAAGGGTGACCAGCTGTGCGGCCAGGTAATCGCGGGATTCTTGCAGGGTGGGCAGGTTGTCCACCAGCTTGCCGTCGCGAACCAAAGGCACGGTTAGCGCGCGGGTGGTGAAGCCGTTCGACGCAGGCTCCTCGCCACCAAATGGGTACGTCAGTTCTTCCACTGCTGTGCCCGTTGCTCGGCAAAGGCGGACCGCGGCCTTGGCCCCGCCCTGCGAAGCCTTTCCGCGGGCGCGCTTGGCCACGGGGTGGCCTTCTACCTCGACCAGCTTGTAGACCAAGCCGGCGGTAGGGGCATCGGAGCCAGTGACCACGGAGGTGCCCACGCCGAAGGTATCGACGGGCTCGGAGCGCAGTGCTGCGATGGTGAATTCGTCGAGGTCGCTGGAGACCACGATCTTGGTCTTCGTGGCACCCAGCTCATCGAGTTGCGCCCGAACCTCGCGGGTAAGAACACCGAGGTCGCCGGAATCGATGCGCACGCCGCCGAGCTCCGGACCAGCGACTTCCACGGCATTCTTCACACCCTGGGCGATGTCGAAGGTGTCTACCAGCAGCACGGTACCCACGCCGAGGGCATCGATCTGTGCTTGGAAAGCGGCCTTTTCATCAGGCATTCCGTTGTCATCCACGTGCAGGAGCGTCCACGCGTGCGCAGCGGTTCCGGAGGCAGGGATGCCGTAGCGACGAGCGGCTTCCAGATTCGAGGTGGCGTCGAATCCCGCAAGATACGCAGCACGCGCGGCGGTGACGGCGGCATACTCGTGCGTGCGCCGCGACCCCATCTCGATGATGGAACGCCCCGCGGCGGCGGTGACCATACGGGCGGCGGCCGAAGCCACGGCAGAATCGGAGTTCAGGATGGACAGGATCACCGTCTCCAGGATCACGCATTCGGCAAACGTGCCGCGCACGGAGAGAATCGGGGAGTTAGGGAAGTACAGTTCGCCTTCGCGGTACCCATCAATCTGCCCGGTGAACCGGTAAGTGCGCAGGTACTCCAGCGTTTGTTCGTTGAGGAAGTCCAAGTCCTCCAGCTGCTCTTCCGTGAACACGAAGTCCTGCACAGCTGCCAGCACGCGTGCGGTGCCCGCGACCACGCCATAGCGGCGCTCGTTAGGCAGGCGCCGGGTGAAGACCTCGAAGGCACACTGGCGGTGCGCGGAGCCATCAGCAAGTGCTGCTTCCAGCATGGTGAGCTCGTATTTATCCGTCAGCAAGGCAGAAGAGCGCTGACGAGTACTGCGGGCGTTCGCGG
This sequence comes from Corynebacterium sp. ED61, assembly GCF_015233855.1. NCBI lineage: Bacteria > Bacillati > Actinomycetota > Actinomycetes > Mycobacteriales > Corynebacteriaceae > Corynebacterium > Corynebacterium sp. ED61. The sequence continues at coordinate 369,857 of NZ_JADGIT010000001.1, read as the reverse complement.
ATTCACGGTTCTCAGTGGAAGTCACCCGTATCACTCTAGTACCCCGTTCGGACAGCATGCGTCGGTTGGGCAGGGACACAGCAGGGGAGAGGTCGGTATGGTGTAGGTCATGACGTCTCCAGCAGCACCAACAGCAACGCCAGTAGAGGAAAAGGTTCCGGACACACTCACGGAAGCCAACCTGCCCTGGTTGTGCATCTGCTGGGATGATCCCGTGAACCTGATGAGCTACGTGACCTACGTTTTCCAAACCACCTTGGGCTATTCGCGCAAGAAGGCCACGGAGTTGATGATGCAGGTGCACAACGAAGGCAAAGCCGTGGTCAGCTCTGGGGAGCGCGACAAGGTAGAAGCAGACGTGAAGAAGCTGCAAACTGCCGGTCTGTGGGCCACGATGCAGCGCTCGGACGGTTAACTTTTCCCTGGTTGGTTCTCTAGATTTCACTCTCTAGGTTTCATTACGACCCACCCGCTTCGAGGAGGAAGCTAGCACCCATGGATGCATGGTCGAAGAAAAAAGGCATGATGCGTGGCACACGGTATGTGACCAGGCTGGAGCCGTTGGAGCGGGAAATGCTGGGGGAGAGTGCATCCACCATCGCCGATGCGCTGATGGACCGAGTGCGCAGCGCACCAAAAGATGAGCTGGCCGAGCTGACCGGCATGACCTCGGGGCACGCCGATGCCCCGGACAACCCCGCGCTCGCCCGCTTGCTGCCGTCCTTCTTCAAAGACGGCGCGGAGGAAGTCGAGGGCGATGCCTCCCTGATGCGTCAGCTCAACGAGACGGACATCATTCGCAATAAGCTGTTGAGCCTGCGCGTGGTGGCCGATGCCCTGGGACCAGATGGCTCGGTGAACTTGACGCTCTCCGAGTCCGAGGCGCGGCTATGGACTAACGCAGTCAGTGATATCCGCACCTATCACCACCAGCAGCTGCAGACGCTGATCGCGCGTCACGGCGAGGACGACGAACGCTGCGTGGCCGCCCAGCAGTACATGGATTGGCTCGGCGGGCACTTGGATTCCTTGATGTTTGCGATGATGGGGGACCTGGATATCGATGACTCCTTCGGTGATGATTTCGGTGATGAGCCAGGCAACCCCGAGGATCGTCCTGACGGGTCGCGCTAATGAGCGTGGAGTTATTCGGTTGTACGCCCGGCGCGCGCAATGGCTTGTTGGATGTGCCGGGGTTGGGTCTGGGCCATGCGATCTGTGACGAGGGCCAGGGCGATTCCGGCGTAACGGTGGTTGTGGCCCCGGAAGGTGCCGTGGCCAGCGTCGATGTTCGTGGGGGAGGCCCCGGAACCAGGGAGACGGATTTGTTGTCTCCGGAAAACACCGTGGGTGCGATCCATGCGGTGGCGCTGTGCGGTGGGTCCGCATTTGGTCTCGACGCCATCGCGGGCGTCATGTCCGAGTTAGAGTCCCAGGGCATTGGTTTTCCCGTTCTCGGAGAGCTCGCTCCGGAGTTAAAGATCCCGATTGTTCCGGGAGCGGTCATTTTCGACCTGCTGTTGGGTCAGTGGGAATCCCGCCCCACTCAAGCCACGGGAGTGGAGGCTGCCCGGTGCGCCCTAGAGACTTACCGCGCCGGGAATGAGGACACGACCGCTGTTCACCAACAGGGCAACGTGGGCGCGGGTTTGGGTGCTGCTGCTGGAGCGCTCAAAGGCGGCTTCGGCCAGGCCAGCGCAGTATTTCCGGAAGGCACGCTTTTAGCTGGATACACCGTCAGCGCTGCCGTGGTGGTCAATCCTCAAGGGACCGTGTTCAACCCAGCAACAGGGATGTTGTGGGGAGCGGAGGCGGAACTCGGCGAGGAGTTCGGAAACCTGAAGGATGTCACGGTGCCTATGGACAACGTGGAGAAGATGGCAGCGATGAACGTGCTGGGAACCAAGATCTTGCCGGAGATGGTGGGCTTTTCTGAGCTCAACACCACCATTGGCGTGGTGGCCACGGATGCGCCGATCAGCAAAGCGCAAGCCAAGCGGCTGGCGATGTCTTCACACGATGGGCTGAGCCGAGCCATCCGACCAGTGCATATGCCGATGGACGGCGATACGCTGTTTGCATTGTCCACAGCCCAGCAGCAGGAGGGTCCCTCGGACAAGGCCACGAGCGTGGATCCGATTGGCATGAGCATGCTCTCTGCAACGGGAGCCAACTGCGTGGAGCGCGCGATTGTCCACGCAGTGTTGAACGCCACCACTGCCTATGAAACTCCCTCGTGGAAGGAGGCCGCCGGTTATGACAGGTCCTAGCTACGGCGGGCCTCACTACGGAGGCTCTCAGTTTGGCGGTCCCAACTTTGCAGGCACTCCTCCAGCGAAGAGAAAGCAGAAGCCTAACCGTTTCGCCTCTGCCGGGCTGACCACGTTTACCTTCTTGGTGGTGCTGTGGGTCGTGCACATCGTCAATGCGTTCATGCATCACCGGCTGATCTACTACGGAATTCGTCCCGGCGATACCGACGGACTGTGGGGCATCCTGTTCGCCCCCTTCATTCACGTTGATTTCACGCACCTGGTGATGAATTCTTCCGCCGTGGCAATACTGCTGTTCGTCCTGGCTTTGTCCGGGCAGCGAGAAGTGTGGATTAGTTCCATCATCATCGCGCTGGTGGCAGGCGGTGCCGTCTGGTACTTCGGCAATCCGTACACCGTCCACGTGGGTGCCTCGGGACTCATCTATGGGTGGATGGCTTATCTCATCGTCCGCGGGTTCTTCACCCGCAACGCCACACAAATCATGCTGGGCATCATCATCGGCTTTACGTATGCGGGATCGGTGTGGGGCATGCTCCCCGGCCAAGAAGGCGTTAGCTGGCAAGGGCACTTGTTTGGAGCTATCGGCGGAGTAATCGCCGCGGCGAGCGGGGTGGCGTCGAACAAAAAGAACAATGACCAACTGCTTGCGCCACAGAGAGGAATCAACCATGGGCGATGACCAGGTGACGAACAACGTTGACCTTGCCGACATCGGACCGGAGACGTTCAACAACGCACCCATCGGCGTATTCGATTCCGGCGTGGGCGGGCTGACCGTGGCGCGCACGATCGTGGACCAGCTGCCGCACGAATCGCTGATCTACATCGGCGATACGGCGCACTCGCCCTACGGGGATAAGTCCCTGGACGAGGTGCGCACGTACGCGCGGGCGGTGGCGGATGACTTGGTGGCTCGCGGCTGCAAGATGATCGTGATCGCGTGCAACTCAGCGTCCGCGGCGTTTGCAGACATTGCGATCGAGGACTACGACGTGCCCGTCATCCCCGTGATCCTGCCCGCGGTAAAACGGGCCACGTCGACCACACACAACCGCAAGGTCGGCGTGATTGGAACGGCCGCTACCGTCGCCTCGGGCGAATATGCGCGCACCTTCGAGCGCTACATCGCGGACGAAGGCCTGGCGGAGGTGGACGTGTACTCCGAGGCATGCCCGCTATTCGTGCCCTTCGTGGAGCGGGGAATCACCACCGGACGGCAGATCCTGGGCATCACGGAGAACTACCTGGAGCCGTTGAAGGAAGCCGGGGTGGACACAGTGGTGCTGGGTTGTACCCACTATCCGCTGCTCACGGGCGTGGTGCAGCTGGTGATGGGCGATGAGGTCACGCTGGTATCCAGCGCGGAGGAGACCGCGAAATCCGTGTACCGCACCTTGAGCGAATCCGGTCAGCTCGCGGATACGGATCCCGATCGCGAGGTGAGCCTGAGCTTCGAATCCACGGGCGATCCGGCGCGCTTCGCCTCCTTGGCCACGCGGTTTTTGGGCCCGGCGATTACGTCCGTGTCTCACATCCCGGAATTGTTCCGCTAAGTTTTTCGGGGATTTATGCGCGTTAGGCGCCTTCACCGGGGCAAAAGTGCACAAGTGAGGAAGCAGGCAACGGCGCACCCCGTGTGACGTTTCCTAACTTATGGAGTTTTCCTTAGGGCAAAATGCCCAATCCATGTGACAATGTGCTTCTATGGAACTGATTGTCTTGGGCTGTTCTGGCAGCGTAGCGGGCCCGGATTCCCCCGCGTCTGGGTACTTCGTGCGCGGTTCCGGCCAAGAGAGCGTGTTGCTAGACATAGGCCCGGGAGTGCTGACGGCCATGCAGGCCACCGAAGGCATCGAGCCGTCCGAGTGCCACGTGGTGTTCTCCCACATGCACGCCGACCACTGCCTAGATTTCCCATCGTTGCTGGTCTGGCGGCGTTTCCACCCCACGGCCGCGGCCACGCGCACGCACACGTTGCTGGGGCCGGCGATCGCTCAACAGCACCTGTCCATGGCCGGCGCGGATTACCCAGATTCTCCAGACGACATTTCTGACACCTTCGACGTCCGTGTTCATGAGGTGGGTTTTGGTGTTTTCGACGCCAACTCCTGGCCATCCCACACCGTTGGCGATTTCCAGGTTTTCGCCGCCCCCGCTGTGCACACAACGGAGGCCTACCTCACGCGTATTCACGATGCCCAGGGCAAGAGCTTTGTGTACTCCGGCGACACCGCTGCCACGGATACTTTGGCGCAGTTTGCCCAGGGAGCGGACCTGCTGCTGTGCGAGGCTGGATGGGGCGAGACCTCCGAGGGCAAGCCCACGGGCATGCACATGTCTGGGCAGGAAGCGGGGCGTGCGGCCGCAGAAGCTGGGGTGACCACGTTGGTGCTGACCCACGTACCGCCTTGGGGTGACAAAGACGCAGCGCTGCGGGGTGCCCAGCGAGAGTTCGATGGGGAGATCATCGTGGCGCACGCCGGAATGGTGCTCAACTTCTAGGAAGTTAATTGAGCGGTTGTCCGAATTCGCCGCTCGGAGAGTTGTCCTGACCGCCTTGTAAGGTGGCAGACATGGCTAACGACACAACCTTTACCCGCGCGGACGGCCGCGCCACCAACGAACTGCGCCCCGTGCGCATCACCCGAGGATTCACATCCAATCCCGCCGGCAGCGTGCTGGTGGAGTTCGGCAACACCCGCGTGATGTGCACAGCTTCCGTGGAATTTGGTGTTCCACGCTTCAAGCGCGATTCCGGCGAAGGCTGGCTGACCGCCGAGTACGCCATGCTTCCTTCCTCCACCCATGAGCGCATGCCGCGCGAGTCCATGCGCGGCAAGGTCAAGGGACGCACGCACGAGATCTCTCGTCTAGTTGGCCGCTCCTTGCGCGCAGCTGTTGACCTGCGCGAACTGGGCGAAAACACCATCGCCATCGACTGCGATGTGCTCCAGGCAGACGGCGGCACCCGTACCGCTGCCATCACTGGCGCCTACGTAGCACTGGCCGATGCGCTGGCATACCTGCAGGAGCAGGGCGTGGTTCGGGGCCAGCCACTTCGCAGCCCAGTCGCCGCTATTTCCGTGGGCCTCATCAACGGCGTGCCATGCCTGGACCTTCCCTATGAGGAGGATTCCCGTGCGGACGTCGACATGAACGTGGTCATGACCGAGGAAGGCCGCTTCGTGGAGATCCAAGGCACCGGCGAGCACAACGAATTCACCCGAGACGAGCTGAACCAACTCCTAGACCTCGCCGAAGGCGGCCTGCAAGAGCTCATCGCAAAACAAAAGGAAGCACTCGCAGGAGAATTGAACTAATGCGGGTGCTGGTGGCGTCGAGAAACGAAAAGAAACTCAAGGAACTCAACCGGGTCCTCAATAACGCGGGGGTGACCGGCATCGAGCTGGTGAGCCTGCGCGACGTGGCCGAATACCCGGAGACTCCGGAGACCGGCGCGGATTTTGTGGACAACGCGCGCATCAAAACTGCCGACGGAGTGCGCCACAGCGGGCTGGTCACCATCGCCGATGATTCCGGCATCGCTGTCGACGAGCTGCGTGGCATGCCCGGTGTGCTGTCCGCACGGTGGTCCGGTGTGCATGGCGACGACGCCGCGAATAACCGTTTGCTGCTGGGACAATTGTCCGATACTCCCGACGAACGACGCGGCGCGCACTACGTGTCTGTGTGCGTGATGGAACTACCCCAGGAGATTGCTGTAGCTGCTGGCATGGATACGGTCAACGTGGCAGAAGGCCGCTGGGAGGGGCGCATCGCCCGGGAAGAGCAGGGCGTGGGTGGCTTCGGCTACGATCCGCTGTTCCTGCCTGACGAGGAACCAGGCAAGTCCGTGGCGCAGCTATCCGCCGAAAGGAAGGACGAACTTTCCCACCGCGGAAAGGCTTTGGCGAAGTTAGTACCGCTTTTGGAAAGGCTCAGTAGACTAGAGACAGCCTGAGTAAAACGCCTTTGGTGGCTTTTGCTCCAGTAAGTACATAAGCACTCTCACTCTGCTGAAAGGAACATCAGTCCGTGACCGCCGAAACGGGATCCACATCAGGTCGCACCCTGAGCCCTCGAGGACATTTGGCCGCTAGCCCCGCGGAAATCGTCGAGGATTACATGGGCCCGCTGTACGGCGGACGGTTCGACAAGGAAACGGTGGCCGACGGAGGCCAGCTGGACTTGGAGTGGCTGGAAGAAACCTACAAGGAATTCCACCGCGAGCCGGAACTCTCCACGGCGGAGGAAAGGACCGCAGAACGCATCATCCGCGAGCTCGGCTACTTCAAAGATTGGGACGTGACCACCGGAATTGGTGGCTACGGCATCACCGCAGTGCTGGAAAACGGGGAAGGCCCCACCGTGCTGTTCCGTGCGGATTTCGACGGCCTGCCAGTGGCAGAGAAAACAGACGTGGACTACAAGTCCAAGCACTCCCAGCTGGATGCACAAGGGCAGCGTGTTCCCACGATGCACGCCTGTGGACACGATCACCACACCATGTCCCTGCTGGGTGCCATGCGAGTGCTGGATGGAACCCGGGATCGCTGGTCGGGCACAGTGGTGGCATTGTTCCAGCCCGCCGAGGAGGCTTCGATCGGTGCCAACGGAATGATTTCCGATGGACTGGGCACCAAGATCCCGCGCCCGGATGTGTGTCTTGCGCAGCACATCATCGCTGGGCCTGCAGGGCGCGTGTTTACCGCGCCGGGACCGGTGATGACCAGCTCCACCACCATCGAAATCACGCTGTACGGTCGCGGCGCTCACGCCTCCATGCCACACCGCTCTGTGGATCCCGTGGTGCTAGCTGCATCCACGGTGATGAAGCTGCAGACCGTGGTTTCTCGCGAGGTTCCGCCCAACCAGTTCGCCGTGATCACCGTTGCCTCGGTGGAAGCGGGCAAGGCGAATAACGTGATTCCGGATTCCGCGAAGATCTCGCTGAGCTGCCGTTTTTATGATGAAGCGCTGCGTAAGAAGTGCGTGGATTCCATTAAACGCGTGGTGCGCGCCGAGGCGATGTCCATGGGTGCCGAGCGTGAGCCGAGCTTCAAGTTCGTGGGCATGTTGGGAGCGACCAACAACTCCGAGGAAGTTTTCACCACCATTCGTCAGAACTTCGACCAGGCATTCGCTGCGGAATCCGTGGACATGGAGCCATGGACGGCATCCGAGGATTTCCCCGTGCTCCCCAGGGCGTTTGGCGCTCCGTACATGCTGTGGACGGTGGGCATTACGCCACGGTGGCAGTGGGACCGTGCGGACAAGGCTGGTCGGTTGGATATCGACATCCCGACCAACCACAATCCGATGTTCTTGCCGGATCTGAAGACCCTTCCAGTGGGCGTACGCACGGCGGCCGTGGGCGTGCTCTCTTGCCTGCAGCGCGCTTGGGAACGTCCAGAGGATCAGGCCGATGATTCCACCTACCGGCCCACCGCGCCGACCGATCAGGACATCGACGAAGTGGCAGTGGAAACTGCCGGCGCGGATTAAAACTGCCGGCGCGGGTTGAGGGAGCTGGCGCTGGGGTTAGGGAAATTGGCAGGGGTTAAGGAAGCTGGAAGGCTTCCTTAACTTCTAGGCGACGCTTGCGCTCCACGTAGAAGCTCAAGAACGGCACCACACCAGCGAGGATGGTGGTGAGCCACTTGGCTGGCTCCCAGCGGGCCTTCGTTCCGAGGTCCAAGCAGGCGATGCAGTAAATGATGAAGAAAAAACCGTGGGCTTGACCGATGTACTGGAACCATGCCGGTGCCTCATCGAGGATGAGGTACTTCAAGGACATCTCCACGACCAGCACCAACAGCCAAATACCGGTGATGATCGCGGCGATGGAGTAGAACTTCAGGCTCTTGGCCACGCGCTTTTGACGCTCGGGGTGGATAGTGGCATTAGTCATTATTTCTGTGCTTCTTTCTAGAAAACGAAGACTAGGGGTTGTGAAGGACTGGGGTTATTTATCCCGCGGGACCGTGCGGGAGGAGCGCCGTCGATCATCGACTAGGGCGTTGGATTGAAGATCCGTACCGGAACTGTTGCCCGGCAACTCGATGAAATCATCTGGGATCTCGCGCATGGACTCGCGGACCTTTTTTGGAACGGCGGCCATGTCCTCGCCCTCGAGGCGTTCGCGCTCGTACTGCATGTACTTGTAATAGGCGAACACCATGAAGCTGCCGAAAATTGGCCACTGCAGGGCATAGCCCAAGTTCTGGAAGTCTCCGGAGGCGGACGTGAAGCGTTCCCACTGCCAGAATGCGAGTCCAATGGTGGCTAAAACGGCCACGACGAGAAAGCAAATTTGGATGATTCGAACCCGCAGCGGGAAGGGCTGAGCCTTCTTAGCGTGCTGGTTGGCGGGGAAATCGTCCCGATGCTGCTGGGTGCTCACAGTGAAACACTCTACCTACCTGCGGGTTGAAGAATCCAACCGCTGTCTTGCTAGGATTAAGCTCGGTGTTGCCTTAGCGTGCGAACGTGAAAGTGAATGCGACACGATGCGCCTGTGGCGGAATTGGCAGACGCGCTGGATTTAGGTTCCAGTGTCTTATGACGTGGGAGTTCAAGTCTCCCCAGGCGCACCACACCCCATCTAATTGCTTAGATGGGGTTTTTCCATGCTCGCAGAATTCTCCGATCCCGCCAGAATCCCGCTCGCCACGGCAATCCCACTTCCGGGGATCATTGTGCAAACCATCCCGGAAAACTACTCAATCCCTAACCGGGGAGCCTTTCGAACCCGGTGGCGAGGATTTAAGAAACCGGAAAACTACTTCTCCAGCTCCTTGATGATGCGCGCCACGTGGCCCGTTGCCTTCACGTTGTACTTCGCCAGGGCGATGTTGCCCTGCTCATCCACCACGAAAGTGGAGCGGATAACTCCCTCCACGACCTTGCCGTAGTTCTTCTTTTCTCCATACGCGCCGTAGGCTTTCATGACGGACTTGTCAGCATCGGAGAGCAACGGGAAGGTTAGCTCGTACTTATCGGTGAACCTCTTCAGCGCTTCCGGCTTGTCGGGAGAGATTCCTACGACCTCCACGTCCTGGCCGTTGAGCTCAGTCAGTGAATCGCGGAAATCGCAGGCCTCGGTGGTGCAGCCCGGCGTATCAGCCTTGGGGTAGAAGTACACAATGACTTTCTTGCCCTTGTAATCGCTCAAGGAAACGGTCTCGCCGTCCGCGTTGAGCAGGGAAAACTGCGGTGCAGCCTGACCCTCCTCAAGACGCACGTTGGGGTTGTCAGTGTTCTGAGTATCAGTGTTTTCAGCCATGTTTGCCAGTGTACCGAGCCTCGCACCATGGGATAGTCGCCCCCGAACTGCTGTCAGCTTCCCCGTGATCCTTTACAATGGATCGAGTTAATTAGTTTGTGAAGCCTGCCGTACATGTACAAGGGAGAATTTCCGTGGCCCGTAGCATCGATGCCATCCAGCGCGATATTGAGCGCACCCGCAACCAGCTTGCCCACACCTTGGATGAGTTGTCTGTGCGTGCAGCTCCTAAGAACCTGGCTAACGATGCCAAGTCTCAGGCTTTCGGCGCTGCCAAGGAGCCAAAGTTCCAGATGATCGCCGGTGGCGTGGCTCTGGGCGTGGTGACTTTGGTCGCTCTGACTGTCTCTTCCAAGCGCAAGGAAAAGAAGCAGATCAAGGAGATCCAGCGTTTGCTGGCTGCTACTCGCTAAGTGAGTAAGCTTCGTTTCTTCCGACCCCGGACTGCCGCTGAGGCATCCGGGGTTGTTGCACGTTGGGGTGCAATTGTTGCCCTGATCGTGGTGGCCGGGCTGGGTGGCATTTTCGGTACCAGGGCCGGTGTTCCGGCCGCGTGGATCTTCAGCTTCCTGCTGGTCTTCGGCATCTTCGCAATCTTTGGCGACCGCAAGATTCAGCCCGTGAAGAAGGCGATGATCCCCGCCCAGGTCATCATTTCTTTGCTGTGTGCCGCGCCGCTGGCGACCGTGGGGATGTCCTCCGCGTTGAGTTACACGGGCGCGGTGGTGCTGTCCCTGGCCACCACCTTCGCCGTCTGCGCCCTGGGTGCTTGGTTGTTGGTGCGGTTTCGCCGGGTTACCCCGGCCACCTCGATTCTTTCGGTGATGGCCGGTGGTGCCAGCGCCATGGTCATGTTGGCTCGCGATATGGACGACGCAGACATGCGCTTTACCACCTTGACCCAGTACCTGCGCCTGTCCATTGTTGTGCTGACGCTGCCAGTGATGGTGCATGTTCTCGGGGGAGTGGGAAGCTCTGGGGGCTCCGGTGGCGCAGAGCAGTCCGGCCCGTGGTGGGCGACCAGCTGGGAACCCATCGTGGGCGTGGCTTTGACTATCGCTGTAGTGTGGCTGTTCACCAAGCTCACGCACCGTTGGTTCAGTGTGTCCTCGCCTTACTTGCTGCTCGGGGTGGCCTTTGCCGTGATCGCGAACCTGCTGGGTGCGCCAGAGGCATTTCTGCAGCCCGATGGCCTTCTGGTGAACGCGGCATACGCGCTGATTGGCATCCAAGCCGGAGGCACACTGACCAAGAGTTCATTGCGTCACTTCGCCGGGGCGCTGCCGATCATCATCGGCGTGGTTCTGCTAATGATCATTAGCTCTTTGGGAGTCGCGCTAATCATCAGCGGGGTATCGGACCTGCGAGTGCTGGATGCTTACCTAGCAACCGTTCCGGGCGGAATCTACGCGGTACTGGCATTTGCCCACGAGGCAGGCTCCGACCCTGTGGTGACAGTGGTGCAGGTCATGCGGATGATCGCCATGCTCGTGGTGGGGGCGTATGCGCCGCAGATTATTGAGCTGTGGCGTCGGAAAGCAAACACCTCCACCTAACGATAAGGCCGGCACAGCCCCACCACGGTGACCTACTTGGAGGTCGCCAACCAACACGCCCGCGGCAACCACCGCGGCCTCGGCACCGCGATCCAACGTGGGCTGAAGATCCGCTGCGGAACCGGGATTGTGGTTGGCAGGGGCGCTATCCATGTCCGCGAAGCCGCCTAGGCCCCAGTAGACGTAGGGGACGCCGAGCTCGTCGGGGATGTAGGAGAAATCCTCAGAGGCGGGAAGGGGATTGATGACCAGGGAATCCTCGCCGAAGTGCTCGTCGAAAGCGGCGTGGACGGCCTCGGTGGCATCGGCATCATTGTCCGTCAGGGGGTAGATGTCGTAGTACTCAAAGATCGGCTACTTGGGGCAGGGCTTCGGTGAGGTCGAAAAAGTTGTAGAGGTGGGAGATCAGCGGATCGACATCGCTCGTGTCTTCTCCCAACTCTCAGTTCCGTGTGGCTATAGCTCCCAAGCCTTCGCCAGCAGTTCCATCGAGCGTAGCGATTCTTCAGTGGACGTGGAGTTCAGCGAAACCATCAGCTCGTCTGCATCCGCGTGCTTGGCGAAATCGTCCAGGTAGGCGCGCACTTGGTCTGGCGTGCCCTGTGCCCAGTACTGCAGCATGCCGAGGATTTGCTCGCCGGCCGGGGAGTCCACCAGCATGTCCAACTCTTCTTCGGACAGTGTGCGTCCGCGGCCAGCCATGGCGCGAACGCGAGAGCGCTTCACGTGCTCAACTTGGCGGGCGGCCTCCTCTTCCGAATCGGCGGTGGTAACGTTCACCGCGGCGATGACGTAGGGCTCCGGGTGGCGCTCCGAGGGCTGGTAATTCTCGCGGTAGACGCGAACCGCTTGCTGGAGTGCAGCCGGTGCGAAGTGCGAAGCGAAAGAGTACGGCAGTCCCAAGTGTGCAGCCAATTGCGCACCGAACAGGGAAGAGCCCAGGATGTAGAGCGGAACGTTGGTGTTCTTGCCGGGTGTTGCCTCGACGCCAGGGATTCGCGATTCCGAACCCAAGTAGCCTGCCAACTCGGCGACATCGTTGGGGAAATTCTCTGCGGCCGAGGGCTCTCGGCGCAGTGCCCGCAGCGTCATCTGATCCGTGCCGGGGGCACGGCCTAGACCCAAATCAATGCGTCCAGGGTGGAGCTCTCCTAGGGTGCCGAACTGCTCAGCGATAACCAGAGGCGAGTGGTTGGGCAGCATCACGCCGCCTGCGCCCAAGTTGATGGACTCAGTATTGGCTGCAACGTGAGCGATCAGCACCGCTGGGGCAGCGCTGGCGATGGACTTCATGTTGTGGTGCTCGGCGTACCAGATGCGCTTGTAGCCCAGCTCCTCCGCAAGCTGAGCCCACTGGACGCTGCGCCTATAGGAATCGGCGGGTCGCTCGCCACTGTAGACGTTGGCAAAGTCGATCAGAGAAAGTGGAATGGAAGGTGAACTCATACTCCCTACAATGCCTGCGCGGAGGAGTTCATTCCATGAGAGGTGGTTTGATGTGAAAGTTATGCTGCAAAAGGCATGGAAAAACCCCCGATCGCGATCCCGCGGGGATGCGATCGAGGGTGATCAAGATAACTGGTGGGCTAACAGGGACTCGAACCCCGAACCCGCTGATTAAGAGTCAGCTGCTCTGCCAGTTGAGCTATTAGCCCAGTTACTGATGAGTGCAGCGGAACCGCGCTGTGTTCTCTGCAACGAAGAAAAACTATATACGCACTCTCTGCAAGCGCCAAATCGCCTGCTCGCAGGGCTTTAGGGAATCATCTGGCAAGCTTTGTGGAGGCTGCGGGTGAGTCTGCGTCGGGCTTCCGAGAACAACCATCACCAACCTCAGCGAAACCGAAGAAGACTCGCTGATTCTCATAAGATAACAGTTGAGTTTCGTTTGGCGTTTCCATATAGTCATTGCGGGGACGGGGGAGTAGAGTCTCAAAGAATATGCCCCGCTTGAGGGCCATGATGGCGCAGGTCTGCGTCTATTTTCACAAGCTATATGTTGTTCGGAGAGCAATGCGTTTTCACACCACAACTTCGGTTGCTTCCACTCTGCGTCGCGTGACTGCAGCGGTCGCGGCAGTGGGTCTTACCCTCACCGTTGCAGCCTGCACCATCAATACGGGCGAAGGTGAAGAATCCCAAGGGACAGCGGATCAAGTCGCCCAGAGCGAGGAAGCCCCCAAGGACACAATCACTGCCAACGTTGAAGACGGGGATGATTCCACTCCTGTCGCGGATATGGTGGACGTGAACTCGGATTCCAAGCTCACCGAAGTGACCCTCACCAACGAAGCCGGTGGGGAAGTGGAAGGCAAGAAGTCCAAGGACGGCAAGAAGTGGACCGCCAGCGAAAAGCTGGGCTACGGACGGACCTACACCTTGGAAGCTAAGGACAAGGATGAGACGTTCACTGCAGAGTTCACCACCGAATCTCCTGCTGGTCAGACCAACGCGGCGCTCTCGCCCTTGGATGGCTCCACGGTCGGCGTGGGGCAGTCCGTGAGTTTCCAGTTCGATACCGCGATCACGGATCGGAAGGCTGTCGAGGACCTCATCAGCATCAAGACCACCCCGCACGTCGAAGGTGCGTTCTACTGGATCTCCAACCAGACGCTGCGCTGGCGCCCCGAGGAGTACTGGGCACCAGGAACCAAGGTTGATGTTGAGGGCGATTTCTACGGCCACGATCTCGGCGGCGGTGTCTATGGCGAGGCAGACCGTTCGGCGAGCTTCACCATCGGCGATGCGCTGCGAGCTGTCGTCGACGATTCCGATAAGACCATGACCATCTACCAAAACGGCGAGGTCATCAAGACCATGCCCGTGTCCCTTGGGCGCGATGGTGGCCGCTGGTCCACGCCCAATGGCGTCTACCAGATCGGCGATCAGTACGACCGCCTGACGATGGACTCCAACACCTTCGGTTACTCAGAGGCTGAGGGCGGCTACATCACGGACGTGGATTACGCCACGCAGATGAGCTACTCGGGCATTTACATCCACTCGGCACCGTGGGCATCGTGGGCGTTCGGCAACACTAACCAGTCGCACGGATGCATCAACGTCTCGCCGGCGGATGCGAAGTGGGTCTACGAAAACTTCAAGCGCGGCGACATCGTAGAGGTCAAGAACACCACAGGCGAGCAGCTGGATGGACACGACGGCCTCGGCGATTGGAACATCCCGTGGGAGACCTGGAGCGCCGGCAACGCTGATCAGGGCTAGGTCAGCGCCCGCTCCGGTCAAATAATTCAGACCCCCGACCGAAAATGGTCGAGGGTCTGTTCTTTTTGTTGCGGCTGGTCAGGGGTGTTTGTGTTCTTCTTCCGACGCCAAAGGCAGCGCATTTTCAATGCTGTAGAAGCGATGCCCCTGGTAGAGAAGAGCCGAAGTTTCCTGCAGATTGTGGACCTCCAGCACCTCTGCGGCCACGAGCGTGGCCGAACCAGAGTGCGCGGTATCCGCGACCTTCACGCGGATCACTGCCCGCGCTCCGGGCAGGTAAGGCTCGCCCGTGGGGGCGGTCACCCAGCCCTGCTGCGCGGAAAAGCGCTCCGCGGTGGAGGAGGCAAAGGCTGCGGCCACGTCGGCGTGGGCGTCGGAAAGAAAATGGATCAACAAGGAATGGGCGCGCAACAACCGCTCTGCGGACCCGGTGGGCTTCATGAAGGAGAAACTGACGGCGAGCGGGTCGAGGGAGAGGGAGGACACCGAGGTGGCGGTGATGCCTACCGGCTGGCCGTCGACGGTTCCGGTGATCAGGGTGACTCCAGCGGGATGTCCACGGAAGACGGTGCGAAACGCGTCCTGGAGTTCCGGGGATGCGGGAAGGTGCTGATTCACCGAATGTCCTTTCTTTAGCTCGCGATTGGTGTGCGCTTAGTCAAGGTCCCTAACCGGCGTGCGGACGCGCGCAGAGTGAGGAAATGTACTGACCAGCGTACTAGGGTGCGCACAATGCAAAACGGCGCCCCGTGCACTAATGCGCGAGACGCCGAAATGAAGCTTTGGGGTGACTGACGGGACTCGAACCCGCGACACCCAGGATCACAACCTGGTGCTCTACCAACTGAACTACAGTCACCATTTGTGCTCGTTGCTTTGCAGCACGGTTTCAAACCGCCGTACGAGCAGCGAAGTTCATGTTAGACCACGGCTGCGCGCAATCCAAAAAACCTAGTTACGCGGGGGTTATTCCACCGTGGTCGTGGTCGTGATCAGGGCCGGGGCCGGCCGCGGGCAACCGGGCTAGTCGATGGGGAACTGCTCGGTGACCCGCTGAGCCGCCTGTTTGACCTGCTCGGAATCAGGAGACTGGCTCACAAACATAGCCTCGCGGTAGAAGGCCAGCTCGCGGATGGATTCGCGGATATCTGCCAGCGCGCGGTGGGACATTCCTTTGTCCGGCTGCCCGTTGTAGATCCGTGGGTGCCAGCGACGGGCGAGTTCCTTGATGCTGGAGACATCAATCATGCGGTAGTGCAGGTAATTGTCCAGATCAGGCATGTACTTAGTGATGAAGGTGCGGTCCGTGGCGATGGAATTTCCCGCCAGCGGCGCCATGCCGGACATGGGCACGAACTGCTTGATGTAGTCCAGAACCTGCGCTTCGGCCTCTGCGACGGTGATGGAGGATTCGCGGATCTGCTCGGTCAGGCCAGAGGAGCCGTGCATCTTGGTGACGTAGTCATCCATTTCCGCGAGCTCGTCCTCGGAGGCGTGGATGACTAGATCGATGCCCTCGTCCAGCGGGTTGAGCTGTGAATCGGTGACAATCACCGCGATCTCCACCAGCACGTGCCGGTCCGGTTCCAGGCCGGTCATCTCGCAATCAGCCCAAACAATCCGATCCTGCTTTGAAATCTGGTTCGGAGTGGTTGCGGTGCTGGTACGCGCGGTGTTCTCAGTGTTCAAATCTTCGCTCACTTCTTCTCAGCCTCCTCGGCTGCCATCTTGGAGTAGAACTTGCCCATGATTGGGGCGGTGACGCGGCGGGGGACGTAGGTGGAGACCAGGTTCATCACCTTGGACAGCGGCCCGGGCACAACGCGCAGCTTGCCCTTGGCCAGTGCGTCGAGGGTGTCCAGTGCGCAGTCTTCGTACGTGGTCCACAGGAAATCCGGAACGGCATCGTCAACCTCGGTGAGGTCTTCGCCTTCCTTGCGGGCTTCGCGCACGGGACCTGGGGCCAGCAGGGTGCAGTTCACACCCGCGGGCTTGAGCTCGTAGTGCAGCGCCTCCGTGAAGGTGTTGACCATGGCTTTGGTGCCCACGTAGGTGGCGTTGCCGGGAATCGCCATGTTTCCGGCCGCGGAGCCCACGTTGACGATGCCGCCCTCGCCTCGTGCGACCATTCCAGGAATGACGGCAGCGGTGAGCTCGAAAAGGGCAGTGGCGTTTAGCTCGAATTGAGCGCGCTCGTAGCTGTAGTCCAAGTCGATGAAATTGCCGAAGGTTGCAATTCCTGCGGAGTTGATGATGATGTGCACGTCCGTATTGCGCAGTTCGTCCAAGAACGGCAGGCGCGCCTCAGCCTGGGAAAGATCCACGGAGCGAACCTGAACATCCACGTTAGGAAGCTCTGCGGCAATCTCTTCCATGGGTCCCGTGCTGCGGGCGACCAGAATGAGGTTGTGTCCACGCTTGCCGAGCTCCAGCGCGATGGCCCGCCCGATTCCGGACGAGGCACCCGTCACCACCGCGTAACTTCCGCTGGTAGGTGCGGGAATGGCCGGGGAGCCTTCGTGTGACATGCCGTTTCTCCTTGGTTGCGCGAGCAGTGTTTGTGAGGCGTTCGGTGCGGTGAGTTGTTGTTGTTTCTCTTCGTCCGACGCCACTTTCGTCTATCCCACGTTACCTGTACCCGAGACAGGTTCCCTCCCCGTTGAGCGCAAAGGGTAGTTGAAGTGTCATACTCCTTAAGAAGTTTGAAGCAGTAGAAGGTTCACGCTTTGCAATGCTGCCTGATAATGAAGAATCTTATAATCTGCATCTGCATGCTCATAAAATGTTAGGGTTTTCTTATGAACGAACCAGCCGTGGTCGTACGAGGACGCGAAAATGATCCTCTTGCCCTCCTGAAAAGCAATGAAGCTAGTAGGAAACTGCTGAAAGCAGTCGCGGACAAATGGGTGATCCTCATCTTGCTCACCCTGGATCAGGAGCCCAAGCGCTACAGCGAGATTCTCAACAGTGTTGAGGGGATCTCCCAGAAAGTGTTGTCCCAGCGCCTGACCATGCTCACGGACAGTGGAATGATGACCCGCACTTCTTATCCAGAGACCCCACCCCGCGTGGTTTACACCCTGACAGACCTGGGCCGTTCTGCGGTGCCAGCAGCTGAGACTATGGCTCTGTGGGTGCACGATAACGTCGCTACTGTGATGGCAGCGCGCAGCTAGCTTCGCTAGCTTCCACATCTAATTTGTGCCCCCGGCAGGAATCGAACCCGCGACACGTGGGGTAGAAACCCACTGCTCTATCCACTGAGCTACGGAGGCGCGGAACCCTCCAACACGCGGACGCTCACTGGCGGGAATTACAGTGCCCTATCACAAGAGGCGTACATCTGGGGGATCCGCATAAAGTATGCCACGGCACACGAAGGTGGAATTCATTGGGGCGAGCGGTACGGTAAGACTATGTCTGATCAGACCTCCAATGCGGCACGGACGGACAACCCCGAGCCACAGCCAGCGGATTCGCCTATAACTTCCACCTCGGCATCGCCGGAAAAAATGAGTTCCCCGGCTTTGGTTTACATCTTGGCCACGGTGGTGGCGGGACTCGTGGGCGGGCTCATCGGGTACTCGTTCACCTCGGATTCTTTGGTTGCTCTGGGCATTCCTGATCCCGGCGAGGCCACCACGCTGGGTCTGCCGTTGGTACGCGCGATGGGCACTTTCGTTGCTTGTCTCGGTGTCGGCGGATTCTTGATGTCCGCCCTGGGCACCCCGCCGCGTAAGGACGGCTACCTAGACTTGGACGGCTTCCGCGCAGCTCGCACGGGAACGTGGTCGATGTTCCTGTGGGCCATTTGTGCTGTGTTCATGATTCCACTGAGCTTGTCCGATGTGTCCGGCTCACCGTTGAATGAGGCGATCCAGCCGGACTACTGGGGCGTGGCGCTGGAGCAGGTCTCTGCGGCCAAGGCGTGGCAGTGGGTGGCCATTTTTGGATTCCTGGCCGGATTCGTTTCTCTGCTGACGAGGCGGTGGATCTGGCAACCAGTCTTTTTGGCTTTGTCCATCCTGTCCCTGGTGCCGATCGCCTTGGAAGGCCACTCGGCCAGCGGAGGTAATCACGATTTCGGCGTGAACTCCCTGCTGTGGCACATCATTTTGTCCGCACTGTGGGTGGGTGGTCTGCTGGCCTTGATTGCTCATGCCAAGCGTCGCGGACCGCACCTGGCGGTCATCACCCAGCGCTATAGCTTCTTGGCGCTGTGCGCGATCATAGGTGTGGCCATCTCTGGTCTGATCAACGCCTCCCTGCGTGTGAAGTTCTCCTCCTGGTTGACCACCGATTATGGCCTGGCCATCACCGCGAAGTTCGTACTGTTGGTGATCCTGGCGGGCTTCGGTTGGATGCACCGCTCCAAGATCATTCCGCAGTTGGAGGCGCTGTCCGGTCCGGATGGCAAGGGCGACAAAGCCCAGCGCAAGCCGTTTATTCGCTTGGCCATCGGCGAAGTGCTGTTCATGGCTGCGGCCGTGGGCGTGGCTATTTCCCTGTCTAGGATCCCGCCTCCGCTGCCGGAGCAACTGGATCTCACTCGCCAGGACGTGCTTCTGGGCTATACCTTGACCGAGCCACCCAGCCTGGGCGTATTTTTGACTAACTGGCGCTTGGACCTGGTCTTTGGCGTGGGCGCCATCTTGCT
Source organism: Corynebacterium sp. ED61 (assembly GCF_015233855.1). NCBI lineage: Bacteria > Bacillati > Actinomycetota > Actinomycetes > Mycobacteriales > Corynebacteriaceae > Corynebacterium > Corynebacterium sp. ED61. Next base: position 350,858 of record NZ_JADGIT010000001.1, on the reverse strand, counting down.
GCAGGCCATTTACATGTGGGCCTACTTTGTGGTGCGCAAGCGTGGCGTCGAGTGGCCGATCTCCCGCCTGCTGTGGTGGACCGCCGGCAACATCTTGCTCTTCGTGTGCACCAGCTCCGGGTTGGGCATGTATTCCATGGCGATGTTTGCCCCGCACATGCTGCAGCACATGATGCTGTCCATGACCGTGCCTATTTTCTGGGTGCTGGGCGGGCCGATGACCCTGCTGCTGCGCGCCCTTCCTCCCGCCGGACGCAACGGGGTGCCCGGGCCTCGCGAGTGGCTGGTGGTGTTCATTAACAACCCGGTGTCCCGCTTCCTGACCAATCCCATTGTGGCGGGTGTGCAGTTCACGCTTGGTTTCTACTACCTGTATCTCTCGCCGTTGTTCGATTGGATGGCGCCGCAGCACGGCGGCCACCTGTTCATGATGTTGCACTTCATCATCTCTGGTTACTTGTTCTACTGGGTGATCGTGGGTGTGGATGCGGCTCCGCGTCAGTTGTCGCCGTTTGTGAAGATGTTGACGTTGTTTGCGGTGACTGCGTTCCACGCGTGGTTTGGTATCGCGATGATGCAGATGAGCGAGCCCCTCAACGAGGAGTTTTATAATTCGCTGGATCTGCCATTCCACGTAGATCTGTTGCATCAGCAGCTGGTGGGTGGCGGCCTGGCGTGGGCCATCGGTGAGGTGCCGCTGGTCATTGTGTCCGTTGCGCACGGTATTCAGTGGGCGCGTTCGGATCGTCGTGAAGGCGAGCGTCATGACCGCAAGGAGGAGCGTTCCGGCGAGCAGGACTTGGAGGCCTACAACCAGATGTTGGCGGGCTTGGCCTCCGGCAATGCGGATGCTTCCACGCGGGATTACTACACCTCCGATTACCAAAAGAACGAGGTCCAGGGCGCACTGCACTCGGATAAGCACAAGCGTCAACAGCGTCACCGGGAGTAGGTGTAGGTGTTGTTTCCTTCCCGACGCCATACTCCCCACCGCCCAGTCAATCCCCATTTCTTCGCCTGTGAATAACGGGCAATCCACACTGGTCGTCTCCACAGGCGTGATCTGATGCGGCCTCGTATTGTCCTGAGCTCGTGACACAGTGAGTGGCACAACCGCATCGGGACAAGCCTGGCGCGGGGTATCGATAGGGCGGGGAGGCCACGTCATGAGTACGGACCAATCACAAATGTTTATTGCTGGGCGCATCGCCAGCGACTTCAAAGAAAAGACCTTTGGGGAAAATTCGCGGGTGGTGGAGTTTCGCATCGCCACGAACCACAGCTTCAAGGACCGCGATGGCCAGTGGAAGGACGGCGATACGTCGTTTTTCCAAGTTCAGTGCTGGGATCGCCTGGGTACCAATGTGCTGGCTACCTTGCGCAAGGGAATGCCAGTGATTGTCTACGGTCGCTTGCTGCAGTCCACGTGGACCGTGCAGGAAGGCCCAGAGGCGGGAACGGTACGCAGCATGCTGCGCCTGCGTGCCTCACACGTGGGACCGGATTTGAATCAGCGGGAGGCTCGTGTCTGTGCGGATCAGCACCGTCGATTGCAAGAAGAAGAGCAGAAGAAAGCGGAAGCACAGGCTCAAGCGGAGCAGGAAGAGCAGTCTCAGTCGAAGGACTCATATTTTGTGGGAAGTGCAAATGGCCAATCGGGCACGGCCAATACGCAGGGATATGGAAACTCGTCTGCCTCCGCGCAGCCAGGCGGCAGGGAATTGCCCGTCGATGATTCTGCCTTCGCCGGTGCTGTCGCAGGGCACTAGTTCGGTAGGTGTTGCTTAATTCAGGACTGCCTGAGTAGAGGACGTACACTGAAAGGGGAAATTCATGCACGTCGTCACTGGAGCTGGAAAGAGCTCCGGTGAGTTCCCGCTGGATGCTGCAATTTCAGCGTTTCGCTAGTTCAGCGTTCAGCGGGTACAGACGGCATACACATACGTCGAAAGGTAAGAAGAGTTCACCGTGGGCGAGTTCATTTACACGATGAAGAACGTGCGCAAGGCGCACGGCGATAAGGTCATCCTCGATAACGTCACTATGTCGTTCTACCCGGGAGCCAAGATCGGCGTGGTGGGTCCGAACGGCGCTGGTAAGTCTTCGATCCTCAAGATCATGGCGGGCATTGATCAGCCGTCTAATGGCGAGTCCTTCTTGGATCCCGGAGCAACCGTGGGAATCCTGTTGCAGGAGCCACCCCTGAACGAAGAAAAGAACGTTCGTCAGAACGTGGAAGAGGGCATGGGCGAAATCTTCCAGATTCGTCAGCGGTATGAGGAAATCGCCGAGGAGATGGCGACCAATTACACCGATGAGCTCATGGAAGAGATGACCACTCTGCAGGAAAAGATTGACGCTGCAGATGCATGGGAGCTCGATTCTAAGATTGAGCAGGCCATGGATGCGTTGCGTTGTCCTCCTGCTGATGCAGACGTCACCAAGCTCTCCGGCGGTGAGCGTCGCCGAGTTGCACTGGCTAAGCTCCTGCTCAGCGAGCCAGACCTGTTGCTGCTCGATGAGCCTACGAACCACCTGGACGCCGAGTCCGTGTTGTGGCTGGAGCAGCACCTAGCGAACTACCCAGGCGCCGTGCTGGCCGTGACACACGACCGTTACTTCCTCGATCACGTCGCAGGCTGGATCTGTGAGGTCGACCGCGGCAAGCTCTACCCCTACGAGGGCAACTACTCCACCTACCTGGAGACCAAGCAGAAGCGCCTCGAAGTGGCTGGCAAGAAGGATCAGAAGCTCCAGCGTCGCCTGAAGGAAGAGCTCGCGTGGGTTCGTTCCGGTGCGAAGGCTCGCCAAGCTAAGAACAAGGCTCGTCTGCAGCGCTACGAAGAAATGGCTGCAGAGGCAGAGCAGTTCAAGAAGCTAGACTTCGAAGAAATTCAGATTCCTACCCCTCCACGCCTGGGCAACCAGGTGGTGGACGTGCGGAACCTGACCAAGGGCTTCGGCGACCGTGTCCTGATCAAGGACCTGTCCTTCACCTTGCCGCGTAATGGCATCGTGGGCGTGATCGGTCCCAATGGTGTGGGTAAGACCACCCTGTTCAAGACCATCGTTGGCTTGGAAGAGCCAGACGCCGGAGAGGTCAAGGTGGGCTCCACCGTTGAGTTGAGCTACGTGGATCAGAACCGTGCGAACATCGATCCGGAAAAGACCGTGTGGGAAGTCGTCTCTGACGGATTGGACTACATTGTCGTCGGACAAAACGAGATGCCATCCCGCGCCTACCTGTCCGCCTTCGGATTCAAGGGCCCAGACCAACAGAAGCCATCCAAGGTGCTCTCCGGCGGTGAGCGCAACCGACTGAACCTGGCGTTGACCCTCAAGCAGGGCGGAAACCTAATCCTGCTGGATGAGCCGACAAACGACCTCGACGTGGAGACCCTGGGCTCCCTCGAAAATGCGTTGGAGAAGTTCCCCGGCTGTGCTGTGGTGATTTCCCACGACCGCTGGTTCCTGGACCGCACCTGTACCCACATTCTCGCGTGGGAGGGCAACGTGGAAGAAGGCCAGTGGTACTGGTTCGAGGGCAACTTCGAAGACTACGAGAAGAACAAGGTGGAGCGCCTCGGCCCAGATGCGGCACGCCCACACCGCGTGACGCACCGTAGGCTGACCCGCTAAAACCCTGCGCAGCAATCCCCATTTCTTGAACATTGGTTCAAAAAATGGGGATTTTTGCATGCCGGAGGCGCATAACGTCTGAAAATGTTGTTAACTAAAACAGTCTTGTTGTAGATAACATGACTGGAAACACCTCAACAACGCGACTCCTGTATGGAAGGACGTTTCATAAGCAATGCCTTTTGTGAAGCACGAAGAACTCGGAACGCGGTGGCACACCTGCCATCGCGAATTGCGATGGACTGACTTCGACCAGTACCAGCACGTCAACAACGCCAAATACCTCGAGTTCGCTCAAGATGCCCGCATGGTCTTCCTGCGAGACGTGCTCACAGAGATGGACATCGCCGTACCGCCCTTCTTCGTCCGTCACACCACCATCGACTACCCACGCCCGCTCTCTCCCGGAGAGAACGAAGTAGCGGTCCGCTCCTTCGTCACCCAAGTGGGAACCAAATCCTGCATCATGCGCCAAGAATGCCGCGATTCCAACAGCCGCATCGTGTGCACCGTGGACACCGTCATGGTGGGAGTGGACATGATGACCGGCAAGTCCCGCGAATGGTCGGAGCAGGACATCGCCAACCTCAGCCTCTTCCTCATCCCAGTGGAGGAAGAGCAAGAGGCATACAGCTGATTCAGTTATAGGCTCATTGCCTACACTGGGGGAATGACTGCTCAGCTGACTGTCCCCACCGCGAACGATTCCCAGACCGCACAGAAAATTGCTGGCCCTTACCAGCGAGCCGCCCTCAGCGTGGAACGCGCGCTGTCCATGGATGACAACGCGCTGGCTCGCATTCGCCCCTCGGTGACCGAAGGAGCCGTGGACATTTTCGTCACCACACCGCTGCACAGCGTGCTGGTACAGCGGGTCCCGGGAACCATTAGCTCTGAGACGGTCGTGGCTGCCCGCGACCTGCCCGCGAAGCTTCGCGAGATAACAGGTGAGGCCGCCGCGGAGGAATCCATCCCACTGACCGGCGGAATGGACTTCATGTGGACCGGCGCATTGCCACCGCACGAGGGGTTTACCGTGGTGGACTTCGTACCAGCAGGAGAGATCCGTTCGGCGCACGCTGCAATGGGCAAAGAGAACGCCGACGCAGCAGCACCCGGGGGAGTAGCGCGATCTTTGCTGGAGCAGGATGTGGTGACGTTGGCGTCGGAAAAAGAACAGGTCGCACTGACGGGCCGACACATCGCCGCACTGGGTGGACTCGGCATTGCGGCCAAACCAGGGGACCCGCGAATGGAAGAATACGACCTGGTGCGGGTGTCTGTGACTGGGTCGTGGATCAGAATTGACGCACTCTTTGGCACGATCTACTCGCCGCGGCCGGGCGGTCTGGCTCGGGTGCCCCAACCAAGTTAGGCTCCAACCAAGTTCGCAAGTTAGGCAGCGACGAGGTCGTAGGTGAGCTTGATGCTCATGGCGATGACCACCACCAGCAACATGAGACGTACAAAACCAGCACCTCGGGTCATGACCATGCGCGCGCCGAACTGTGCACCCACAATATTGCCGATGATCAGGGCGAAGCCCAGCGCCCACCAGACGTGACCGGACACTGCGAAGACCACGAAAGCGCCCAGGTTGGTGGAGGAGTTGATGACCTTCGTCATCGCGGAGGACTGGATAAAGCTGCGGGACAGCAGCGCCGTCAGCACGATAATCAAGAAGGTACCGGTGCCTGGGCCAAAGAAACCGTCGTACAGGCCGATGGTGCCGATCACCGCGATGGCGCCCAGCCATTTGGCCTTCGTGACGGTGGTGGCACGCTCGATCTCCGTGCCGAAACCGGGGCGCAACGTCACGTACACGCCCACGCACACCAGCAGCACGATCACCACAGGACGCATCACATCGCTGCTGATCAGGGTGGCCAGCAGAGCGCCTCCTGCGCTGCACAGACATGCCAGTGGCGCGGCGATGGTCAGCAGCCTTCGGTCCACCTTGACGCGCCGGAGCATGCTGATGGCTGCGGAAGTGGTGCCGCCAATCGAGGTGAGCTTGTTTGTACCCAGCGCCGTGGCTTCGTGCAGACCGGGAGCTGCGATGAGCAGCAGTGGGATCATGATCAGTCCGCCACCGCCGACGATGGCGTCGATGAATCCGGCGATCGCGCTGCCGCTGATCAACAACGCGATGGCATGGGGAGCTAGCTCCACGTTCTAGGAACCCGAGTGCTCATTTGGCTTGGAGCTGGTGGAGGACTCAGGCGAAGTGCCGTGAGGGATCGTCTCGGGGGTCATACCTTGGCCACTGCTGGTGCCCATGCCCGGGTGCATACCGGGGTGCATTTCGCCGTGCCCACCGGAAGGAGCATTGATGAGCATGTTGGCAACCCGCTCCATGTGCTCCCAGATCGCCGCGCGGTACTCGTTGGGCAGTTGTTCCGGGCTGATCTTTTCAAGAGCGTTGGACATCAGCTGCAGCCAGCGGTCACGACCAGCCTCATCGATGGTGAACTGCGCATGGCGCATTCGCAGGCGAGGATGCCCGCGCTTTTCATTGAATTCCTGCGGGCCGCCCCAGTATTGAGCCAAGAACCAACGCAGGCGATCTTCGGCGCCGTCGAGATCCTCGGCCGGGTACATCGGGCCGAGGATGTCATCTTCTGGAACTTGCTTGTAGAACTCGTGGACGATGGCGCGGAACGTCTGCTCCCCGCCAACGGCCTCGTAGAAGTTGCTCACTGGAGGTTCCTCCTCAAGAGAAAGTGGATCCGATACCTCCAGTGTAGAGGCACGTGAGGTCGGTTCTTAAGAGCGGTCGAACTCGCGTGCCGCCTTAGCCCGAGCAACGCGATCGCGTCCCTCGCGCAGCGTACGGCGCAAGCCTGCGGGAGTAGCTGGTGCTTCAATCAGCTCCGCGATGGCCTGATCCGTGCTGTCCCGGTGATCCCACGATGGGTACGTGCCCTCGAGAGTGCGCAAGGCCATCTCTGGGGACAGCGCCTCCCACAGCTCTGGAGCAACGGTGACGTACTTCGGGCCGAACTCGTCCAATAGGTGGCCTTGTCCGACATGCGCGAAACCGGCCATGCTGTGGCGCAGCTTGAGGTTGGACAGCTCTGGTCCGCGCACGGTGATGTCCTCCCAGACTCGTGCCTTGATCTCCGCATCAGGGAGTGCGGCCCGAGCTTGCACAGCCAACATGCTGCCGGTTGAGGAAGAATCCCGTTCCAGCTCCGCAGCGATGCGCTTCTCCACGTCCTCGGCGGATTCGCCGGTGGCATCCTGTGCACCGGACAGCGCGATGATGAAGGTCCATCGCAGGTCTTGGTCAATCTCCAGACCAGGTGCCATTTCCTGTGCAGCCTTGCCTTGCAGCGGGCCAGCCGTGCTGACTGCATCAGCTTCACCCAACAGAACGCGCAGGACATCCGCGGAGTGCTCAGAGTGCTTGGACCCCGCGAAAGCACGAGCGAAGGCCAGCTGTGCCTGGCCAGTCGAGGACGTCACCCCATTGAGCAACGCGCCACGCAGTTCGCGCCAACCTTCCGTGCGTGCCCACTGCTCGTCTGCGTAATTGCTGACCGCCGCCCGGCTCTGCAACAGCAGCTGTTCCAGGACAGCCATTTCCGTCTCGGATGCGGCTCCTCGAGCCACGAGTGCCACGAAGTCCCGCGCCTTCATCTGCGCGTTGCGCGTCATCTGCCAGGCCGCGGACCAGATCAGAGAGCGAGGCATCGGATCGGCGATCTTGTCGATGTTCTCCGTCGCCGTGCGCAGCGATTCCTGATCCATCTCGATGAACGCGTAGGTTAGATCATCGTCATTGACCAGCACCAAATCGCCGGACTGCGCACCGATCAGCTCGGTGACGTCCGTCAGCTCGCCCGCAATGTCCAGCTCGGCGCGCGCCGTGCGCTCCAACTTTCCGCTGTCCTGGTTCAGCGAGTAGACGCCCACCGCCGCGCGGTGCGTGCGGGTTTCGCCCGCGCCGGGCTGCGCACCGGACTGGCTCACGGAGAAGCTGGAATACGTGCCGTCCTCAGCAATCTCGAACTTCGGCGCCAAAGTATTAATGCCGGTGGTCTTGAGCCACTGATCTGCCCATGCGGACAAGTCGCGGCCAGAGGATTTCTCCAAGGCCTGCAACAGGTCATCAAACGTTGCATTGTCCCAAGCGTGCGCAGCGAAGTGCGCACGGATTCCGGAGAAGAAGGCTTCCAGCCCCACGTAGGCGGCCAATTGCTTGAGCACGCTGGCACCCTTGGCGTAGGTAATGCCGTCAAAGTTGGCATCCACCGTGACGATGTCCGAGGCATCGCTGAACACGGGGTGCGTGGAGGAGAGCTGATCCTGCCCGTAGGCCCACGCCTTTTCCTTGTTGGCAAAGGTCACCCACGCGGTGGTGTACTTGGTGGCTCCTGCTTGGCTCATGGCCGCAGACCACGTGGCGAAGGATTCGTTGAGCCACAGATCATCCCACCACTGCATGGTCACTAGATCGCCGAACCACATGTGCGCCAGCTCGTGCAGGATCGTGTCCGCACGGCGTTCGTACTGGTAGTGGCTGGCCGCCGAGCGGAAGATGTACTCGTCGCGAATAGTCACGCAGCCCGCGTTTTCCATCGCGCCCATGTTGTACTCGGGACAGAAGATCTGGTCGTACTTGTAGAACGGGTAGCCCACCCCGAAGTGCTCCGCGTAGTAGTCAAAGCCCTGCTTGGTAACTTCAAAGAGCTCATCCGCATCCAGGTATTCCGCCAAGGACTTGCGGCAGTACAGCGCCAGCGGCACGGTCATTTCGCCCTCGGTGGTCAATTGGCCACGCTCGCGAGCAGCTGCTGCCGCTTCCGCGGAGGTCTCTGGGTGGGAAGTCACCGTGCCCGTCCATTCGTCGCGCACCACGTGCCATGGCCCCACGCAGAATGCGATCAAGTAGGTGGACAGCAGGTAGTCCACCGTGGATGTGTGCACGGTCTTGTTTTCTTCGACGCCATGCTCCTGCGCGACCACGTTATTGGTCACCACACTCCAACCGTCCGGGATGGTCACGGAGACGTCATACGTTGCCTTGATATCTGGCTGGTCAAAGCAAGCAAATACCCGCTTGGCATCGGCTGTCTCAAACTGGGTGTACATGTACACCTCACCGTCCGCTGGGTCGGTAAAGCGGTGCAAGCCCTCGCCCGTGGTGGAGTACGCGCCATCGGCGCGGATGATCAACTCATGCTGGCCTTCAGAGAGGCCCTGAAGCTGAATGCCGTTGGTGGCGTCGAACACAGAATCAACACGGGGAACGGCAGCATCCGTGATGTCCTGACCATCCAGGATCACGCTGTGAACCTCCGGGGCACGCAGGTCAACGAAAGTGGAGCCTGCCTGGGAGGTAAAGCCGATGGTGGTGTTGGTAGCAAACGTGGTGGTGGACGGTTCGCCACCGCCGCTGAGATCCAAATCGATGGTGTAGTGCACGTCGCTGATCAACTGCGCGCGCTGTGCGGCCTCATGGCGATTCAGGTTTGTTGAAGTCATGTTTCACACCCTACTCACGGCCCAGACTAAACCGGCTCGGACAAGACCTTGAGGGGACAGGTGAAGAGCAATTTCAACCGCCAGACAGCGCCGGGGAGACTGATTTGTCTACAGTGGGTGACATGACTACTAAGCAACCCGTCACCATGTACTTCGATGTCACCTGCCCCTTTGCCTGGGTCACCAGCCGCTGGCTCAAGGAAGTAGAAAAAGTCCGCGAAATTGAGCTCAACTTCGCACCCATGAGCCTGTTCATCCTCAACGACGGACGCGAAGGCCTGTCCGAAGGCTACGAGCGCGCCATGACCGCAGCTCGTGGACCAGCACTCGTGGCTGCGGCTCTGCACACCGAAAGCCCAGAGCTGGTGGATCCGTACTACACCGTGCTGGGAACCAAGATTCACTCCGAAGGCAACAGCCACAAGCAGGATCCGCACGGCTACGACGAGCTCATCAAGGAAACCCTGGCGGAAATCGGCGCCAAGGCGGAACTGTTCGACGTAGCGCACAAGGATGCGGACGCTGAGGGCTCAGTCATGAAGCAGCTGCAAGACAGCCACGATCACGCCATCAGCCTGGTGGGCGACGACGTGGGAACCCCAGTAGTACAGCTGGGAGAGCGCGCATTCTTCGGTCCCGTGCTCACTCGCATCCCAGAAGGCGAGACGGCAGGCGAACTCTTCGACGCATCCGTGACCTTGGGCGGCTACCCGCACTTCTTCGAACTGAAGCGCTCCCGCACCGAAGACCCCAAGCCAGAATTCGCTTAAGCGAAACGGCTCGGAAGCTATTCGCTAAGATCTGCAGACATGCGTATTTATCTTGGTGCCGACCATGCCGGCTTTGAAATGAAGAACGTGATCAAAGATCACCTGACCAACAAGGGTCTGGAGGTCATCGATTGCGGTGCACACGAGTACGACGCCAACGATGACTACCCAGCATTTTGCATCGAGGCAGCACGCCGCGTTGTAGAGGACGAAGGATCCCTGGGCATCGTGCTGGGCGGTTCCGGAAACGGCGAGCAGATCGCCGCGAACAAGGTCAAGGGCGCACGCTGCGCACTGGCGTGGTCCGTGGAAACCGCCAAGCTGGCTCGCGAGCACAACAAGGCCCAGCTCATCGGACTCGGTGGCCGCATGCACTCCGAGGAAGAAGCACTGGCGATCGTGGATGCCTTCGTGGAGCAGCCGTGGAGCGGCGAAGAGCGTCACCAGCGTCGTATCGACATTCTGTCTGAATACGAGCGCACCGGAGACGCTCCGGCATTGCCGGAAAACTAAGGGCAATAGTAAAAGCACAAGCCAAAGGCGCTGAGTAGGTTTTCCTACTCAGCGCCTTTGTTCATTGGCTAACGGCTTTAGGCTCACTGCATTTTGCTGATGAGTTGAGACGCTAAGCCACGTGGTGATGTCTCAATCAGCCGTGCTCTGTGATTAATCGTGCTGGGAGGTTTTAACCCCGCTGGGCGGTGCGCTTTTCTTGCCACTGCTTAATGTCATCGGAGTTCCACAACGTCAGTCCGTGGAACTTAGTGACGGGCTTGGGAGCGCGTCCCCTGCCTGCATAGCTGGTGAATGTCCCGCGAGCCGTTCCAGAGAACTCTGCGCATTGGATTGCGGTCCACAATTCCACACTGCTGACTCGATCAATGATTACCGGTTCCATGTGTATGAACTTTAGAGGAAAACTAAGCGCACGCTAGGAAATTGCAAAGATTGCTACATTTTTTGGACAGTCCACCTCTATTTTTGCTCCGCGTAACATGGATAACGTTCACACCCACCAAGGCAGCACCCGGGTTCCGCGGCACCATCTCGACCGTGCCACTCGGTGCAGCTGAAGGCATGTGACGAACTTCCCACAAAACATTTTTCGGAAAGGTCACGAAACCGTGTCACGTACGTACGCAGAACAGTTGGTCGAAACTCTAGAAAACAACGGGGTACAGCGGATCTACGGAGTGGTGGGCGATAGCCTCAACCCGATTGTGGATGCGGTCAAGCGCAGCTCCATCGAATGGGTCCACGTGCGCAATGAAGAAGCGGCGGCATTCGCTGCGGGCGCGGAATCGTTGATGACGGACAAGCTCGCCGTGTGTGCGGGCAGCTGCGGACCGGGAAACCTCCACCTGCTGCAGGGACTTTATGATTCGCACCGAAACGGTGCAAAGGTCCTGGCCATCGCCAGCCATATCCCGAGCCAGTTCATCGGCTCGCACTTCTTCCAGGAGACCCACCCAGAGCAGCTGTTCGCCGAGTGTTCCGGCTACTGCGAGATGGCCAATTCTGCGGAGCAGGGCGCCAAGATTCTGCAGCACGGCATCCAATCCACGATGGCTGGCAAGGGAGTGTCCGTTCTGGTCATCCCCGGTGATGTGTCTTCGGAGCAAGCGGTTGATGCTCCACAGCTACAGTCCACCATTTCCGCTGCTCGTCCCACTGTGGTGCCTGCTCAGGAGCAAGTCCAACAGTTGGCAGATGCCATCAACCAAGCGGATAAAATCACCATCTTCGGCGGAGCTGGCTGTGCCAATGCCCGTGAGCAAGTCCTGGCGCTGGCGGAAAAGATCAAGGCGCCCGTGGGGCACGCCTATGGAGGCAAGGAATACCTGCACTACGACAACCCCTTTGACGTGGGCATGTCCGGCCTATTGGGCTACGGCGCCTGCTCCAAGGCGTTCCATGACGCAGACCTGCTCATCCTGATGGGCACCGATTTTCCTTACTCCGAGTTCCTGCCGGAGAAGACCCGCACGGCGCAAGTGGACATTAAGGGAGAGAACATCGGGCGCCGCACGTCCGTGGACGTTCCGGTTCACGGCGATGTGGCAGCCACGTGTGAAGCGCTGATGACGCTGGTGGAGGACAAGCCCAACCGGGACTTCCTGGATGACATGCTGGTGGAGCAGGAAAAGAACCTGAGCCATGTCGTCGAGGCTTATACGAAAAAGCACCACCAACACACGCCGATCCACCCCGAATACCTCGCGGACATCATCGATACGGTCGCGGACGAGGATGCCGTGTTCACCGCCGATACCGGCATGTGCAACGTCTGGCACGCGCGTTACATCAATCCCAACGGCAAGCGGAAGCTGCTCGCGAGTTTCCACCACGGCACGATGGCCAACGCGTTCCCGCAGGCCATTGGCGCGCAGTTCGCGGATCGGGACCGGCAGGTCATCGCCATGTGCGGCGACGGTGGCATTGGCATGTTGCTGGGTGAGCTGCTGACAGCGAAGCTGCACGACCTGCCGATGAAGGCCGTGGTGTTCAATAATTCCTCGCTGGGCATGGTCAAGCTGGAGATGATGGTGGCCGGCCTGCCGGACTTCGGCACGGACCACGAGCACGTTAACTACGCGGACATCGCCAATGCTGCCGGTATGAAGGGCTACCGCGTGGAGCGCCCCGAGGACATCGAGTCGACCTTGCGCGAAGCCTTCGCCCATCCGGGACCGGTTCTGGTGGACGTGGTTACCGATCCGAACGCGTTGAGCATCCCGCCGGAGATATCTCTGGAGCAAGTTGCGGGCTTTTCTCGAGCCGCAGTGGAGACGGTTTTGGAAGGCGGAGTGGGCAAGATGGTGGACTTGGCGCGTTCCAATTTGCGCAATGTACCTCGGCTTTCAGGTTTCAAGGGCCTGTGATTATTGCCCTTGGGAGGTGATGATGTAGAGTAACTTCTCGTGGAAATCACACGGACTTCGGTCCGCATTTCACATGGTCACCCCTTGGGGTGACACCGATTAGTGATGGACACGGGAACGTCGTATAGTGGCTAATACCTCAGCCTTCCAAGCTGAAGACGCGGGTTCGATTCCCGTCGTTCCCTCTCGTCGGGATGTGGCGCAGGTTGGTAGCGCATCCGCTTTGGGAGCGGAGGGTCGCAGGTTCAAATCCTGTCATCCCGACCATTAACGTCAACCGGCTTGTCAGAATATTCTGGCAGGCCGGTTTTCTTATTCTCTTTTTCTTCCCGTCCTTATCGTTCCGACGCCAAGCTCGTTTCCGGGGCGAGCTGAGTGCGTGACCTGGGCGAGTCTCGGCCACTGGGGGCGCGGGCGCTTGGGGTAGATCAAACTTCTGTACCAAAACTGCCGCCAGCTAGTCACATGCGCCACATTGTCCAGCGGAAATAATGGGAGCCCGGTGAGTTTTGGTACGGAAGTATGGCTGGGACGAGGTTGGCGTCGAAAAATATGGCCAACGAAGGTGCGCACGAGAGCGGGGGAACGGTTTGCTACTTGGCCAACAGAACGTGCAAAAGCGACCCCCAACGACGTGGATGTTGCCGACCAGATAAAATTGAGAGCCGACCACACAGGCATGCCCAGATCGGCCAGCCTGTAAACCAAAGAAAAACAGGAGTGTGCATTCGTGAAGAGCTCTGTAGAGAAGCTGAGCGCCACCCGCACCAAGCTCACCGTCGAGGTTCCTTTCGAGGAACTCAAGCCAGAGTTCGATCAGGCGTACAAGGCCCTGGCTCAGCAGGTTAATATGCCGGGCTTCCGTAAGGGCAAGGTCCCAGCCAAGATCCTCGAGGCTCGTCTGGGCCGCGGCGTGGTGCTGGACCAGGTGCTCAACGAGATGATTCCTTCTCGTTACAGCCAAGCCGTGGAAGAGCACGACCTCAAGGTGCTGGGCCAGCCAGACATCGACATCGCAGAGCTGAAGGACGGCGAGCAGGTCACCTTCACCGCTGAGGTGGACGTACGCCCAGAGATCGAGGTTCCTGATTTCTCCACGATCTCCGTTGAGGTTGCGCCGCTGAAGGCCGACGACGACGCGATCGCAGCCGAGCTGGAGAACCTGCAGGCACGCTTCGGCACCCTGAAGAACGTTGACCGCAAGGTCAAGAAGGGCGACTTCGTCTCCATCGACCTGTCCGCCACCATCGACGGCGAGTCAGTGGAAGAGGCCACTACCGAGGGTCTGTCCCACGAAGTCGGAACCGACTCCCTCGTTGAGGGCTTGGACGACGCACTGGTTGGCATGAAGGCCGACGAAGAGAACACCTTCACCTCCAAGTTGGTCGCCGGCGAGCACGCCGACGAAGAGGCAGAGGTCACCGTCAAGGTGAGCTCCGTCAAGGAGCGCGAGCTGCCTGAGCTGGACGATGACTTCGCTCAGCTGGCAAGTGAGTTCGACACCCTGGACGAGCTGCGCGACTCCCTGAAGACTCAGGTTGAAGAGCAGATGAAGAACACCCAGGCCGGAGAGATCCGCGACAAGGTTCTGGCCGCTGCTCTGGAGCAGACTGAGGTTGCTCTGCCTGAGGCTGTTGTCAACGACCAGGTTGAGGGACAGATCCAGCAGATCATCGGCCAGTTCGGTGGCGACGAGAAGACCTTCGAGGCCATGCTCGCAGCCCAGGACATCACCCGCGAAAAGTTTGAAGAGGACTCCCGCGAAGCTGCCGAGGATTCCGTGCGCACCCAGCTGTTCTTGGATGCCCTGGCAGACAAGGAGCAGCCTGAGGTTTCTCAGGACGAGTTGATGGATCACATCAACTTCACCGCTGCGCAGTACGGCATGGATCCCAATCAGTTCATCATGCAGCTGCAGCAGGCCGGCCAGCTGGCGAGCCTGTTTGCCGACGTTCGCCGCGGCAAGTCCTTGGCTATCAACATTGCCAAGACTTCCGTGAAGGATACGGACGGCAACGACGTTGATCCGAAGCAGTTCTTCGGCATCGACGAGGCAGCTGCCGAGGGTGCTGAGTCTGAGGAATCTGCTGACAAGGCTGAGGACAAGAAGGACGATAAGTCCGAGTCCAAGAAGTACGAAGGCAAGAAGGCTGACAAGGATGCCAAGCCATCAGCCAAGAAGGCTCCTGCGAAGAAGGCAGCAAAGAAGACCCCAGCTAAGAAGGCTGCCAAGAAGACCGAGAAGAAGGAAGAGAAGAAGACCACGAAGAAATCCACCAAGAAGGACTCTGAGTAGTCTCTGACTCTCTAAATTCTCGAAGCACCTCGAATCTGCGGCGCCTTTACGGCACAACGATTCGAGGTTTTTCGTTGCCTGGGATCGGGAGCCTCAAGGTCCGAAAAGCAGCGGCGCGGGAAGTCCGTGCGCTGTCAGCGAACAACCCCGATCCGAGGCACAACCTTGGCCTAGCGATGACTAGGCTTGAGACCCATACATCAACGTCCATTCCATGAGGAGCACCATGAGTACTCATTCCATTCCGCTGGCTAACGGCGGCGGGGAAATGCCGAACATGACTGATTCGGTATTTGAGCGTCTGCTGAAGGAGCGCATTATCTTCCTCGGTAGCCAGGTTGATGACGAGATCGCCAACAAGCTGTGCGCCCAGATCCTGCTGCTTTCTGCAGAGGATCCCACCAAGGACATTTCCTTGTACATCAACTCTCCGGGCGGATCTGTCACTGCGGGCATGGCCATCTTTGACACCATGCAGTACGCACCGTGCGATATCGCTACCTATGGCATGGGCTTGGCCGCATCCATGGGCCAATTCCTGCTCTCCGCAGGTACCAAGGGCAAGCGCTACGCTCTGCCACACTCCCGCATTATGATGCACCAGCCATCCGCTGGTGTGGGCGGCACTGCAGCGGACATCGCCATCCAGGCCGAGCAGTTTGCTCACACGAAGAAGGAAATGGCAGAGCTCATCGCTGAGTTCACTGGCCAGTCCGTGGAGCAGATCGCCAAGGATTCTGACCGCGACCGTTGGTTCACGGCCAAGCAGGCCAAGGACTACGGCTTTGTTGATCACGTCATCACTTCTGCGAAGGAGAAGTAAGAATGAAGATGCCTGATATGCGTTACATCCTTCCTTCCTTCGTGGAGCACTCCACGTACGGAGCGAAGGAATCCAACCCTTATAACAAGCTGTTCGAAGAGCGCATCATCTTCCTAGGAACCCAGGTGGACGATGCTTCTGCGAATGACATCATGGCGCAGCTTCTGGTCCTGGAGGGACTGGACCCTGATCGCGATATTACGATGTACATCAACTCCCCAGGTGGCTCTTTCACCAGCTTGATGGCCATTTATGACACGATGCAGTACGTCCGCCCAGACGTGCAGACTGTCTGCCTCGGCCAGGCTGCATCCGCAGCCGCTGTGCTGTTGGCCGCCGGCACTCCCGGCAAGCGTGCGGCACTGCCAAATGCCCGCGTCCTGATCCACCAGCCCGCTTCCGGCGGCGTACAGGGCCAGGTTTCTGACTTGGAGATCCAGGCCAAGGAAATCGAGCGCATGCGTACCTTGATGGAAAAGACGCTGGCTCGCCACACCGGCCGCACCGAGGAGCAGGTTCGCATCGATACGGACCGCGATAAGATCCTCACCGCCAAAGAAGCCAAGGAATACGGCATCATCGACCAGGTATTCGAGTACCGCAAGCTGTCCGCTCAGGAGTAATCCGCGGCAGTCACCATATGCCTGCCGATTGTTCGGCGGGTACGTTTCCCCAGTGTCCGACACGGCACTGGGGAACACCTTTTTGTCTCACCCCGGAGTATTCTTGGGGGCAGTCGTTTCAACCAGTCAATGCGCGCGGAACTCGCTTCTACGCGCGTCGATAGAAAGCAGTAGCAAAGTCGTATGCCAGAAAGTGCTGAACTGCTGAAGTGCTCCTTCTGTGGGAAGAGCCAAAAGCAAGTGCGCAAGCTCATCGCCGGCCCGGGCGTCTACATCTGCGATGAGTGCATCGAGCTGTGCAATGAAATCATCGAAGAGGAGATGCTCGCGGCTCCGTCCTCGGAGAATTCCGAGCAGCTGCCCACTCCTTCTGCTATCGCCAAGTTCTTGGACAAGTACGTCATCGGGCAGGACGAGGCCAAGCGCACTCTAGCCGTGGCTGTGTACAACCACTACAAGCGCATCCAGGTGGAGCAGTCCAACGCGACCGCCCGCCGTTCTGATGATGAGGTGGAACTGTCCAAGTCCAACATTTTGATGTTGGGCCCGACGGGTTCGGGTAAGACGTATCTTGCCCAGTCGCTGGCTCGTATGTTGGATGTTCCTTTTGCTATCGCCGACGCCACCTCTCTCACCGAAGCGGGATACGTGGGTGAAGACGTGGAGAATATTCTGCTGAAGCTGCTGCAGGCGGCGGATTTCGATGTGGATAAGGCCCAGCGCGGAATTATCTACGTGGATGAGGTGGATAAGATCTCCCGCAAGTCTGAGAACCCCTCGATTACGCGTGACGTGTCCGGCGAGGGCGTGCAGCAGGCGCTGCTGAAGATTCTGGAAGGCACTGTGGCGTCTGTTCCACCGCAGGGTGGGCGCAAGCACCCCAACCAGGAGTTCATTCAGTTTGATACGAAGAACGTTCTGTTCATCGTGGCGGGCGCTTTTGCCGGTCTGGAAGGCGTGATCGCGGAACGTCGTGGCAAGAAGGGTCTGGGCTTCGGTGCAGAGATCTCTTCTAAGTCTGAGGCGGACGATAATCCGTTCGAGTTCGTGGAGCCGGAAGATCTGGTGAAGTTCGGCCTGATACCAGAGCTCATCGGTCGCCTTCCGGTGCTCACTCACGTGGGGCACTTGGACGAAGAAGCATTGGTGCGCGTGCTCACCGAGCCGAAGAACTCACTGGTGCGTCAGTACGAGCGCCTCTTCGATATGGACGGCGTGCGCCTGACCTTTGAAGAAGATGCGCTCAAGGAGATCGCTCGGCAGGCGCTGGCTCGCGAAACTGGAGCCCGCGGATTGCGTTCCATCATGGAATCCATTCTGCTGCCAGTGATGTTCTCCATTCCGGAAGATGAGGACACCGGAGAGGTCATCATCACCGTAGACTGTGCTGCGGGCAAGGCTGAGCCCACGCTGCTGACCCACGAAGAAGTAGCTAAGCGGGACAAGAAATCCGCCTAGCGGATAAGCACACCGGCTACTCGTGCCGATACAGATCGGTAGCTGAGTAGTCGGTGTTTGCGTCGGACGAAGAAGAAACAACACCACGAGACAACGGGGCGGGGGACTGCTCGCGGGAGTACAACGTCGCTGCGACCGACGGGCCGACAGCCAACGAGAGCGACGAATGCGTGTAGCTACTGCCCTGCGAGGTGGGCATGGGGGTGGTGAGGAACGCGAGGACGGCATCAGTCGCCAGAGCTTCCAGACCAGCAGTGTTGCTGGCATCGGTGGCGTTCATGCCGTAGAGCTTGTGAAATGTTGACCCCATGGAGACGGGGAAACTGCACAGGGACAGCATGAGGACGTATACATCCTCGGCGGAGATGCCCGCGCGGAAAGCTCCGACATCGTGGCCGCGCATGAGAATTCGATCCAGCTGCAGCATCATTGGGGAATCGTCCAAGGGGACGTGACGGCGGGACAGCTGCGCGGAATCGAAGAGGTTCTCCGACACAATGAAACGCAGCGCCTGCGGATTGTTTCGTCCGCATCGGAATAACTCGCGGAACAGGGTGCGGATCGCATCGGCGGGCACGGCGGAGGAGACGGAATCGGCGGAGACCACGTCAGCCGCGGGCCACAGTTGGGATAAGGCAAAGCGCAGGCACTCGTCGTAGAGCAACTCAGTGTCCTGAAAGAGCTGGTGAGATGGCTCGTGACCGGCGGATTCCGCCAGCTCTGCGATGGTGGCCTCTGGAACCGCGGGACCAGTGCGCACTAACACGAACAGCGCCTGTTGCATGAGTTCCTGGTACTGCGTGGCGGTTAACCCATAGCGCGACCACGACGAAGGCAGCGGTACGGAGCCACTGTCTCGCCGAGATGAAGCCGCAGGATCTGATGGGGAGGACACGTCCTCATGCTAGTCACGGCCTGCCTGCTGGCACCCGGAGGGGGAGGTGAGTGGAGGGGAGACGAATGGAGGGGAATCAGCGGGAAGCTTGAGAGCGTAACCCCTAGGTGCGGGTTCGACTACCGTGGAAGTTGAACCTTAAACCATCACCATCGCAGGAGTTCACGATGACTATTCAAGAACCCACCTCCGCCAACCTCGCAGGCCAGACCCAGGGCAACGGGGAGCCGCACAATGCAGAAGTCAACGTGGCTATCACGGGCGCTGCCGGGCAGATTGGCTACTCCCTGCTGTGGCGTCTGGCCACTGGCGAGGTGTTTGGCGAGCGCCGCGTGAACCTGCGACTCATCGAGGTGGGCGAGGGCGTGAAGGCCGCCCAGGGCGTGGCTATGGAACTGCTCGATAGCGCGTTCCCGCTGCTGGGGCAGATCACCGTGACGGAGGATCTGCACGAGGGCTTCCGTGACGCTCACGCCGTGTTCTTGGTGGGTGCGAAGCCTCGGCAAAAGGGCGAGGAGCGCTCTGATCTGCTGGCGGCCAACGGGGGGATTTTTGGCCCGCAGGGCAAAGCGATCGGCGAGGTTGCCTCTCCCGATGTCCGCGTCCTGGTGGTGGGCAACCCGGCGAATACGAACGCGGCGATCGTTGCGGCGCATGCCGAGGGAATTGCTCCGCGACAGATCACGGCCATGACCCGCCTGGACCACAACCGCGCGTTGGGTCAAGTTGCAGAGAAGCTGGGTGGGGGCGTGGCCGAGCTGGATCGGATGATCGTGTGGGGCAATCACTCGGCATCACAGTTCCCCGATGTCACGGAGCTGACGCTGAAGGGAAAGCCGGTGGCGGACCAGTTGGATCAGGCCTGGCTGACCGAGGAGTTCATCCCGCGCGTGGCCAAGCGGGGCGCCGAGATCATTGAGGTGCGCGGGCGTTCTTCAGCTGCCTCCGCGGCAAGCAGCGCGGTGGATCACATGCGCGATTGGTTCAATGGCATTGAGGGTGAGTGGGTTTCTGTGGCGCTGCCTTCCGATGGGTCCTATGGGGTGCCGGAGGGCATTGTGTGCTCCTTCCCGTGCCGGTTAGTTGACGGCCAGTGGGAGATTGTCCAGGGACTGAGCATCAACGAGTTCCAGCGGGAACGCATTGAAAAGACTGTGGCGGAGCTGCAGGAGGAGTTTCAGACCGTCAAGGACCAAGGACTGGTCTAACTTCTTTCGGGCGAGTATTGCCATTACCGCCCACGGAAACGTGCGGTTATGTTTGGCTATAAAACATGACTACGCCCCACGCGCCTACCACTGTGGCACCACCGACGTTCCCGCTGGCCACGCACATCACTGCCCGTGCTGCGGGCGCGCTGACATCGCTTCCGCCCTTCGTGTTGCGCCTGTTCGGGCAACTCACTAACACCGACGGCGACACATTGGACTCTGATGTCCGCGCCTCCTTGCTGGCGCTAAAAGTGGTGTCTGGCGAGGACTTCGCGGATCTAGAGCCAACTTTCGGTCGTACCATCATTGACCACGAGGCACACCTGGGCGCGCTGACGTATATGCAGGTCGGCTCTGTCACGGAGTATCTGGTCGACGGCGTACGAGTTCGTCATTACCGGCCGGCTAGGCGAGGCGGCACCGCACCGGAGTCAGAGGACATGCCCACCTTGATCTACATGCACGGCGGAGGTTGGGTGCTCGGCTCGCTGAATTCCCACGATTCCACCTGCCGCTGGATCTGCGCAAAAGCCGAGGTGGCCGTGATCAGCGTGGATTATCGCCTGGCGCCGGAGGCACCGTTTCCTGCGGGATTGGTCGACGTCACGGCCGTGGCCAGCGCCGCCTTGTCCGGAAAGATCCCAGGGGTGGACCGTCATCGCGTGGCAGTGGGAGGTGACTCCGCAGGAGGCAACCTCGCTGCCGCACTGTGTCTGCGGCTGCGCGACGAGGGCAAAGCGCTACCTCGGCTACAAATGTTGTTTGTCCCTGTGACCGATCTGCGCACCTTGGATACCGCAAGCCACCGAGAGTTTGCGAAAAATTTCTTCCTCACGGCCAAGCACATG
This sequence comes from Corynebacterium sp. ED61, assembly GCF_015233855.1. Taxonomy (NCBI): domain Bacteria; kingdom Bacillati; phylum Actinomycetota; class Actinomycetes; order Mycobacteriales; family Corynebacteriaceae; genus Corynebacterium; species Corynebacterium sp. ED61. The sequence continues at coordinate 329,923 of NZ_JADGIT010000001.1, read as the reverse complement.
CGTTGGTACCGCGAGCACTACACACCCAATGAGGACGATAGGGATAGCCCGTATGTTTCCCCGCTCGCGGCGCAGGACCTATCTGGGTTGCCGCCTGCCTATGTAGCTGTGGCGGGATTCGATCCTTTGCGTGATGAGGGGGAGGAGTATGCAAGGAGGATGCGAGACGCGGGAGTGCTGGTGAGTTTGCGTCGACACCCAGGATTGGTGCACCCCTTCGTGAATTCCACCGGGGTATGGAGAGGAGCACGGGCCGCACTCGACGAAGCAGTGGGCGCATTGCGCTTGGGCTTGGGCGTGGTTACGCCTTGAATGAAGGGGCTGTCCGGAGGTCTATTACACTGGTGATTCGTGAGCACATCTAGCCTGAACCCCCAGTCCTCCGGCGCTGCTGGACGTTCCATCGGCGCCGACCGTTCCTCCCAACTACCTGCTGCATGGAACCCGGCAGAGGTAGAAAAGGACCTCTACCAAGGGTGGGTAGACAAGGGATACTTCACGGCGGATGCGTCCAGCTCGAAGCCACCTTTTAGCATCGTGTTGCCACCGCCGAACGTCACCGGCCAGCTGCACATGGGCCATGCCCTAGACCACACCCTGATGGACCATATGGCGCGCCGCAAGCGCATGCAGGGCTTTGAGGTGCTGTGGCTGCCTGGTGCTGACCACGCAGGCATCGCTACCCAGACCAAGGTAGAAGCCAGCCTGAAGGAGACCGAAGGCAAGGGCCGTTTTGATTACTCCCGCGAAGAGTTCATTGAGCGCGTGTGGGAGTGGAAGGAGCGCTACGGTGGGGTCATCCAGAACCAGATGCGGGCCATCGGTGACTCTGTGGACTGGTCCCGTGAGCGCTTCACCTTGGATGAGGGGTTGTCCCGAGCCGTGCAGAAGATCTTCAAGGCTCTGTTTGATCAAGGGCTGATCTACCGCGCGAACCGCCTGGTGAATTGGTCTACGACCTTGCAGACCGCGATTTCCGATATCGAGGTTGTGCACTCGGATGACGAGGGCGAGCTCGTTTCTATCCGCTACGGTTCCCTCAACGATGATGAGCCGCACGTGATTGTGGCCACCACTCGCGTGGAAACCATGCTGGGCGATGTGGCCGTGGCCGTGCACCCAGACGACGAGCGCTACGCAGATCTGGTGGGCACCACGCTGCCGCACCCATTCCTGGATGACCGCCGCATGATCGTGGTGGCCGATGATTATGTGGACCCCGAATTCGGAACCGGTGCGGTGAAGATCACCCCGGCGCACGATCCGAACGACTTCGAGCTGGGCAAGCGCCACGATCTGCCCATGCCGGAGATCATGGACGAAACCGGGCACATCGCCAACACGGGGACACAGTTCGATGGAATGGAACGCTACGAGGCGCGCGAGCAGATCCGCCTAGCTTTGGAGGAGCAGGGACGGATCGTAGGCCGAAAGTTCCCGTACGTTCACTCCGTGGGCCACTCCGAGCGCTCCGGTGAGGCCATCGAGCCGCGCCTGTCGCTGCAGTGGTACGTCAAGGTAGACCAGCTGGCCAAGATGGCCGGCGATGCTGTGCGCGAGGGCGATACCGTGATTCACCCCGCCTCCCAGGAACCACGTTGGTTTGACTGGGTGGATGACATGCACGATTGGTCCATTTCCCGCCAGCTGTGGTGGGGTCACCGAATCCCGATTTGGTACGGGCCAGACGGCGAAGTGGTGTGTTGTGGTCCCGACGACGATGCCCCGACCGGCGAAGGCTGGCGGCAGGACGAAGACGTTCTGGATACCTGGTTTAGCTCTGCGCTGTGGCCGTTCTCCACGATGGGCTGGCCGGATGCTACTGATGAGCTAGCCAAGTTCTATCCGACATCCGTGTTGGTCACCGGCTACGACATCCTGTTCTTCTGGGTGGCGCGCATGATGATGTTCTCCACCTTCGCGGACACCCTGGACGGTTCCCCGCTGGCGGGCGGCCCTAATGGCGTGCCGTCTGCAGAGCGCGGTGGACGTCCGCAGGTGCCGTTCCGCGACGTGTTCCTGCACGGACTGGTGCGTGATGAGCAGGGCCGCAAGATGTCCAAGTCTTTGGGCAACGGCATCGACCCTATGGATTGGGTGCGGGACTACGGCGCCGATGCGCTGCGCTTTACCCTGGCTCGTGGCGCCAACCCGGGCAGCGATCTGCCCGTGGGCGATGATTCCGCGCAGTCTTCCCGAAACTTTGCCACCAAGCTGTATAACGCCACCAAGTTTGCGCTGATGAACGGCGCTCAGGTGGGTGAACTGCCTGCCCGTGACGAGCTGACTGACGCGGACCGCTGGATCCTGGATCGCCTAGAAGCCGTGCGCGAGCACGTGGACATGGCGCTGGATCGCTACGAGTTTTCCTGGGCTAATGAGTCCCTCTACCGCTTTGCCTGGGGCGAGTTCTGCGATTGGTACCTGGAAATCGCCAAGGTGCAGATCCCACGTGATTGGGATGCTGCCAGCCAGGAGGAGATTGCTCGCGGCATCAATACCCAGCTGGTGCTGGGCCGGGTGCTGGATTCCGTGTTGCGCTTGCTGCACCCAGCGATGCCGTTTGTCACAGAGACACTGTGGACGACGCTCACTGAAGGCGTGGAGGGCTACGAAGAATCCTTGGCGATCAGCCCGTGGCCAGACCAGTCGCTGACCAACGGTGGAGCAGAGCAGGACCAGGACGCTGTGCGTCGTATGGAAGACGTGGAGAAGCTGGTCACGGAAATCCGCCGTTTCCGTAGTGATCAGGGAGTCAAGCCCACGCAGAAGGTCCCTGCCAGCGTGGACTTCGCTGCAGCTGATCTGGTGGAGCTGGAGCCAGCCGTGCGTTCGCTGGTGCGCTTGGGACAGCCGGAAGCAGATTTCACCGCTACCGCCTCGCTGGAGGTGCGCTTGTCTCAAGCCACCATCACCGTGGAACTGGATACCTCCGGCACCGTGGACGTGGCTGCCGAGCGCAAGCGACTGGAGAAGGACCTAGCCGAGGCGCAGAAGGAGCTGGACAACGCAGCCAAGAAGCTGAGCAACGAGAACTTCCTGGCCAAGGCGCCAGAGAAGGTCGTGGAAGGCATCAAGGAGCGTCAGCGCGTGGCACACGAGGAGCACGAGCGCATCTCTACCCGCTTGGCCGAACTGCCGCAGGCCTAGAGCCAGCTGTCGCATTCAGTTACTTAGCACGCACCTCGCCAGCCAGAACAGAGAAACGGAGACATCAGTGAGCAAGGACAACCGTGGCGCGGAGAACGCAGATCTCGAAGCCACAACTCAGGACGCGCCCACCGATGACGCGACGATCGAGGCGGCCCTGGAGCAACTTCCCGAGTTCGGCGAAGTCACGCTCGATGAGTCCGGACTGGCCTTGCCGATCGACGCCAACGCCGAGCACACCTCTGCAGCTGACTCCGAGGAGGCGATTGTCCGCCCCGTGACCGCCGAGGAAATGCGGGCGCTAGCGGAGACCGAAGCAGAGCTGGATTTGCGCTGGCCAGAGACGAAGATCGATCCGTCGATGGAGCGCATCGAGCTGCTCATGGATCTGCTGGGTAACCCCGAGCGCGCATTCCCTTCTGTGCACGTGGCTGGCACAAACGGCAAGACGTCCGTGGTGCGCATGGTGGAATCCCTTCTGCGCGCATTCCACCGTCGCACCGGGCGGACCACGAGCCCGCACTTGCAGCTGGTCACCGAGCGTATCGCGGTGGATGGCAAGCCCATTCACCCCGCCGATTACGTGGCGATCTGGAACGAGATCAAGCCGTACGTGGAGATGGTCGATGCGCGTAGCGAGGCCGACAGTGGCCCGAAGATGAGCAAGTTCGAGGTGCTCGTGGCCATCGCCTACGCTGCCTTCGCGGACGCGCCCGTGGACGTGGCCGTGGTGGAAACCGGGATGGGCGGTCGTTGGGATGCCACCAACGTGGTCAATGCAGACGTGGCCGTGATCACGCCCATCGGGCTGGACCATACGGATTACCTGGGCGAGACCATCGAGCTGATCGCGGGGGAGAAGGCAGGCATCATCAAGTCCCGCTGGGACGCCGAAGATTTGCTCACTCCGCCGGATAACGTCACGGTGATCGGCAAGCAGGATCCGGCCGCGATGAGCGTGCTGCTGGAGGAAGCCGTGGAGAAGGATTCCGCGGTGGCGCGTGACGGTGCGGAATTCGCCGTGTTGGAATCCAGCGTGGCCGTGGGGGGACAGCGTTTGACCATCCAAGGTTTGGGTGGTGTTTACGATGACATTTTCCTGCCCCTTTCGGGAGCTCATCAGGCAGATAACGCAGCGATGGCGCTGGCCGCCGTGGAAGCCTTTTTCGGCGCCGGTGGTGAGCGCCAGCTGGACATCGACCGCGTCCGCGAGGGCTTCGCTACCGTGGAATCGCCGGGCCGTTTGGAGCGCGTGCGCTCTGCGCCGAACGTATTCATCGATGCCTCCCACAACCCCCACGGTGCCAAGGCGCTGGCCGCGGCGATGGATCGCGATTTTTCTTTCCGACGCCTGATCGGCGTGGTCGGAGTGCTGGGCGATAAGGATGCGCGTGGCATCCTCACCAACCTGGAGCCCGTGTTGGACGAAGTAGTGGTGACCCAAACGAATTCGCCTCGCGCATTGGATGCGGATGTGTTGGCGGAATACGCTCGCGATGCCTTTGGGGAAGAGCGCGTCCATGTGGCCTACAACCTGCCCGGAGCGGTGGAGCTGGCCACCCAACTGGCGGAGGAAGATGACGATGGCATGCTCTCTGGTTCCGGCGTAATCATCACCGGATCCGTGGTCACCGCAGGTGAGGCGCGAACCTTGTTCGGCAAGGATCCTGCCTAGTTCCGTATAGCAGACAATTTTTCGCGGCGGAACTGCAGCGCAGTACAGTAACCAATCGGAGTACACCTCACGTATCGCGTGAATCAGCCGACAGGAGTGCCAGACACATGGCGAGCAAGCAGCAAGACAAGATGGGGCCACTAGGCCCCGGGCATGCGCCGAAGAACGATCCTCTGAAGGGCGTGCGCGGTGTGATGGCTGGTACTCACATCATGGAAGCCATCGTGATCCTGCTGGTGCTGACCGTGGTGACCCGCGTGGACAATGGCGAGGCTGCCACCACGCTCAACCTGATCTATGTGTCTGGCTTGGGACTGCTGATGGTGGCCGCCGCGTTCGTGCAGAAGGCCAAGTTTGCCGACGTACTGAATATCGGTCTGCAGGTAGTGGCCGTGGCGGGATTTTTCGTCCACATTTCCATGGGGGTGGTGGCGCTGATGTTCGCCGCCGTGTGGTGGTACATCTACCACCTGCGAAATAACCTGCAGGAGCGCATGAAGCGGGGCTTGTTGCCGAGCCAGCACCTAGACATTTAGGCCCGCGCAAAAGGGGGACTGCGAACGCGCGAGGGGAGCGCGTGGGCTGTAGAATCGGCAACCATGACTGAACGTACACTCATCCTGATCAAGCCAGACGGCGTCAAGAACGGCCACGTTGGCGAAATCATCGCCCGCATCGAGCGCAAGGGCCTGAAGTTGGTGGAGCTGGATCTCCGCACCGCTGACCGCGAGACCGCTGAGAAGCACTACGAAGAGCACTCCGACAAGCCATTCTTCGGCGAGCTGGTGGACTTCATCACCTCCGCACCACTGGTTGCAGGCATCGTTGAAGGCGAGCGCGCCATCGACGCTTGGCGTCAGCTGGCCGGCGGCACGGACCCAGTGTCCAAGGCCACTCCAGGCACCATCCGCGGCGACTTCGCTCTGACCGTGGGCGAGAACGTGGTTCACGGCTCTGACTCCCCAGAGTCCGCAGAGCGCGAGATCGGCATCTGGTTCCCCAACCTGTAAGCCTTCACGCTGTCGGTGGGGCCTTGCGCCCGCCCAACGAGCAATCCCCGGTAGCACCATTTAATCGGTGTAACCGGGGACTTTTGCTTGTGCCTTTGCTAGTGGAGTGTGTCCTGCTATTGGCCGTTTTTGATCCGTTCCTGGTACTGATGGCTGGACTTGGGGGATAGGGTGACCCACTCCAGTGCTTCATCCCGGCTGCGCAGTTCGCGGATGGTCACCACGTCACCGGACTTCTTGGCCTGCGTCAGAGCGTTGTTGATATCCGCCTCAGAAGCGCGCAGCTTTTCAGAGAGGATCTTCACCATTACCGCGTTGTGCATTTGAAATCCGCCCGGAACCAGCAGCAGTGCATAGGCTCCGGCGATCAGTGCCTCGGGGCCGCGGGCTAGCACGGCATCTTCTTGTGCAGCGCCCTTTTCTTCGACGCCATGCTCCCCACCTGCAGACCCGTCGCGAGCCTCCAGGAGATCCTCCGGCAGCGTGTAATACTGCGGCCGAGACAACTGGCGTCCAAGAAGCGTGTAGAACAGTGCGAATCCAATGAGCCCCACGATGAGGCCGGTGCCCCAACCTGGCCAGATGCGACCGATGTTGACGAGGAAGAATCCGGAGACAACCACTCCCAACAGCCGCATCTCTTCTCTCCAATTGGTAGCCGTGCGCTGGGCTTCCACATCCGTCTTGAGCGGATCGTAGTTATTGAAGCGCTCCCCGGGACGGCGCATCGCCTTCCACCACACCACTGCGCACCCGGCAAGACAGACCAACAGAATCAGAAATCCCACAGTTCGTCCCGGCTGGGCAACCGTCACGGCAATGGCCACGGCGAGGAGCGCAGCAAAAGCAGCCCGCGTTCCTACGCCGATGCTTCTGTTCTTGCCGAGGTCAATAAACTGCTGCGCCGTGATTTCCATGCAGCTCACTTTAGTGGTCCACCGGACAGGCTTCATGCGCAGCCTGTCCCGCGAGTGTGCAAGAATGGAACATGGATATTGACCCACAACGACGATGCGGCCGATGTCTAACCAGACCTCACTGTACTTTTTATTGCGCAGCGGTCGCCCGAGGCATGCTTTCGGTTGCGACGCATTCCTCAGAGGCGATTTCCGCCTGCATGAAGGAGAAATGTGGCTAACCAAGCCCAAAAACTAGCAGCTCAAGCTGCACAAATTAATCGCACGGAATTGGGGGAGAAGACCCGAGTCCACGCGTTGGCAAAAATGCTGGGAGTATCCAGCAATGAAATGCTTAGCGTCCTGACTTCGCAGGGCATCAGTGACAAGCGCGCTGCCTCGACCGTCACCAAGCAGCAGATAGAGACCGTGCTGGATAGCTTGGCGTCGGATAAAAAGGATGAACCCAAGACCGCCGCGAAGAAGACTGCCAAGAAGGCGGCGAAGAAGACGGTAAAGAAGGCCGCGAAGGAGACTGCGACCAGAAAGTCGACGACGAAGACCGCTAAGAAGTCCACCAAGAAGACGGCAAGGAAGGCGGAGACGAAGACGTCCGCCAAGCCGGACGTCAAGGTTGTCGAAGAACCTGCGGTACAGGGTGAGCAGGCGCCGGAGTCCGTATCTGCCGAGCAGTTGGCTGATGGGGGAGCTACCGGCGAGTTCGTTGCGGTGGCAGAGCCAGCGACGGAGGTCGCGCCACAGGTGGCTGAGGCGCACACTGAGAGTGCTGATGAAGCTAAGTCTGAGGCTGAGCCTGAGGCTGAGAACGATCCTTCGGATGCCACGGTGGATCAGATCATCGCGCCGCTGTTTAACAACGATGGCGATGCGGATTCCTCCGAATCGGTGCAGTCCAATGAGTCCACGGAGTCCGAGCAGAAGCCCAAGCGTCGGGTGCGCCGGGTTCGTCGTGTGGTGCGACGAGTCGGCGTGGATGCGGGAACTGCAGCAGATGGTTCTCAGCCGGAGAAGTCAGACTCAGCACAAACCGAGTCGGACAGCGCGCAGTCGGAAGACACCCAGCCGGAAGACACCCAGCCGGAGAAGTCTGACGCGCAGAATTCCGATGCGGACGAAACCGCCCCAGAGAAGAAGGGGCGTGGAAATAATCGGAACCGGCGTCGGGCAAAGAACAACCGACGAGGCGACCAGGCGGAAGATCGCACCGACGATCAGCAGGTAGACAGCGCCGACGATAATGCCGACCACGACCCTTCCGACCTGCACCCCGCAGAACGCGACGAGGCAGACATCGTCGATGAGCCAGTGCGCTTCAAGGGCAGCACGCGCCTGGAGTCCCGCCGCCGGTGGAAGCAGGAGAACCGCAAGGAATCCCGCCATGTGGTGAGCCGCAGCGAGTTCTTGGCGCGCCGGGAATCCGTGGACCGCGTCATGGTGGTGCGGGATTCTCAGCGCACCGACCACGAGGGTCTGACCACGCAGGTGGGCGTGGTGGAAGACGGCATGCTGGTGGAGCACTTTGTGACCAGCGAAACCCAGCACTCGATGGTGGGCAACGTCTACCTGGGCACCGTGCAAAATGTGCTGGCCAGCATGGAAGCTGCATTCATCGACTTGGGAACCGGTCGCAATGCGGTGCTGTACTCCGGCGAGATGAACTGGCATTCCCCCCACTTGCACAGCAAGAACCGTCGCATCGATTCCGCGCTGCGACCGGGTGATCAGATCATGGTGCAGGTCATCAAGGATCCCGTGGGCCACAAGGGCGCACGCCTGACTGCCCGCGTGAGCTTTGCCGGGCGTTACCTCGTGTACTTCCCAGGCGGCACCACCGCGGGGATTTCCCGCAAGCTGCCAGAGGCAGAGCGCAAGCGCCTGAAGGGGATCCTTTCGCGAGTGATCCCGGGCGAGGGTGGCGCGATCATCCGCACGGCTGCGGAAAATGCCTCCGAGGACAACATCGGCGAGGACGTCAACCGTCTGCACAGCGCGTGGGAAAACGTGCTGGAGCAAGAGAACAAGGCGCGTTCCTCCAAGGGCTCCCAGCCGGTCACGCTCTACGAAGAGCCGAACATGCTGATCAAGGTGATCCGGGACATCTTGAATCCGGACTTCTCCCAGCTCATCGTGGATGGCGACAAGTCCTGGGCCACCGTGCGTGATTACGTCAGCCGCATGGCGCCGGATCTCAAGGACCGAGTGGTCAAGTGGCACCCAGAGCAGCATGCAGACCAGGACATCTTCGCCGGCATGGAGCTGGATGAGCAGCTGTCCAAGGCGCTGAGCCGCAAGGTGTGGCTGCCATCGGGCGGTCACCTGGTCATCGACCACACCGAGGCGATGACGGTGGTGGATGTCAACACCGGATCTTTCATCGGCTCTGGCGGCAACCTGGAAGAGACGGTCACGCAGAACAACCTCGAGGCAGCCGAGGAGATCGTGCGGCAGATGCGCCTGCGTGACCTGGGCGGCATGATCGTGGTGGACTTCATCGACATGGTGCTGGAGGAAAACCAGGATCTGGTGCTGCGCCGATTGACCGAGTTCTTGGGACGCGATCGCACCCGTCACAAGGTCTCAGAGGTGACCTCTCTGGGTCTGGTGCAGATGACCCGCAAGCGCTTGGGTATCGGTTTGTTGGAGACGTTTTCCACCGTGTGCGAGCACTGTGGTGGGCGTGGCGTGATTGTGCACGCAGATCCCGTGGAGCACGAGGAAGAAGAGGACACTCATCCGCGTCGGGATCATGGTCACCGTAAGGAGCGCCAGCAGGCCAAGCGGGAAAAGCAGCGCCGTGAGGAGCATAAGGAAGAGCGGAAGGAAACTCGCAAGGACGATCGCAGGGCTCCAAACAAGGCCGAGCAGAAGTCCGAGAGCAAGCCTGAGCGCAAGTCCGAGCGCAACCACGGCAAGCGCGATGCCGAGCAGTCGAACAAGCGCGCGGAGGAGTCTCGCGAGCACAAGCAGCCGCGCGAGGAGAACAAGGCCAATGGCCGCGGTGGTTCCGGCAGTGGTGCCACGGCCACGCAGCGCCGTCGGGTTCGTCGTGTTGTCCGACGCCATGCTCCCGCCGACCACCAGACCTCCTCGGATCAGTCTGCGGGTGGCAAGAAGAAGGAGTCCGGCCGCGGTAAGTCTGCCCAGGATGCGAAGCAGGGTTCCGGTTCTTCCCGTTCCGCTTCCCACCGCGCCACCAGCTCTGCTGACCGTGTAGCGGCGCAGCGTTCGGAGTCCAAGCGCACGAAGCGTCGAGTACGCCGGGTAGTTCGCTCTGCTGCGCCTGCGGTTCAGCAGGACCAGGGTCAGCAGGGGCAAGCTCAGCACGATCAGGCTCGGCAGGATCAGACTCAGCAGGATCGTGGCCGGCAAGATCGCGACCAGCGGAAGCAGCAGCGGAAGCCCGCTGAGGCACGACAGAGTTTTGCGGAGGCAAAGGCGGAGTTCGATTCCTCGCCACGTCGCAAGCGCAATACTCGAGGCAATTCCCGGTCGGATATCCCTCCGCGTCCGGAGGACTTCCAGCAGCAGGCGGATGCACCTAAGGACGATGCACGCAGGGATACTGCCCGGAAGGACTCTGCGCCCAAGGACACTGCCCAGAAGCCGAAGGAGGCGAAGGTGGCGTCGAACAAAAAGAGGGGACGCGGACGGCGCGTGGTACGTCGGTCCAACTAGGCCGGCCACGCACGGAGGTTCCGCGCTGGCATGGCGCGGAAAATCGCCGCCGTGAGCCAATCCAGGGAGATTTTGGTTATACGGCGGTCAGCGGGTAGTCTTGAGCAGTCGCTGTTCAAATCGCTGGCGACGTGCGCGTTTGCTGCGCACCAGAATCCTGCCCGCGGGATTCCCAGACGGTTCGTGAAACACCTAGCAGATGCCCTTTGCATCGCCGCGAGTTCCCGAAGCGCTCCAGCGAAAAGAACGCAGTGAAAACTATTGTCCAGTCAGGGCGAACACGCAGCCTAGCTTCGGCAAAGCCGCGCGCGAGTTCCTGAGTCGAAGAGAGAAAAAAGGGGTAGCCCTACCATGTACGCGATCGTCAAGACCGGCGGCAAGCAGTACAAGGTTGCCGAAGGTGACCTCGTCAAGGTCGAGAAGATCGAGGGTGAGCCGGGTAAGTCCGTGGCTCTCACCCCGGTTCTCGTCGTCGACGGAGCAGATGTCACCACCGGTGACAAGCTTGCCAAGATCACTGTTAATGCTGAGATCGTGGAGCACATCCGTGGCCCTAAGATCCGCGGCATGCACTACCGCAACAAGACCGGCTACAAGCGCCGTTACGGCCACCGCCAGGACCTCACGGTTCTGAAGGTCGCCGGTATCAAGTAAACTACCGAGACACTTACTCTTCCTTAAGGAGGGAGACACTCATGGCACACAAGAAGGGTGCATCTAGCTCCAGCAATGGTCGCGATTCCGAGTCCAAGCGTCTCGGTGTGAAGCGCTTTGGCGGTCAGCAGGTCAAGGCTGGCGAGATCCTGATCCGTCAGCGTGGAACTTCTTTCCACCCAGGTGAGAACGTCGGCCGTGGTGGCGACGACACCTTGTTCGCTCTCAAGGCAGGCGCCGTGCAGTTCGGCACCAAGCGCAATCGCCGCACCGTGAGCATCGTTGAAGACGAGGTTGTCGAGGCCTAAAGCCCCGAACTTCGTTTTACCGCCAGTGGGATGGAAGACATCCTGCTGGCGGATTTTTTATGAGTGCGAGATGAACTCGTTGAGCACTCGCAGTTTCGTTGTAGCTTTGTCTTTAGACAACACCCTCAGCATGAGGAAAGGAATCCGCCCATGCCGCAATTCGTTGACCGTGTGGTCTTGCACCTGCAGGCCGGCGACGGAGGCCACGGCTGTGCCTCCGTCCACCGCGAGAAGTTCGTACCCCTCGGCGGACCGGACGGCGGTAATGGCGGACACGGCGGAGACATCGTCCTCGAGGTCTCTTCCCAGGTGCACACCCTGCTGGACTTCCACTTCCACCCGCACATTAAGTCCGGGCGTGGAGCCAACGGCGCTGGCGATCACCGTCACGGTGCCCGCGGTGAAGACCGCGTACTGCCCGTGCCCGAGGGCACCGTGGTTATCAACGAACGCGGGGACGTGCTGGCGGACCTTACGGGTGTGGGCACACGGATGATCGTCGCTCAAGGTGGCCACGGTGGCCTGGGCAATGCGTCGCTGGTCTCTAAGGCACGCAAGGCTCCGGGTTTCGCACTGCTCGGTGAGCCGGGGGAGCACAAGGACGTCACCCTGGAGCTGAAGTCCATGGCCGACGTGGGATTGGTGGGCTTCCCGTCTGCGGGCAAGTCCTCGCTGATCTCCGTACTCTCGGCGGCTAAGCCGAAGATTGCTGACTACCCCTTCACCACGCTGGCTCCCAACCTGGGCGTGGTTAATGTGGGCAATGAAGTGTTCACTATGGCGGACGTGCCGGGTCTGATCCCTGGTGCCAGCGAAGGCAAGGGTCTTGGCCTTGACTTCCTGCGCCACATTGAGCGCACTGCCGTGCTGGCTCACGTGGTGGATGCCGCGAGCTTGGAGGCCGAGCGCAACCCGATCGATGACATTCAGGCTTTGGAGAAGGAACTGGCCAATTACCAGTCTGAACTGTCCACGGATTCCGGTTTGGGCGATCTGCGAGACCGCCCGCGCGTGATCATCCTCAACAAGATGGATGTTCCGGACGCGGAAGACATGGCTGACCTGCAGGAAGAAGAGCTCAAGCAGTTCGGCTGGCCGATCTTCCGCATCTCTACCGTGGCGCACAAGGGACTCAATGAGCTGAAGTACGCCCTGGCAGAGATCATCGCCCAGCACCGTAAGGATCACCCGATTGAGTCCAAGCCGGCGCAGGTGATCACCCCGCAGTCTTTGCGCAAGAACTCTCGCGGTGGACACTTTGCGGACTTCGAGGTCTCCGTGGACCCCGAGTACCCAGATGCATTTATCGTGTCTGGCGAGAAGCTGGAGCGCTGGATCAAGCAGACAGACTTTGAAAACGACGAGGCCGTGGGCTTCCTCGCGGACCGTCTGGCCAAGGCTGGCGTGGAGCAGGAGCTGTGGAAGGCCGGAGCAGTGGAGGGCTCTGAGGTGACCATCGGAGCAATCACGTTCGAATGGGATCCACAGACCGCTGCGGGCGTGGACATGACTCCTACCGGCCGCGGTACGGACCAGCGTTTGGAGAAGAACCAGCGTGTGACCTCCGACGAGCGCAAGCGTGCCTCCCAGGCGCGCCGAGGCTTGATCGACGAGTTGGATTTCGGCGACGGCGAGCAGGCGGATACCGAGCGCTGGGAAGGTTAAGCGCACTTAATGCGCTTAATGCAGCGTAGTTTTTCACCGAAACATTAAGTAGCTGGCATACTGGGACGCATGTCAACTGCGGATAACGAAGAGAATTTCGCACAGCCGAGCGAGGTGCCAGGGGCCTCCAGCGCGGCATCGGGTTTTGTGTATTCCGGCCCAAGCGAGATCGCCGAGCCCTTTCAACCTGTTGGGGGCTACGGCACCAGGCCGGTGCACCGCCCAGGTCCGGTGGTTCCAGCGACCACCATCGAGTTCCCGGATCCGGACATCGATGAGGATCACCCAGCGTTTGGCCATGCCTCTCGCTACCGTGAGGACATCGCGTCCGCGCGCCGCATCGTGGTGAAGATTGGTTCTTCTTCTTTGACCGACGACGACGGCCGCGTGGACCCAGATCGCATCGATACCATTGCCGATGCCCTCGAGGCGCGCATGGCACGAGGCACCGACGTGATCGTGGTGTCCTCCGGTGCTGTGGCCTGCGGCATGGGTCCTTTGGAGCTCAGCCAGAAGCCCACCGACTTGGCGACCAAGCAGGCTGCTGCCTCCGTGGGACAGGTGCTGTTGGCTCAGGAGTGGGCGCGTAGTTTTGCCCGTTACGGTCGAACGATCGGCCAGGTGTTGTTGACTGCGTCCGACGCCGGGGTTCGCGATCGCGCACGTAATGCCCAGCGCACTGTGGACCGTCTGCGCCAGTTGAAGGCCGTTCCGATTGTGAACGAGAACGACACGGTGGCCACCTCCGATATGCGCTTCGGCGATAACGATCGCCTCGCTGCACTGGTCAGCCACCTCGCCTTCGCTGATGCTCTGTTCTTGCTCTCTGACGTGGACGGCCTGTTTGACCGTAACCCCGCTGAGCCTGGCGCGCAGTTTGTGCCCGAGGTGAAGTCCGGCAAGGATTTGCGCGGAGTGGTGGCCGGCGACGGTGGCCGCTTGGGTACCGGCGGCATGGCAGCCAAGGTTTCCGCAGCCCGGCTGGCTTCCCGCGCGGGCGTGCCCGTGCTGCTGACCTCTATGGATAACATCGGCGCCGCACTGAATGAAGCCCAGGTGGGAACCTGCTTCTGGCCACGCGAAGATCGTTTGTCCGCATGGAAGTTCTGGGTCCTCTACGCGGCCGAGTCCCATGGTCGCTTGCACTTGGATAAGGGTGCTGTGGATGCGGTCATCGAGGGACGCAAGTCGCTGTTGTCCGTGGGTATTACCCGCGTGGAAGGCGATTTCTCCCAGGGCGACGTAGTGGACATCGTGTCCGACGAAGGGCGCCTGGTGGGCCGTGGCGAGGTCAGCTACGATTCCACGATGCTGGACGGCATCATCGGAAAGTCCACCAATGACTTGCCTGATATCGCGCAGCGCCCAGTGGTGCACGCGGACTACCTGTCCACGTACTCCAACCGCGCCGAGCTTCCTCGGTAGTTCTTGCTTGAGCGCTTCGTCGGTGGGCGCCGAGGTAGCGAGACCCGAGTAACTCACCGGCGTCCAGGTAGCGAGACCCGAATAGCTCATCCCATGTAGCGAGTGCAATGAGATTTTTGCACTCGCTACATGCATATCTGCAGGTTGCGTTCAACCTCGGTAAAGTGGAAGGACATGACTAACGAGAACAATCAGAACGCAACTGACCTGACCCCCGAGCGCCAAGCAGAACGCGATGAAGTTCTCGCCAAGGCACGCAAGGCCAAGGACGTTAGCCAAACCACTCTCTTGACCACCGAGCAGAAGAATGACCTCCTGCTCGATGCAGCCGATGCACTTGAGGCCAATACCGAGTCCATCTTGGCTGCCAACGAGAAGGATCTCGAAGCCGGCCGTGAGCGCGGTTTTGATGATTCCCTCCTGGATCGTCTGTCCCTGGATAAGGAGCGCATCGCCGGTATCGCCGACGGTCTGCGCCAGGTTGTGGGCTTGCCTGATCCGGTGGGAGAGATCGTCCGTGGTTTCACCCGCCCCAACGGCCTGCGCATGAAGCAGGTTCGCGTGCCACTGGGTGTGATGGGCATGGTCTACGAGGCTCGTCCCAACGTGACCGTGGATGCCTTTGGCCTCGCTATCAAGTCCGGCAATGTCCCACTGCTGCGTGGTTCGAAGTCCGCTCGCCACACCAACGAGCAGGTCGTGGAGATCCTGCAGGACGTCGCTGAAAAGCACGGCGTATCCCGCGACATCGTCCAGCTGCTCCCTTGCGAGACTCATGACTCCGTGCAGGACCTAATCACCGCTCGTGGCTTGGTGGATATGGTTATCCCTCGCGGTGGTGCCGGCCTGATCAACGCCGTGGTCACCGGTGCTACCGTGCCCGCCATCGAGACCGGTACGGGCAACTGCCACTTCTATGTCGATGCCTCCGCGGACGTTGACGAAGCCATCCAGCTGGTGATCAACGGCAAGACTCGCCGTTGCTCCGTCTGCAACGCTACCGAGGTGGTTCTGCTGGACAAGGCGCTGTCTGACGAAGACAAGAAGCGCGTCCTGACCGCCCTGCAGGAAGCAGGCGTGACGATCCACGGTGAGAAGTCCGAGCTGGACTCCCTGGTCGATGACGTGGTGGAAGCAGAGGACAAGGACTGGACCGATGAGTACTTGAGCTTCGATATCGCTGCCGCCATCGTCGATGGCGTGCAGGGTGCCGTGGAGCACATCACGAAGTACAGCTCCGGACACACCGAAGCTATCTCCGCTCGCGACTACTCCGCGATCAACCATTTCGAGACCTACGTGGACGCAGCGGCACTGTCCATCAACACCTCCACTGCATGGACCGATGGAGAGATGTTCGGATTCGGTGCGGAGATCGGCATCTCCACCCAGAAGCTGCACGCCCGTGGCCCAATGGCACTGCCAGAGCTGACCTCCACGAAGTGGGTCATCAATGGTGACGGTCACGTGCGCCCATAAGAGCAGTAAGAGGCGGCTCGTTAGAGGCAGCCCGATGAGGGCTGCGTGAGCCGCTAGAGGCACAGCACGCAGGCGATGCCGAGGACGAGAGTCGGCGGCATTTCCCACACACCCACGCGCTTGGGAGTCCACGCGCGTGGGTTTTGTGCTGCCAGGGCGGGAATTTTCCGAGTGCGGTAGAGACACCAGCCGAACAGCCCTATCAGCAGCCCACCACTGACGAGGAAGCGTCCACCGGCCATGAGCCAGAGGCTGAAGGCAGCGACGATGAGAAGCGCGGCGAAGTGGTAGAAGAACGATAGCTTCAGGTAGGCGGGATTGCCCTTTTCCCTGATCAGCGTCTTGACATACGGAATGGTGCCGACGAAATACAAGGCAACCGCCACGGTGGCGGTGAGGAGTTCGAGAGGCTGGAAAGACAAGAACTCCGGCAAGGGCACAGTGGCGGCCGAGACCATCACGGGGATCATCAGAGAGCTCGCGAGTGTGGTGGAGATGCCGCTGGAGAGGGAACGAGGTTGGCGTCGGACAACTTCGACGAATGCCCACGTGACCAACGGAAGAAAGAAGAACACCCACAGCACCATCTGCCAGCGTAAGGCGAGTGTGAGGAGGCCGAAGCCTGCCACGAGGCTGCCGTATGTGAGCATGGGCGTGCGATAACGGCGCTTGCGCTGCGGATTACGGGCCTTAAACCAGAGGTCAAAGGCGAAAAACATGAAGTAACCGAGGATCCAGGTGGCGGCGATGCTCAGCAGGAGAACAAGAGTGCGCGGGCTCTGGAAAGGGGCGGGGGACATGCGTAGTCCGAGGATGAAGCCGATCAGCAGCGGCAGGATGAGCATGGCCCACGCGCCGTGCTGATTGGGGACCCACGGGTTGATACCGCCTCGCTTGAATTTGGGCCTTGTTTTGGACTTGGCTTCGGCACTTGCTTCGGGCGTGGTGGGAGTGGGCGGGCGACGCGTGGACATCGATACCTCTGCTTAGACATAAAAGGTGTTTATATGATACATCTTTAAGCCTATGGGAAGAGGGGCCTAGCGCGAAAGCATGATTTCCGCGCCTGACCCCTCATCTTGGGTGAAGCTCTAGTGAATCTTAAGAGCTGGCACTGCTGGAGCTAGCGTTAGGAGGAGTGCCGCCCGGGCCTCCCATATCGCCGGACGGGGGAGTGCCGCCGGGGCCACCCTGGCCGCCGCCCATGCTCGGAGATTCTTGCTCCGTGGTGGTGTCCACGCCCACGTTGATGTTCATGGTGTAGCCGGACTTGATATCGCCGGTGGTCTCCGGCAGCTGCGCATCCGCGCCATCGCTGAAGATTCCATCCGTATCCAGGCTGACCTTGGCGAGGTTTTCCGCGGAGCCGTCATAGTTGCTCACGGCGTAGACGTCATTACAGACGTCTTCAGGGATCGCGATTTGGCTGGTCAGCACGGCATTAGTGGCGTCGGAAATGGACTCCTTGTCCGGGAACACTTCGAAGTGCAGGTGTGGCCAGCGGCCGTCGTAACAGCCAGGGATGATGCTGGTGAACGTTACCTTGCCGTCTTCGCCTACCACCTGTACGCCACGGCAGTAAGTTTCATCCTCCACGCCTTCGCTGTACATGGAGTAGCGACCTTGTGCATCGCAGTGCCAGAGGTAGACGGCGGCGCCGGTCATTGGACCGTTGTTGTTGGCCATGTCGATGATGTTCATGGTCAGCGTCATAGGAATGCCGTCTGCCGTGGCGCCGCCACCGATGCTGCTGCGGATGTCTTGGCGCTCCACGCCGACTTCCTCGAGCACGTCGGGGCCGTTGCTGCCGTCGCCAGGGTAGGGGCCACCAGTTTCGGTGTTCATCTCGGTGATGTTGTCCACTGAGGCGGCAGTTGTGGCAGCAGCGGAGGAGGTAGCGGAGCTGCTCGCTGCAGAAGTACCGGAACCAGGAGAGCATGCGGCGAGGACCGTGGCGCCAGCGCCAATGCCGAACATGCCCAGCAAGCCGCGGCGAGAAACGCGGTTCTGAATGGTGGTCAGATCGAAGTGTAGACCCTGGTCTTCGATGTCCTCTTCCGGGCGATCAAGGGGACGACCTTCAAAGGTCGTCTGGTTGTTGGTGTTCTGAATGGGAGACATAGCGGGGTGTCCCTTTCTAGTCGAGGGGGCAAGTGGTCATGCGAACAAAATTGAGACTAAGATCCGCTGCTGTGATGGATGTCCCATCCGCATTCAGGTAGCACAGGAAACGAATCTGAGAATCCTATGAGGGACATGTCATCTTCTCCTGGCTGCCTGCGAGTTTTCTGAGAGCCACAGCCCGGAAAACCCCTTCACGAGAACGTATGCTGGTGCGCATGACTTTTCAGCGACCCACGCGCCGGATCGGCATCATGGGCGGCACATTCGACCCAATCCACCACGGACACCTAGTGGCGGGAAGCGAAGTGGCGGATCTTTTTCACCTGGACGAGGTGGTCTTTGTCCCCACCGGGCAACCGTGGCAGAAGAAGGACAAGCACGTCTCCCCAGCGGAGGATCGCTACCTCATGACCGTGATCGCCACCGCGTCCAACCCGCGCTTTCAAGTCTCCCGCGTGGATATTGATCGAGGGGGAGACACCTTCACCATCGACACTCTGGCCGATATGCAGCGCGAATACCCCGATGCTGAGCTGTTTTTCATTACGGGTGCGGATGCCCTCAGCAAGATCGTCACCTGGCGCGACTGGGAGTCCATGTTTGATCTCGCTCACTTCGTTGGCGTGACGCGCCCGGGTTACACCTTGCCGGGTATTGGTGATGGTGAAGACGCCGACGCCACCCTTGCCCCACTTCAGTCTGAAGTCGACGCTGGGCGCTTGAGCCTCGTGGAGATTCCGGCAATGTCCATCAGCTCCACTGATTGCCGAGACCGCGCGGCACAAGGTCGGCCTGTCTGGTACTTGGTGCCTGATGGAGTGGTGCAGTACATCGCTAAGCACCGCATGTATGCCCCAAAAGACAATGCTGCGAATCAGACGTCAGTGATGGATCTCGCGGACTCGAGGGAATCCGCAGACTAGGACACTTGCTGACTAGGGGCTAGCGGCCACAACGCGATACGATAAGTGTGTTTGCGCGAAGCGCACGTCCGCCATTTTTCTATTTCGATTCTTGAGCCTGTTTTGAGATTCCCATGAGGTTTCTCGACGGCCGCTCAAGACACTGTGAAAGGTTTATTTTTGACTGCCACCCCTGAAGCCATTGACCTAGCCTCCGTAGCAGCGCGTGCTGCCTCGGACCGGCTGGCAGAAGACATCTTGGTTATCGATGTTTCTGACCGCATGGCCATTACCGACTGCTTTGTCATCGCTACCGGCGATAACGAGCGCATGGTCAACTCCATCGTCGATGAAGTTGAAGAAGCACTGACCGTCCAAGGCATCAAGCCGTTGCGTCGTGAAGGACGCGGCGATGGACACTGGGTGCTGCTGGACTACGGCTCCATCGTGGTGCATGTGCAGCGCAACCAGGAGCGCGAGTTCTACGCGCTCGATCGCCTGTGGCGTGACGCTCCGCAGATCCCCGTTGAGGGCGTGGAGCAGGCGCAGCGCAGCAGCAACTGGGATGACGACGTAGACGTGGACGTCCTGGAAGCAATGAGCATCGATGACTTGCCATTGGCAGGTCCTACTCCCGATAGCGACGAGCTCTAAGCCCGGCCACTTTAGGCACAGGGAAAGCGGAAAAACCATGGCAGAGCGAAGAATAGTTCTGGTGCGGCACGGCGAAACCACCTATAACGCCACCGGACGGATGCAAGGACAGCTGGATACCGAGCTGTCTGACGTAGGCATCGCTCAGGCCACCGCAACGGCACGAGAAATTGCCGATTGGAACGTAGCTGCGGTGTACTCCAGCGACCTCAAGCGAGCTCAGCATACGGCGGAATTGCTGAGTGAGTTTTGGGGAGTTGGCGTCGAAACAGATGCACGCCTGCGCGAAACGGACTTGGGGGAATGGACGGGGGCCAGCCACGAGGAAATCGACCGCGACTACCCAGGCCAACGCGCGTATTGGCGACACGACCCACAGTGGGCGCCACCCGGAGCAGAAACGCGCGTGCAGGTGGCCAGCCGGGCGCACGAAGCGGTCAACGAGCTGATGGAAACCGATGTTTTTGACCGCGGCACCGTGGTGATGGTGGCCCACGGCGGGACCATCGGCGCGTTGACTGCGCAACTGCTGAATTTGCCGATCTTGCACTTCTCCATGTTCTCCGGTCTGGGCAATGTGCGCTGGTCACAGTTGGTGGCCCGCCCCAAATTCCCGGTGGAGGCTACGGAACAATCGCCTGCTGCGATCGACGGCTCCCGCGTGCCCATGACTGTCATGGACAGCGAGAACTGGTGGCGAGATCCGCGCTGGCACCTCGAGGGATGGAACATGGCAGCCACCCCAGGCACCGCCCCGAACGCGCAGTCCGCGAGCCCCGACGAAGGTGGAGAGGACGCACCAGCATGACCGTTCACGTAGTGACCGATTCTTCCTCCTGCCTGACCCAGGAGATGGCGGACAAAGCAGGCGTAACCATCGTTGACCTGCACACCAGCGGCAAGGGTGCAGAGCGCACCACCGCAGGGCTGGGCGCGCTCGAACTAACCGCCTGCTATGCGCGACTGCTGGAGCGTGGAGGAGATGACGGTGTGGTGGCCGTGCACATCTCCAAGGAACTGTCTGCCACGTGGAGCAACGCCACCACGGCTGCGGGTATTTTCGATGGTCTAGTGCGCGTGTTGGACACTAACAGCGTGGCCATGACCAACGGCTTTGCTGCACTCAAGGCCGCCGAGGTGGCGCGCGAAGGCGGCAGCTTGGACGAGGTGGCCAAGGCCGCTCAGGCTGTCATCGCGGAGTCCAACCTGCTGTTGTACCTGCACCGGCTGGATACGATGCGCAAGGGCGGACGCTTGTCTCCCGGCCAGACACTGCTGTCCACGGCCCTGGCGATCAAGCCGATTCTGCGTCTGACCGAAGGCAAGATTGCTCTGGCGGCCAAGACTCGCACCCAGCACAAGGCCATGGAGAAGATGGTGGAGATGGTCACTGCGGTGGTCACCGACGAGGTCCAGCGTGCGGCAGAGGCAGGTACAGACCCGCGCACGGTCAAGGTGGCCGTACAGCAGGTTTCCGCGGTCGAGGTAGCTGAGAAGCTGGTGACGTCCATGCGAGAAAACATTGCGTGCACGGCAGCTGCTGCGGAAGATGCGGCCAAGGAATCCGAGGCTCCGGCACCGAAGATTCCAGAGGTGGATTTTGAACTCATGGAAGCTAGTGAAGTGCTTGCGATTCACTCTGGACCGGGAGCGATCGCGGTATCGACCGTGCTGTGGTGAGCTGAACTTTCCACAACGTTGCATTTTCCACAGGCTCCTGCACTTTCAGCGGAGTAACGGTGGGGTTCGGGCGATAGTTCGGCGCATGTTCGTGGTCGACTCGTCCCCATGGGGGCACAGTGGACGAAGCAATCAGGAAGCGCACAGATCCGGCAACGGATCGATGCGCTGGTTCAGCCCATGCCGGATCACGAGGTAGAGCCGGTGGACTTTGATACCACCGTGGGGATGGGGCGAGTTTCTGCCAAAGCAGTCATCGCGATGGTGGCGGTGCTGGCAATGGCAGGAGCGGTGCTCTTTGGGTGCAGCATGCAGTCCGAATCTCCGGTGGGATCGTCCCCGCAGAACTCTCTTGGTGGCGCGCCGAGCGAAGCAAGTGCTTTGCCCGGACAGATGGCGGCAACGGACGTGCCTGCTGAATCTTCCGCCTCCGTCAGCGCGACTGATGCTGCGAGTGCGAATTCGCAGACCGACGACCCCGAGGTGCCGTTGGTGGTGAGCGTGCAGGGAAAAGTCCCACGGCCAGGCTTGTTGGAGGTTCCCGCGAACACCCGCGTGGGACAAGCGATTGAACAGGCCGGTGGAGGCCTTGCGGGTGCGCAGTTGCATCACATCAACCTGGCAGAGAAGGTGGTGGACGGCATGCAGATCCTCGTGGATGCGCAAGGCAGCGCGGTGACGTATCCCGGAGGGCTGGCAGCTGGAGGAAGTGCTGGAGGAAGTTCTGGCGCCGGTGCCCCTGGTGCGGGGACTGGTGCGCCAACTGGCGGTGGCGGGGGAGCGGGCAGTGGCGCCACGGGGGACGCAGCGAACGCGAAGATCGACATTAACACCGCAGATTCCACTGCACTGGAGACCCTGGACGGGGTAGGGCCAGCCACCGCGACGGCGATCATTACCTGGCGGGAATCCAACGGCGCGTTCACCTCCATCGAGCAGCTCATGGAGGTCCGTGGCATCGGGCCCGCCAAGTTCGAAGCGATGAAAGATCATGTCACCGTCTGATAGTGCGCATGCACTCATCGCTACCCACCGGCAGCGTGCTGATCGGGATGCGCATTCTCCGGAGGCCATCCGTGAGCGCCGCGGGCACGACTTCCGGCTGGTTCCTGCAGCACTGGTTATGTGGCTGGCCGTCGCCGCGACCATTATCACTCGTGGGCCGTGGCCGACCGCCGTCTGTTTCACTCTGGTGGTTGTGCTCGTGGCGTTCCGTTGGCGGGGTGCCTTCGGCCCGACGAGCGCTTTCACCGACCATCTTCTGACCTGGTGGCGCACCGCGGTCGTGGCTCTGGCAAGTGGCGTGATTGGTGCCGGGAGTGCATGGGCTCGGGTTCTTATTCTCGACGCCACCCCGGCGCTCACACAGGTCTTCGCAGGTGACAGCCCGCGTATCGTCGGCGAGTTCACGGTGGCGGGCACTCCGAAGCAACTGGCAGAGGGAAGCGTTCTGATCCCCGTTGATGTACCGCAGCTCGGGACTATTCCGCTGTTCCTCAACGTGGAGAGGGCGCACGGTTCAGCACACCAAGACTCGGCCGAGGCCGCGTCAGTCAGCGGAGCTGAAGCAGGTGAGATCGATGCTCTGAACCTTCAGCCGGGACACCGAATCAGCATGTCCGCAACGATGCAGCTAGACGACCGCCCGGGATTGGCTCCCGTGACGCTACGGGGTGAGCGTGGTGTCGAATGGGCACACGATCCCGAACCAGACGGCGTGTGGGCATGGACGGCGTGGCTGAGGGGCGGACTGCGATGGGCGGTCTCGCCGTTACCAAGCGACGAGGCGGGGCTAATACCTGGCATGGTGGTGGGGGATACCAGCAGGCAATCGCCCGAGGCGGGGGACTGGTTTGTCTCCACGGGACTGAGTCACCTGACGGCGGTCAGTGGGGCCAACGTTGCTGTGGTGATCGGGACAGTGTTGGTGATGCTGACTGCATTGTCGGTGCCGCGACGGTGGACGGCGCTGGGTTGCGCGGTGGCACTTGGCGCATTTGTACTGGTGGTGGGGCCAGAGCCCAGCGTGCTGCGAGCCACTGTGATGGGTTCCGTGGGAGTGGTGGCTGTGGCGACGGTGCGGTGGTCGGATGTGGTGGCTTCGCTGTGCTTTGCGGTGATTGTGCTCTTGCTGCTGTCACCCGGGCTGGCCGTAAGTTTCGGCTTTGCGTTGTCTGTGGTCGCGACCGTGGGCATCGTGCTGTTGGCACCGCGGATGAGCACTAGCTTCTTGAGGTGGTGGACCCACCGTTGTCACGACTGGTGGGCTCGAGAGCCCACCGTGGCAGAAGCGCTGCTAGTGCGGTTGGTGTGCGTGTCCATTGCGGCGGATGCTGTTACAGCTCCGGTGATTGTGCTGATGACCGGTACGGTTTCAGTGACCGCGATTGCAGCGAATCTACTGGTGGCCTGGTGCGTGCCTCCCATCACGGTGGTGGGCCTAGGGCTTGCTCCCATCGGTGGCGTGCTCAGCTCTTTCCACGTGCCACAACAACTAGCGTGGTTGCTGAGCGGAGGGCTCTTGCCACCTGCGTGGTGGATCGTCACGGTCGCGGAAAGCTTAGCCCAGGTGCCGCGAGTGGAAACACCGGGCGGAGCCGTTTGGGGCGTCATCTGGGCAGCGGTTCTCGCCCTGGTGATCTCCAGCGCGTTCTTCCTGCACCGTTGGCGGCAGCTCAGATGGGCGTGGTTAGCCGTTGCTACCGCACTCGCCCTGACGCTGAACTTCGAGGAGCCGCCTCCTGAAGAGCGCGACATGGCCGCGGTGCCCAGCACGGTGAGCCTCGCTGGGAAACGAGTCCATGAGGTCAGCGATGACGAGTACGCACTACGCCTCGAAGGACTGGATCCGCGCGTGGATGTCATCGTCAACCGCAGCTGCGGCCGCCCTCATAACCGGCCGAGCGTCACCCACGACGGCGTGCCGGTGTTCTACCCGTGCCGCGACGGAACAGAACTGACGGACTACACCGGCGGTATGGAATGATCGAACGCATGAGTTCCACCGCCGCGCCGGCCCCCGTCAACCTCATCGTGGGCGCCGATGAATTCCTCGCAGAACGTCGCCGTCAGGTCATCGTCGAGGCCACCCGCAAGCACGCGGGAAATGACGATCTGCCAGTGGAAATCCGCAAGGCATCGGAACTGTCCGCGCCGGAGATCATCGAGCTGCTCAGCCCCTCGCTTTTCGCGGAGGATCGCATCATTGTGGTCTGGGGAATCGAGGACGTGGCCAAGGAAATCGTGGATGCGTTGGAAGCCTCCATCAAGGATCCCGCGCCGGGCGTGGTGCTGATCCTGCTGCACACCGGCAAAGGCCGGAACAAGAAGCTGGTGCAGTCCTGGCCGAAGTTGGGTGCGGTGGTGACCTCTGCCGAAGAGCTGCGGGGACGCGAACTGGCATCCTTTGTGGACCAAGAGTTCCAGGATCGGAGAGTGCGCGTCACGCCCGAGGTATCCAACCTGCTGGTCGAAGCCGTGGGCACCAACCTCCGCGAGCTATCCAGCGCGGTCAGCCAGCTAGTCGCCGATACTCATGGTGAAGTGACCGTGAAGGCCGTGAAGAAGTACTACTCGGGCAAGGCCGAAGTCAGTGGTTTCGAGGTCGCAGACCTGGCGGTTAACGGTCGGGTGGCGGATGCCATGGCCGCGGTTCGCCGCGCCCTTCAGCTGGGGGTGTCCCCGGTGTTGCTGGCCAGCGCCCTGTCCGGAATGGTCGCAGACATCGCCAAGGTGGCAGAGAATCGTCGTATTGATTCCCGACGCCAAGCCGCCGAATTCGGCATGCCCCCTTGGAAACTGGATAAGACCATCAAGCTGGCCCGCCGCTGGTCCCCTGGGGCAGTAGCCCGCGCCGTGCAAGTCACCGCTGACCTGGACGCAGGCGTGAAAGGCCAGGCCGCGAACAATGACTTCGCCATCGAGTTAGCCGTCCGCACGATCGCGGAGCTGGCCCGCTCGAATTAGCGAGCGTCTGCCGCAGGACGAGTCTTCTTGAAGCCCTTCCAGCGGCCGGTGTGAATTGCCTCGTTGTAGCGATCCTCGAACACGTAGCTGCAGTCCTGCTCCCACAGGTCAGCGGATTTCAAATGCGCACCGATCATGGCGCCGGTGACGGCCGCGCGGGTGTTGCGGTTGCCCGGCCAGCTGACGGCCACGTGCAGGAAATCGTGCGGCGCGTACTGATCCTTGTGGTCTAGGTACAGCTGCGCTAGCAGAAGCGCGGACGCGGTACAGGAGGCCGCGTCGTAGCTCTTGCCGAAGATCTTCGCGAACTTATTGCGGTGGGCATAGAGCTCCTCGAAGTTACCGTCCTTCAGGTGAGGCGTGAGGAATTTACGCACCTCGCGCAGGCGCGCGTAGATTTCCGTGAGCGGAACCGCTGGACCCTGCAACTTCCGAATAGCCGCGGAGTTGATGGACTTCAGAATCTCCGACTTTTCCTGATCGCTGAGCAGCACATCGTGGTCGAAGTGGGAATCGCCCGCCAAGCCCTCGGCGATGTCGAACAGGTTGCTTCCTCGTGGTGCCAGCATGACCGTCGCCATGGTGGCAGCAGCGGCGCGGGCGAGATCAGAATCGTGGGTGATGATCGCCTGCAACACGGACCAACCCACACCTTGATCGGAAGGCGCCAACAGGGCACTGGCGGAGGCACGCATGATGGCCGCGGCACCGTTGGAATGTGAAGAGCAGGCTTCCCAGTGGTTGGTGCCCAAATCTTCTAGTCGGTCCAGAGATTCCGTGGTGGCGGTGCCGGAGGAGCGCTCGTAATCCGGATCTTGGTAGTAATCCAAGAACTTCTCGCCGATGACAGCCATGCCTTTGTCTCGATCCAGATCGTCCTGATCGATCCTGCGCATCGCGGAGGACAAAGCCAGAGTCATCAGTGTGTCATCGCTGACAACCAACTTTTCTGGGAGGGGAGTGCACTGTGGATCGTCCTCGTTCTCGTAGGGGTAGCCCCACGCATCGCCGAGGGCTGTACCCAAAAGAGCTGACCGGAAACGGTCGTTCATCGTGAGACTTCTCCTTGAAATCCTTGAAACATGTCAGATCACAATGGCGGTTAGTGACTCACCAGCGTACCCCTAAGCACTATAAAGGCATAAAGCCAGATGGGTGCGCATAAGAAAAAGTCTCCACGTGAAAAAATTCCACATGGAGACTTGTTTCAAGCAAGCCGAACGAGCTGCTATTAAGACAGCTTGTTCAGACGCTGAGCCATACTGGACTTCTTGTTCGCCGCGTTGTTGCGGTGAATGGTGCCCTTGGTCACTGCTTTGTCGAACAGGCGGGAAGCGGTGCGAAGCTGAGCTTCAGCGCCTTCCTTGTCGCCGGCGTCAACGAGGGAGTTGAACTTGTTGGCTTCAGTGCGCAGACGGGCACGGATGGCCTGGTTGCGCTGGCGAGCGATCTCGTTAGTGAGAACGCGCTTCTTTTGCTGCTTGATGTTTGCCATGAGTGGCATACCTCTTTCTATAAATCAGTGTGTGCGTCACTAGTGGCTCACCAGGAGTGTGTGCCCGTGTGTTCTCTGACAAACCGCCCAAGGTCCTGCGGTGTGCGACACGAGCCCCCAAAAGATGAGCCCACATATGAACGAGTTACTAACTTACCAGCACAATTGCCCGAATAGCTAATTGCTTGCGTCGGGAAAAAGAGGGCCGGGAACAAACAGCGGGCTAGGTCCAGCCGAACTCGGAACGCAAACGGGCGGCGATGCGATCAAAACGACGCTCCGGCATGGACACACCGCGACGCTGGATCTCGGATTCGGGGATCTCCAACACCTTGTCCAAACACACGGAAGACTCGCGGCTTTCTCGATCCCACGGACCCGCACCGATGCGCATCCAGTTGTGCTTGTGCATGTGCGCGGGATCAGAGCTGATGAGCAAACCAAACAGCGTGTGCTTGTGACGGCCGACAATCAAGATGGACCGCAGCTGCAGGTCGCCGCCCTTTTGAGTGCGGATGTAGGTCCAAATGACCTCGCCGGGGTCCGCCTGGCCATCCATGTCCGGGGCGTACATCACCGCGCGCGCAAGTTGTTGGGTGGGGACCTTGACGGTCTCGTCCTTGGTGGCCGAATAGATCTGGGCGCCCGACGTCAGGCCCAAGTACTCGTTGAGCAGTTCGAGGCCGTCTTCCAGGTTGTTCTTTGTGGTGAAATTCTTGCGCAGAAAACGGCGCACAGCGCTCCCAGAAGGCTTGTCTGATTGGCCCTTCTGGGAAGTGTGGGAGGCGGGGCGCGCAGTCATGGGCTTGATCATAACGCGAGTGACACTCGCTAGAGGTGCCCTTGACGGGAATGTCTGGGTTTGGGCTGGTCTCTAGTAAGGTTCAGGGGCAGTTACCGATATTTTTTAAGGGGTTCCACGTATGGCAGGCAAGAAGCAGAATTACGCCGCGGAGACGTTCACTGATCCGAGCCGAATTCGCAACTTCTGCATCATTGCCCACATCGATCACGGCAAGTCCACATTGGCGGACCGTATTTTGCAGCTCTCCGGTGTCATTGAGGATCGCGATATGCGCGACCAGTACTTGGACAACATGGATATCGAGCGCGAGCGCGGCATCACCATCAAGGCGCAGAACGTGCGCTTGCCGTGGACGCCACGCACTGGCATGCACGAGGGCGAGCAGCTGGTCATGCACCTGATTGATACGCCCGGTCACGTGGACTTCACCTATGAGGTCTCCCGCGCCTTGGAGGCGTGTGAGGGTGCGATTCTTCTTGTCGACGCCGCTCAGGGCATCGAAGCACAGACCCTGGCCAACCTGTATCTGGCCATGGAAAATGAGCTGGAGATCATCCCGGTTCTGAACAAGATCGACTTGCCTTCTGCCGATCCGGAGAAGTACGCCTCCGAGATCGCGCACATCATTGGCTGTGAGCCGGAAGATGTACTGCGGGTATCCGGTAAGACGGGCGAGGGTGTCCCGGAACTGCTGGACCGCGTGTGCGAGCTGGTGCCAGCTCCAGTGGGCGATGCGGACGCCCCTGCGCGTGCGCTGATCTTCGACTCTGTCTATGACACCTACCGCGGTGTGGTGACCTATGTGCGCATGATGGATGGTGCCCTAGAGCCACGGCAGAAGATCCAAATGATGAGCACGGGCGCCAACCACGAAACCTTGGAGATCGGAGTGGTGTCCCCACAGCCGCTGAAGTCCAAGGGTCTAGGCGTGGGCGAAGTGGGCTACATCATCACGGGCGTGAAGGACGTGCGTCAGTCCAAGGTGGGTGACACGATCACGTGGGCTGCCAACGGCGCTGACGTTCCGCTGAAGGGCTATGCCGAGCCGAACCCGATGGTCTATTCGGGACTGTTCCCGATTTCTGCAGATCAGTACCCCGACCTGCGCGAGGCGATTGAGAAGTTACAGCTCAACGATGCGTCTTTGACCTTCGAGCCCGAGACCTCCGTGGCCCTGGGCTTCGGCTTCCGCTGTGGCTTCTTGGGCCTGTTGCACATGGAGATCACCCGCACGCGCCTGGAGCGCGAGTTCGACTTGGATCTGATCTCTACTGCACCGAGCGTGGTCTACCGCGTGGTTTCGGAAGACGGATCCGAACTGATCGTGCGCAACCCTTCCGACTGGCCGGGCGGCAAGATCCGCGAGGTTTACGAGCCGATGGTCAAGATGACCGTGATTGTGCCTTCCGAGTTCTTGGGTCCAACCATGGAGCTGTGTCAGTCCAAGCGTGGACAAATGGGCGGCATGGATTACTTGTCCGAGGATCGCGTGGAGCTGCGCTACACGATGCCGCTGGGTGAGATCATCTTCGACTTCTTCGATCAGTTGAAGTCTCGCACCAAGGGGTACGCGTCTTTGAACTACGAGGAGAGCGGCGATCAGCTTTCTGACCTGGTCAAGGTGGATATCCTGCTGCAGGGCGAGCCAGTGGATGCGTTCTCGGCGATCGTGCACCGCGACAACGCGCAGTGGTACGGCAACAAGATGACTGTCAAGCTTAAGGAACTGATCCCGCGTCAGCAGTTCGAGGTGCCTGTGCAGGCGGCCATTGGTTCCAAGATCATTGCCCGCGAGAACATTCGCGCACTGCGCAAGGACGTACTGGCCAAGTGCTACGGCGGCGATATCAGCCGTAAGCGCAAGCTGCTGGAAAAGCAGAAGGAGGGCAAGAAGCGCATGAAGAATATCGGCAGTGTTTCTGTGCCTCAAGAAGCGTTTGTGGCTGCGCTGTCCACGGATTCCGATTAATCTGCTTGTGATGTCTTAAGATTTTTCACGCGGGCTGAGTGGTATTGCGGGTTAAAGGCCAAAGAAAGCACAGGAAGCAAGGTGCAGCGCGCATGAATTCTCCGTATGGATCGCCCTATGGCGAAACGTCGCCCACTAATAACCAGGCGTTGAATGCGTGGTTGCAGGGACTGTCCGCACCGCCTCAGTTGCAGGTCAGGGATCAACAAGGGCTGCACACGCAGTTGGCAAACCAGGACGCTCAGCACAGACTAGAGAAGTACCGGCCCACGAAGCCGAAGAAGATTGCGGCGTGGATCGGCGCTGGAATCGGCGGATTGATGCTGTTCGGAGCGGTGATTCCGTCCAGTAGCATGCCATACCTACAGAACTTGCTTTATGGGCTGTCCATGGCCGTGATGTTCGGTGTGCCCGGTAGTTATTGGTTGTGGCGCAACCACGAGGATCAGAAGCTCGTGCGCAACTGGACCCAGGCTAACGTTGCCTACCGCAGGGATTTGGGACGGATGAGTCCGCAGGACGCTCAACTATTTTCGGAGCCTGATCAGGTTCCGGTGCTGCCGAAACGGCGCTGGCTATCGATCTGGGCTGCGGTGATCGTGGCGCTAGTCGTGTTCAGCGTGGTGAGTCCGGACACGACAGATTCAATTGCTCCGCAAACTTCCGTTCCGGGCACACAGTACTAACCACTTCACGGGTGCCATGGCGCCTTGCCAGGGCTCGATCCAGGTCGTTACCTAGACCGGCTGGCCGGGTAGCGTGACCACAGTTTTGCCCTGGGCATGGCCGGTTTCCACGTCTGCCACGGCTTGCGCAGCATCGTCCATGGAGTAGGTTCGGCGCAGGTGGGCGTTGATCTTTCCTTCGGCCATGAGGTCCGCGAGTTCTTCGAACACTGCCGTGTTTCGACGCCGAGTTATCCCCGAACCACCGAGCTGTTCTGCCAGCTTCTGGTCGGCCGCACTGCGAATTTGGCCCTGTGGCACCAGCGTTGCAGCACGCCGGAGTGTCTCCCCACCAGCAGCGTCGACCACCGCGTGGAACTGTTCAGCGGCGCTGTCTAGCTGTTCGGTCCAATCGTTAGCATCGTAAGGAACGAAGGTGGCCCCAAGTTCTTCAACGAAGCCCTTCTTTGCGCTGCTGGCAATGCCCACTACGCGAAATCCCAATACGCGCGCCAGCTGCACGGAGGCCGAGCCCACCCCACCGCCTGCGCCGTTGACCAGCACGGTATCTTCCTCAGCGAGGTCGAGTTCGTGCAGAGCATCCCACGCGGTGCCGAAGGCGACCGGAATGCAGGCTGCATGTCCTGCTGCGAGTCCGCGGGGCACCACTGCGGATTGTTCCATGTTCAACAGGACAAACTGCTGCATCGCTCCGGTGCCTGCCGATGTGCTGCCGAAGACGAGCTGACCGGCATGGAAAGGGGAGTCCATTGGGGCTTCGCGGACAATCCCCGCGGCTTCGCGGCCGATCGCCATCGGAAATTCCACGTCTACTTTGCCGCGCCGATCACCGTTGCGCACTTTGATGTCTGCAGGGTTGACGCTGGCTGCGCGCATTTCGATGAGGATGTCCTTGTTACCCGGCCGAGGCCGAGGGACATCAAAGAACTGCATAACCTCGGGGCCACCGTATTCAGAAAATCCAAACATGCGCATGCTGACCTAGTGTAGGGAAAACCCTCATCACGCAGGCGGCCAGAACAGCTAGCCCGCGTTGCCTCGGGGAAGCACGCCCACAGTGCGCCCCACACGGGTTTGCCCCAAGTCCATGGCTTGGCCTTCTTTGGCACCGTGGTGAAAACTCTGTGCATCGAACGTCCTGTGCCCGGATCTGCTCCTGCGCAGAAAAGGGAAGTGCTCGCGCGCGAGATCTTCGGCCAGTTCTCGATCCTTCTGCAGTACCAATGCGCCACTCATGCCACCGCTGCGTCCAGAAGAACTGTCGGCGTGTGAGCCATCAGTGCTGGCGGCCTGGCCGTAGTCCTCAGTGTGATCGGCTTCGATGATACGCAACCGTGCAGAAATTTCCGAGATGAATCCCGTCATCCAGCTGCGCTTGCGCGTGGGCACTGAGACATTTGGATTCGGCCACATGTCCGTCATCGTGGTGGCTCCCGCAATCATCGCGTTGCTCAAGAATCCATAGAGCATGATCGCCCGTTCGACGTGGTGTGGGCGCCCAAAAATTACTGCTTTGGACACCTTGGAGCTGCGCGGCACCTTAAACATCACCACTTGAGAGTGCAGCACCGTTCCCAAGGCATTGAGCAGCATGAACTGCATGTCCGTATACGTGCCCACGAGGTCGATATCTCGCCGCTCAGCCGTTGCTTTCTCCCCGGCGTTGAGCTGGGATTTTTCCACCCCGTATTGCGCCATCAGCTCGAAGGCCTTGTCTCGGAACACATCCCCCTCGGCTGTGCCCTCGCGGTCTGCGGCCATGCGCAGAAGCTTTTCTACTTTGAGCGTGATTGTCTCTAGTGTCGCCATCGCCGTCCCCTCCCTACAAGTTTGTTTGTTCGACGTCACGCCCGAACTTGTGCGCGCTCGGTCACGATAACAAACGGGTCGGACAGTCCCGCTGGATCAGCGGATATGCCGGTTCGGTTATCCACACTCGCGTTGACTGTGGATAACGAGGACCACCTAGGTCACAACCGTGGAGGGATCCTCGTGCGACTGTGGGGAGGTGGCGGCAACGCCCTTCTTGGCGTCGATCCTGCGCATCAGGAATGCGAACAACGCACCTGAAATGTTGTGCCACACCGCAGCCACCGCACCGGGGATGGCTGCCTCAGCGGACCAGTACTTGCCGGACATACCGGAAGCCAGGCCGGCGGACTGGGTGGCGACCTCGATGGATGTAGTGCGCGCGACCGGCACGCTGAAGCCGAAGACCTTAGCGGCGCCGTAGCCGAACGCGTAGCCCAAGAGGTTGTGGATGATCACAGCCACGATGATGATCAGGCCGATGGACAGCAACGTTTCGGAAGATTTGGCGACGGCAGGGAACACCACTCCGCCGATGGCCAAGATGGACAGCCACGGGAGGATCGGCAGGATCAAGGAAACGAAGCGGTCGAAGATGACACGGATGACTAGGCCGCCGATCACCGGCAACAGCACGGTTTGGACGAGTGACCAGGCCATGGAGGTTCCGTTGACGGGAGTCTCCTCGCCGGCGAGCAGCAGCATGATGATGGGCGTGACCAGGGGAGAAAGCAGGGTGGAGACGCTGGTCATGGTCACGGAGAGGGCGACGTCGCCACGGGCGAGATAGGCCACGACGTTGGAGGTGGTGCCGCCGGGGACGGATCCGAGCATCAACAGGCCGATGGCCAGCATTGGGTTGAGCCCCAGCAACTTGGCCACCAGTATGGCGCCGAGTGGCATGATCACGAACTGGGCGATGACTCCCACCAGGATGGGGAGTGGACGGCGGATCACCAGCGTGAAGTCTGGGAGGGTCAGCGTGAGGCCCATGCACAACATGATGATGGCGATCATCACGGAGATGTGTTCCGCCAAGGGGAGGAAGGGGCTCGGCATGAATAGGGCGAGGATGGCGCCTAGGAGAATGAAGGCGGGGAACGCGAAGACGGCGATGCGGGCGGAGCGCTCTTCTCGTGCGGAGGCCGAAGGTGGCTGTGGAGCAGAGGATCCGGGAGAGCTATTTGCGTGAGACGTCATGTAAATCACCTTATGGGATAGGGATCCTAAAGAATGAAATTTGGGGAATGGAGCGGAGGACAAGGGGAGAAGAAAAGGGGGAGTGGAAGTTTTCACTAGGCTGGGGCGAAGAGCTTTAGAAGTAGCTGCTCGACATAGCGCGTTCGAGGCGCCAGCGGCAGCGGTCCGATTGCGGGCAAAGAGCGAAGGAGAGGGACATGCCAACCACCTGGTTCACCAGCGACCTGCACTTGGGGCACCCTTTCGTCGCTGAACTGCGAGGTTTTGATGACGTAGAAGAGCACGACCGCGTGATCTTGAACAACCTCCGCGATAGTGTGCGGCCGGGCGACACTCTGTGGGTACTCGGGGATATTTCGAGTGGCTGGAGGCCGCAGGAAGAACGTGCGCTTGAGCTGCTGGATGATCTGCTCACTCCTTTGCGCCAGGCGAGCGAACCTCTGCACGTGCACTTGATCAGTGGCAACCATGACTCGTGCCACTCGTTGCACGAGAAGGCCTATGAACGCCAAGCGCGATTTCTTGAAGTATTTGATTCGGTGCAAGATCAGCAGATCATGCGCTGGCAGGAACAAAACGTGTGGTTGAGCCACTTTCCTCGGCCTGGCTTTGAACATGAAGGCATGGCCTCCCGTTTCGACGAGCTGCGCCTGACTGTTCCGTACTTGGTGCATGGTCACCTGCATTCCTCCACACCAGTAACTGCGCCAGGGCAGGTGGACGTGGGAGTGGAAGCCTGGGGGCTGAGCCCCGTCAGCCAGCACATAGTGGAACAAACTTTGTTCGAGAGTGCCCGATAAAGTTCCTAGAACCTGTCCGTTGGTTTAAGATTCCTTGGGAATAATCGAAATAAATTTTCATGAACCAAGGAACACTGACGTGCACAAGAGCAGCTCAGCCTTTTCCATTCGGCGCGTGACGCGCTGGGTGACCAGCGTAGCGATCGCAATGGCGGTCACGGTCGGAGTTGCTGACCCGGCAGCAGGAGCACAAAACGCTCTTCCACAGTTGCCTGCTTTGCCCGCGCTTCCTGGTTTCGATCCCGCTCAGGCTTTGCCACCAGCGCCTGCTGTGCCGAACTCATCTGATGTGCTGGGCAACGTGCCCGTTCCACAACTGCCTGCCGTTCCCGGGATCACCGATAACCCAGCTTTCCCGGATCCTTTGGGTTCCATCGATAACGGCCAGGCCGCCCCGCAGGGCGACGTGATGCTGACCAACGTGCCTGCTCGCACCTCGATGGCGGTGATCATGCCAGGCCGCGTGATCCAAACCCCGAACGCAAACGAGGCTCGTCCAGGGTTGTCTATCGTCAAGCTGTACTTGGCAGATTATGCCCTGCGCAAGGGTGACGGCTCGGACCGCGATACGTACTTGGCAAAACGCATGATCCGTTTCTCTGACGATAATGCCGCAAAGATTATCGACCGCAAGTACCCGCAGGCTATCAACTCCGTGGCCAGGGAATTTGGCCTGGGTAACACGTGGCGGGGCTCCCACTGGGGACTGTCCTACACCTCCGCCATGGATACCGCTCGATACCTAAACAAGGTGCGCCTGTCACGCCCTAATTCCCTGATTCTGAACTGGATGCGCCAGGCTTCGCCGGTAGCTGCCGATGGCACCCAGCAGAACTGGGGAACGTCGACGCTCCGCGGTGTCACCGGCACCAAGTGGGGCTGGTCGGATTACGGTGAGCCGACGGTCGCCTCGGCGTCGATCTCACCAACCTACACCGCCGCAGCGTTCACGTTCGGTGGACCGGGCACGCAGAACGTGGATGTTCGCAGCGCAAACGCGTACATTCACTAGACATGACGGATAAGCACACGGGCGGAAACCCCGACGAATGGGAGACTCGCCACTCGGAGTTCGACAACCCCGACGATCAGCCCACCCAGATGTTTGATCGTGTCCAGCCGCCCGCCGATTCTCCGCGTGACGGCCACCGCGATGATGCGCGCGAGCAGCCTGCCGATCCGAACGGACCCAAGCCACCGGAGTATCACCGCGCTGAGGAATTCCAGCGACCAGATCCGGGCTACCGTGGCGCGCCGGGCGGCTATCCACCGCAGGGAGGCTACCCACCGCAGGGCCGCAATGGATATCCAGCGGGCGCGCACAACCCAGGTGGCTACGCGCCGGCCGGAAACAACTACCCGCCAGCTGGTGGTCCCTACCGTAACGATGGCCCCGGTTACGCCCCTCAGCCGAATCCCCGCGCTCGCGACTACCAGCCCGCCGAGCAGCGACGCTCGGGCAACAGCGGACGCATCGCCGCCTGGGTTCTGGGCATCGGCATCTTGTTGTTAGCACTGTTCATCGCTGGATACATCCTGCTCAGCGGAGATGATTACTCGTCCTCGGACCGCTCGTCCACCACGCGCAGCACCACCGAAACCACAACGACCACTACGGAAAGCTCGCAGGCGCCGACCACCGAGAGCACCCCGGAAACCAGCAGCAACCCGTTTCCATCGTTGCCGGAAGCCCCAACCTTGCCCACGTTCGAGGCTCCCACCATCCAGCCACCGAACCCGGAAGAGCTGCCGAGCTTGCCGGAATTGGACCTGCCAACTGAACTTTTGGGACAGTAATGACGAGTTCTTTGCGGCAAACTCCGCGCACGGTTTCCCACGCGATCGCTCTAGAGATTCTGCGTCGTGGCGCGCGAACCTACGGCGTGGTGGGCAACGGAAACATCTACCTGGCCAGTGAACTGCAGCTCCTGGAGTCCCCGTATACGGACATGCGCCACGAGGCGGGAGCTATCGCCGCTGCGGATGCGCACTACCGCGCCACCGGCGATGTTGCCGTAGCTACCACCACGTACGGGCCGGGCTTCACTAACGCGCTCACGCCGCTCTCCGAGGCTTTGGCCGCGCGCATTCCGTTGGTTTATGTAGCTGGTGTGGAGCCGTTTGTCGACGACACCCTGCGCCCCCGAGCTATGGACGTGGATT
This sequence comes from Corynebacterium sp. ED61, assembly GCF_015233855.1. Classification (NCBI taxonomy): domain Bacteria; kingdom Bacillati; phylum Actinomycetota; class Actinomycetes; order Mycobacteriales; family Corynebacteriaceae; genus Corynebacterium; species Corynebacterium sp. ED61. The sequence goes on along the minus strand of NZ_JADGIT010000001.1, from coordinate 293,712 downwards.
CCCTAGGGATCCTCAATGCGCTGAAAGTCCGGACCATCATCGCCGGACCAACCTCGGCAGAAGCTGCCGTTTATACGGCCTTCGAGTTTGCCCGCGATGCGCGGCAGCCAGTGGTGGTAGCCGTGCCACACAACCTGGTGGACGCTCAGCTGGAGCGCGAGGCGATTGAGGACGGCGTGGCCCACGAACTACCCGTGACGACATCGCTGACGGACACCGCCGGGGCGGACGACGCGCAACGCGCAGCGGAGTCCATTATTGAGCAGCTGCAGAATGCTGAACGTCCGTTGTTGCTGGTAGGGCGTGGAGTAGTGGAGTCCGCAACTGCCGTGGAAACCAAGCTGCTGGGCGATCGCCTGGGCGCGCTGTTCGCGACCACCGCGATGGCCCGCGGGGCTGTGGACTCCGAGTGGAGCTTGGGGATCTGTGGCGGCTTCGCTCAGCGCGGACGGCTGGAGACCTTCCGCGCGGCTGATGTGGTGCTGGTGCTGGGCGCCAGCATGAACTTGCTGCAGATGCGCAAGGGCACCGTTTTTAACTCTGAAGCCAAGATTTTGCGCGTGGACTGGGACCCTACTCCAAAGGCCAGCGCGCTCCGCGCACCGTTCATCCAGGTCGATCAGCTGCACCGCGTTCCTTTGGAACAGCTGCTGCCGGTGATGCTGCAGGAACTGGGAGACGCGGATTCGGCAGGGGTGACGCGGGATAAAAAGACCTGGCGCGAGACCATTGGCCAGATCCCGGATGCCGAGGACGAGGCTCTGGACCCGGGTTGCTTCGCCGAGCGCGGCGACGACGGAAAGCTGGATCCCCGGCACGTCTTGCGTCGGCTAGATACATTGTTGCCGCAGGAAAGAAGCGTGGTCACAGACGGTGGCCACTTCCTGGGATGGGTGGGCAAGTACCTGAGCTGCCCCGATCCGCAGGCTACCGTGCTGGTGGGTGGGGCGATCATGACCATCGGATTGGGACTGTCTTCGGCCACGGGCGTGGCCACGGCGCGTCCGGATCGCTTCACCGCCCTGATCAGCGGCGATGGAGGCACGCAGATGGCGATGGCCGATCTGGGGCCGTTCCTCAACGCTGCCTCTCAGGGTGCAGGCGGTGCGCTGTTCGTGATGAACGACGCAGCCTACGGCGCGGAAGTACACCAGTATGTGCCGAAGGGCCTGGAGGAGCAGCCGATGCTGCTGGACGAGGTCAATTTCGCGGAGATTGGGCGAGCGTTTGGTGTGCCCGGCCTGCGCGTGAGCGAGCCGGAGCAGCTAGCCGATGGGGGAGAGCTGGCACAGTTCCTGGCGGATCACCGTGGCAGCGCATGCATCGTGGACCTGGTGATTAGCCGCGTGCCGGTGGCGGACTTCCTGAAGGAATAACAGCTGGTGGTGCTGGCCGGAGGCGCTGTTTGGGGGGCGACGAAGGCCAGCGGCGCAGTGTGGCGATTTCGGCCTAGAGGCGGGGTGCCTCACCGATGCGCTCTCGCTCAGCGGCGATGACCTGATCGATCAGCTTGGCCTCGGAGACATCCACGGCCTCCGGGGTGGAATCCGCCGTGACGGAATCTCGGGCGAAACGATCGAACAACGCGCGCTTGCTGTCCAGCATCTCCATTAGTCGCTCCTCCACCGAGTGTGGGGTGAGCAGGCGGTGGACCTCCACCGTGTTGACCTGGCCCATGCGGTGCGCACGAGCAATAGCCTGGGCCTCTGTGGCGGGGTTGAGCTGCGGCTCGAATAGCACGATGCGGTTGGCGGCCTGAATATTCAAACCCTCGCTGGCCGCGGTGATCTGGCATACCAGCACGGCTCCGGCCTCGGCCGCGGTGAATTCGTCCACGGCTTTTTGCCGGTCCTCGTGGCTGACCCCGCCTGCGATCGGGCCATAGGCACGATCGCCCAAGGTGGATGTCAGGCTCTCCAGCACGCTCCGGAAATAGGTGAAGATGATGGTTTTGCCAGCCTCCGCGCCGTCGTCCAGCAGCTCGGTGACGCGCTCCATCTTGGCGGATTCCTTGCTAGAGAACGCCTGCCGCATGTCCATGAAGTGTCCGCGTCGCACCGCGTCCTCGTAGCGCTCCACGTCGCCGGGCTTGGGTTCCACCCACTCTTCGACTTCCGTCAGCGGAGGCAGCTCGTTCAGCACGTCCACCTGGTTGCGTCGCAGGTAAACCCCTGCGATGGCGTTCTGGAACCCGCTGGCCGTCCCGCGAACCTCCTCCAACTTCTTGGGCATTTCCGCGTCCAAATAACCTAGCAGCACCTCGAATTCGGACACGCGGTTTTCCAGCGGCGTGCCCGTGAGGTACACCGCCAGTTCGGCCTGCTGGGTCAGCGAGTGCACACCTTGGGACTGCTGGGAATCCGGATTCTTCGCACGGTGAGCCTCGTCCACCGCCAGGACATCGATGCTGGTACGGAGACTTTCTGCCAGCATCTTTCCCTTACGAGTCTCCGGATAGCCCGCGATCGCCACACCGCCAGAATGCTGCCACGCCTCAAATTCCACGTCCTTGTCCGCTCCGTGCAGCATGTGCGTGGGCAGATCCGTGAATTTCGCAATTTCGCGCTGCCAGTTGATGCGCAGGGACGGCGGGCACACCACTAGAGCGTGCTTCTTGCCCTCGTCCGCCAGGTGCGCGAACACAGCGAGCGCCTGCATCGTCTTGCCTAGGCCCATCTCGTCGCCGATCAGCACCTTCTGCTGCGCCAGGATGAACTTGGAGCCGAAGGACTGGTACCCACGCAGCGACGCATGCAGCGTGCCCCGCAGCGTAATATCCGCGATCCGCTCCGCGATCTCCGTGGGCACCTCAGAACCGGAGCCCGAGTCTCCGTACGCGTGGAATTCCGCCGCCCGCACCGCGTAGAGATTCCACGCCTCGTCACTGCCGATAGGACGGTGCGGACGCTCAAACGTCCCACCCTCGATGAGGTCATTGACACCCGCGACCGCCACCATCGTCCCGTCCGGAACCGGCGTGAGATTCAGCGGGTCCACCGGTAGATCTCGCAGGTCATCGCGGTATGACAGCAGGTTCGCCAGCGCCGTGACGTACTCCGTGCACGGCACCTTGTCCTGATAGTTGATCACCGGCACTTGCGAATGAATCACGTCCGTGGAGTAGCTCCGCGCCGCCGCGATTGCCTGGTTCGCGGTCTTCTCGCCCACTCCATCGATCTTCATGAGTTCCGACGCCTGGCTCGCCGCAATCTGCGGGATCGTCATATGCGCCAGTTGATTCAGCCTCACGCGACCATCGGTGATCTGATCCAGCACCGATACATCAGTCCGGTTGAGTTCCGCCTGTGCCTGGGCGGTATTGAGCTCTCGGGCTGCCCTCTGCACGGTGGCTTCCAAAGCGTGCTCAGTGGCACGGGCCGCTTGTATGGACCCTAAGGCTTGGACGTGGCGATTGACGAGGTTGGCGTCGACCCAGCTCACGGGCCACCCGGTGAGACACACCAGGTCGGCCTCGATCTGACCACGGAGAGATTCCGGATGGAGGTTGATGAACTCGTTGCGATCCGTGGAGCCCAGGGCGGCGTCGATGCCGGAGAGGATGGAATGGATGGCCGGGACGTTGACGGATTCCATCCACGCGACGACCTGCTCGCCTTCGATGGGGCGGGAGGAGAAGATGCGGCGCAGGCCGCGGTAGGCGCTGGTTTTGCGTGCTTCGTTGGCTTGCGCTTCGAACTGGTTGAGGACGGGTAGCTGGATCCCCGCGAGGTCCTGGCGGAGCTGGCCGAAGTTCATATTGCGGAATTGTGCCAGGTAGGCGGCGGTTTCCGCGGTGGGTGGGAAGGCAAAGACGCGGGCATCGTCATCGCTGCCGATCGTCGGGGCGGTGCCGCCGGAGCTGATGGTGTCTAGACGCCACTGGGTGGCGTCGCGGTGCTGGATCGCGCTGCGGACGTCGCGGATGAGTTGCTCAAGATACTGTGCGTCTGTGCTCACGAACGGTAATGGTACTGGCCGGGCGGATTGCAGTGGTTTTTCTGGAAGGGTTCCGAGGGATCATCTTGGAAACGGTCGCGCGGGGCGAGCGTCAAGACACCTCACGAACATCATCAAAAAACACTTAACCCCCAGGTCCATGCGGATCCCAGGGGCTTCAGTGCTGACGTTTCAAGAGGAAAAGACACCGATCAGCACCAATCACTCGCTGACCTGCACATCTCCATCCACGCCATCGGCATTAACCCCATCGAGTGCACGCAAAGTGCACATCAAATCCTCACCCGCACGCGCTACACGATCAGCAGAATCAGGCCACAGATGCGCATAGGTGGAAAGCGTCACCGTCGCAGACGCATGACCAAGCGCCGCCTGCACACTCCGCACATCCACACCCGCTGCAATCAATCCAGACGCAAAGAAATGCCGCATCGAGTGAGGCGTGACCGCAATCCCCGTCGACCACCGCAGCGATGCGAAGTTGCTCTCCACATCCACCCGCGTCATCGGCTGACCATCCGGACGCAAGAAGATCGACTCATCCGCCCTGCCCGCACACAGCGGCGCCAAAGCCATCGACACATCCTGCAGCAGCGGCACAGTCCGCCTAGACGCCAGCGTCTTGAGCGGCCCTGCAGTGCGATCCACACCCATCTGCCGACGGACCTGAATACGGCGCTGCAAGAACTCCACATCGCCCTTCCTCAGGCCGCAGAGCTCACTCACCCGCAGCCCAGTGCCGGCCAAAGCCGTGACAATCGCCGGGGCATTCCCACGCTGCAAGTTCCCCGCGGCGCGGATCAGGTCCGCCACCTGCTCAGGAGTAGGGATCCTATCCGGGTCCACCTTCCCGCTGACCGCCTCAGTATGGATCCTCTTCGCCGGCGACTCAGGGATCAGCCCATCAAACACGGCCTGATGCAGCACCGTCTGCAGATGCTTCAACAACGACCGGACAGACATAGGCGCCAAACTCTTACCAGACACTGCGCCCGTACCATCGGCCAGACCATTAACCCACGCCTGCACATGCGACCTGCGCACCCGCGCCACCGGCATCTCGCCTAGGCTTCCAAGGTTCCGCGCCGTGTGCTCCCGCGCCGACTATGTATTAACCCGCGTCGCTGAGCCTGCCCACTCATCCACCAAAGCCTGCACCGTCACCGTGCCTAGCGGTGGATCGACCCACCGGCCAGAATTCAATGCCTGCTCCTGATCGGCCAGCCATGCCTTCGCCTCGCGCTGTACAGCGAAAGTCTTAGAATGCTGCCTACCCGCAGGATCCCGGTACCGGGCCACCCACCGGGGCTTGCCAGCCTTCGTGGTGCGTTTCTGCACACTCATATAGACTTCTCCTTGTTCCTACGTCTAGGGGACAACTTGCCCCTCCCAGCCACGCAACGGCCAGGAGGGGCTTCTTTTCGTTAGTTCAGCATTTCGGCGCACTCATCTGGTGTGTTCCCGCCCTGGATGCAGTTGTTCCAGTCGATCTGTCCCTGAACCCAGGGGGAGGGCTGCTGAGGAGACGGCTGCTGGGGGTAGCCACCCGGATACATCTCGTCGTAAGCAGGATCGCCGCCGAGGTTCTGCGAGGTACAATCAGCCGGATTATCGACAAACGCATCAGTGCCTGGACACTGGTACCCATCGCCTGGTGAGTTGAACACCGGATCTGGCTGTGGCGTTTCAACCTGAGTTGGAACCTGCTGCTCCGGCTCAGTCTGGCCCATCGCGTATCCCGGCACCTCGCCAGATCCGTCTTCTAGCTTCAACTTCGACATATCGAACTCATACGTGTTCTCATCCCACATTGTCGAGAATTGAATCTTCTCTAGGCCTGGCTTAACCGCCATGGTCAGCTCACCCTTGCGGGTCAGTCCAGGGTCTACCGGATTATCTAGGTTTTGGTCGACACCGAGATCGTCGCAGTCATATGCAATCCCTGGTTCTGCAGCAACGCCGTCCTTGGTGACTCCCTGAAAATCAGTTTCTTCAAGGCTGAAATTGCTCAGGCTGCTCACAACTTCGAACTTGCCGGAGACTGTGAGGTATTGCGTCCCCTCAGGATCCATCGACTCCATGTCTGGGAAGGAAACTCCATGGGGGCAGGTCTTGGTGAGCTTGATGTCATCGAAGGTCACTTTGACCTCGCACGGGCCGCCACCGTTGCAGTTCTCGATAGTGATTTCTTCACCAAGATTCAGAGGCTTTACTGCATTCTGAGCGGGTGATTCCGATTGCGGAAGGCTGCTTGGAGCAGGTTCGGTTTCAGTTTCCTGCCCGCACGCGCCGAGGGTTAGGGCAGGAATGGCTGCGAGGGCGAGGAGGGCTTTTCGTGTGTTCATGCGACTTCATCTTTCATGAGGTGTGGGTGGTACTAGCAGTGAGTTTCGACTGTTTTGCGGTTTTGTAGCTCTTGGTTGAAGCCACTAACTACACCACTCCTGCATCCTTGGCTGTCTGGTAGTCGAACTTGATGCCTAGCTGTTCCTTGTACCCGTCCTCTAACCACGGGAAATAGCCGGGTTCCCCCTCCGTGCAAGTGGGGGTTAAGTCCATGTTGATTGCCATTAGCTGGGATCGGATTATTTCTGCCCGCTCTAAGCTATCTGAAGCCGTTTTAGCTGCGCGGCCTCCTGCTGCCGAGTACACGAAGCCGGGATCATCCACTTGCATCTTTTTGCACGCGTATTTGCCTAGCGCCTCATCACGTTGCGCTTCGCTTTGGAAGTCGGTAGGCGTTTCGCTTTGAGTGGCGGTGCACGCGCCTAAGAGCATTGTGGAAACCGTGATTGACATGAGGGCGACTTTTCGTGTGTTCATGCTGCATATTCTTTCACGAGGTTCGGGTGCTGCTGCAGGTATGTGCAGAGCAGCTTAGGGGTTACTTCAAGGTCTAGGGCGAGGCTACGGAGGTCGTTGCCGCGCCACGGTGCGAGGTGCAGCAGACCAGCTTCGCTGATCAACAGTTTCGCGGCGAACCTGTCTGCTCTTGTTTCTTGACGCTGATCGAAATGTCCATTCGATGTGCGCTCGTCGCGGTACATCGCATGTCCGATTTCGTGGGCCAGCGTGGACTTATAATCCCCCACCGCCATGCCACGGCGAGTGGAAATCGTACGGAGACTCGGGGAGTACCAACCCTTCTTCCCCTCGTCATGGTGGGTGAGGGTCACGCCCAGGAGGTGGGCCATGTCCTGCAGATCATGGATCGAGATCATCCAGCGTGCCACCCACTTCCTCACTATCGTCCGCCGCCGCATCCGGCGGCATACCGTCACCATCCCACACAGGCGAGACAGGCTTGCCGGGAAATTCGAACACTGCAGCGCCCTCGTTCAGATCCACTACATCGCTGTCATCTGTGGCGGTGAATAGGTGGCGAGCTTCCGGGTCGGAGCGGCGGTTGACCTCCTCAAGCAGCTGCCGGTTCGTGGCCTTGGGGAGCACGAGGTTCACGCCGGGGGTTTCCACCTCGTGCGGGTAGACGTAGCCGGTCTCCACGAGTCCTTCCACCGCGGGGTGATCGTAAGCACGGCAGAGACCATTGACGACCTCGGGGCTCTTTTTACTTTGGCAATGGAGACGCTGGCAGGTTGGCTGTCGTGGGATCGTAATGGGCGCGAGGGAGCGCCCCCCTACTGTGCCTGACCGGCTGGGAGAGCACCTGCCGTGGCCATCCAAAGTTTCCTATGGATTGCGCACTCTCAGCGCGCCTGTCTGCTGTGTAAGCGTTGAAAAGCGAAGAATAGCGCCCCTCTTGGGCTGGCCGTATGGCTGGTTTGAGAGGGGCGTTTTTCTGTGTCCTGGAGTGGTTGCCGTGCGGTGTGTGGTTGGTGGATTTAGCGTTGGTGGTGGCCACTTCCCCCGAAAGGCCGCGTAACGGAGACCCATGCTGTGGTTGAGCCACCTTCGGCTCCCCGGTGGGGGTTTCCTGATGTCCGGATTGGCTGGGCGATCCCGCAAAAATCCCGCACGAGGTCACGCAGCCACAAAAACCGCCACAATTCACGCAATCGCCACAACGCTCTGACGATCGACTGACCTGCAGAAACACTTAACCCCCAGGTCCATGCGGATCCCAGGGGCTTCAGTGCTGACGTTTCAAGAGGAGAAAAATGACCGTTCGTGAATTGCTTCCTTTCTGTTGACCAGTGATGACTACGTTAAGGCGAGAATCTTGAAAGAAGCTGTGACCGCTCTGACAGGTCATTAGAGGTTCACTTGTGGTTGTTCCTATATGCGGGTTAAGAAATCCTCAAAAAAGATGTGTGCAAACAGGCAAAGATGTCTCGGGGCGTAGGTAACGTGGCCTGAGTACAGGGAAATGAACTTTCCACCACTACAAGACACCGCAGGCTCAGCCAGCACTGCGACCTGCAGGAACTTCTAGAAAGGATGTTGGTTTGCCATGGGCTCGAACTCGCCCGGCACCACGCCAAGTAAGTCCACGCCACACGCTGCGGATGCAGCGAAGGCTGGCGCCGAAAATAAAGAAGAGAAAAAGAACGGCAAGGTAGACCCGACCATCTTCGGGTTGGCCGCAGGATTCATCGTCCTGTTCGTGGCCGCCACCATCATCTTCCCGGACCAAGCGGCCAGCGGCTTGGGCAACGTCTCGGACTGGTTGCTCACGAACCTGAACTGGCTGTACGTCGGTGGTGTCTCCATCGCATTCCTGTTCTTGGTCTTCCTGTTCGTCAGTGGATACGGCCGCATGCGCTTGGGCCAGGATGGCGAACGCCCAGAGCACTCCACGCCGTCCTGGTTCGCCATGCTCTTCGCCGGCGGGCTGGGCTCCGTGCTCATGTTCTGGGGCGTGGCCGAGCCGCTCAACCACATGACCAACGTGCCGATGCAGGACGCGGAACCGGGCTCGCTCCCCGCCATCCGCGAGGCCATCGGCTTCACCATGTTCCACTTCGGCCTGCACATGTGGGTGATCTTTGCTCTGCCCGGCCTGGGCATGGGTTACTTCATCTACAAGCGCAACCTGCCGCCACGCCTGTCCTCGATCTTCTCGCCGATTCTGGGCGGAGCGATTTACAAGTGGCCAGGCAAGGTCATCGATGCGCTGTCCATCGTGGGCACCGTGTTCGGTATCGCCGTGTCCGTGGGCCTGGGCGTGCTGCAGATCAACTCCGGCATGGCGAAGGTCTTCGGAGCGCCGACCGTGGCGTGGATGCAGATCGCGATCATCGTGGTGATCGTGGGCGTGTCCTGCCTGTCCGTGGCCGCTGGTTTGGAAAAGGGCATTAAGTTGCTCTCCAATATCAACGTGTTGATGGCGGCAGCTTTGATGCTGTTCGTGCTGGCTGTGGGACCGACCCTGTTCTTGCTGCGCGGCACGCTGGATTCCGTGTCCATCTACGCGGAGTGGCTGCCAAAGCTGATGTTCTGGTCAGACTCCATGGAGGTCAACCCGGGTTGGCAGGGCATGTGGACGGTCTTCTACTTCGCGTGGACCATCTGCTGGTCGCCATTCATGGGCATGTTCGCCGCCCGTATCTCCCGCGGACGCACGGTCCGTGAGTTCGTCGGTGGTGTGCTGGTAGCGCCCACCTTGTTCACCATCATTTGGTTTGCCATCTTTGGCTTTGCTGGCGTGCACATCGAGCGCGAGGATCCAGGTTCGCTGACCAACCCGGTTGTCCACGAAGGTGACACAGCATTCGCCTTGTTCGGCTTCCTGGATTACTTCCCTCTGAGCACGTTTACCTCCATCGTTGCGCTGATTGTGGTGGCCATCTTCTTCGTCACCTCCATTGACTCCGCCGCGCTGATTAATGACATGTTCGCCGCTGGCGAGGAGGACAAGACCCCCACGTACTACCGCGTGGGCTGGGCCATCGCCATCGGTGCGGTGGCAGGAGCGATCCTGGTCATGTCTCCAGACGCCGGCATTACGGCGTTGCAGGAGACCGTGATCATCATTGGGTTCCCGTTCTTCTTGGTCTTCTTCGTGATGATGTATTCGCTGGTCCGCGGTATGTCGGACGACATGCAGTACCGTCCCGAGCCAAACACCCGCGAGTGGGGTAAGGCGGATTCTGCGGAGAAGCTGGAGATGTATGAGTCCAAGCCAGCCCCTGGTTATGACGAAGAGGGCAACGAACTGCCTCGCTTCGAATATGACGAAGAGGGCAACCTGATCATCCCCGGCAACGTACGCGTTGAAGGTGACCTCGGTGTGGTGGGTCAAGTTACGGACGATACGGAGGGATTAACCGATAGTTCTGTCGGCGGTGAGTCTCAGGAGAGCTCTACGGAGGAAAAGTCTTAGCCGTTCAGAGAGTGCGCGAGCCTTAAGGAAAACTCACATAAGTGAGGGGAGTCTCCCCATCTTCCTTAACTCGCAACTAGGCTAGATATGGATAAATCACATCCCCAACAAATAAGGAGTGACAATGGTTCAGCGCGTAGGTGTTATCGGTGCAGGTCTTATGGGTTCCGGAATCGCAGAGGTTGCAGCCAAGGCTGGCAGTGACGTTCTGGTCTGGGACGCCAAGCAGGAGTTTGCCGACGCAGGCAAGGGTCGCATCGAGAAGTCCCTCAGCAAGGCTGTTGAGCGTGGCAAGCTCAGCGAAGAGGATCGCGACGCAGCGCTTGGTCGCCTGACCTTCACCACTGAGCTGAAGGACTTCGCTGACCGCGAGATCGTTATCGAAGCGGTCATCGAGAACGAAGAGGTCAAGAAGGACGTCTTCTCTCAGCTGGATGAGATCGTGGAAGATCCCAAGGCAGCATTGTGCTCCAACACGTCTTCGCTGCCTATCCAGACGATTGCGTCGGCAACGAAGAAACCTGGCCGCGTGATCGGCCTGCACTTCTTCAACCCCGTCCCTGTCCTGCCACTGGTCGAGGTCATCCCCGCGCTGACCACCGATGAAGAGGTCATCGCGCGCGCAGAGGGCTACGCGACCGAGACCCTGGGCAAGACGGCCGTGCGCGCTAAGGACCGTTCCGGCTTCATCGTGAACTTCCTGCTGGTGCCTTACATGCTCTCCGCAGTACGCATGGTGGAGCAGGGCGTGGCTACTCCAGAAGACATCGATACCGGCATGAAGCTGGGTGCTTCCCACCCAATGGGTCCATTGACCCTGGCGGACATGGTTGGCCTAGATACCTGCGCCTTCATCGCTGACGTGATGTACAAGGAGTACGGCGATCCCTCTTACGCATGCCCCCCACTGCTGCGCCGCATGGTGACTGCAGGCCACACTGGACGTAAGTCCGGCAAGGGCTTCTACGACTACTCCAAGTAGGAAGGTGCCAGTAATCTGTCACTTTCCTGGCAGTTTGCAGGCTACATAGCTTCGGTTTGCTTTTTCGCTACGATCGAAAGAGCAAGCCCCCTCGCAGGGGTCACAAAGGCAAAAGGAGAAGCTTTATGTCTACTGATGAACTGAAGAACAAGGCTGAAGGTCTGGGCGGCAAGGCTAAGGAAGCTGCTGGCTCCGCAACGGGCAACGAGCAGCTGGAGAACGAAGGCCGCGCTGACCAGACCGTAGCTGGTGCCAAGGAGAAGGCTAACGAAGCCAAGAACAAGATCGCCGATGGCGTGAACAAGGTTCTGGGCGACGCAGGCGAGAAGTAAGAACTTCTACTCCTTGTAGAATTCTCGCACTGAGCACAAAAGGAGGGCCGAGGTGAAAACCTCGACCCTCCTTTCTTTGTGCCTAAATGCGGCTATTGAATCGCAAGTATTGACTACAGAGCGGCGTCTGCCTTGTCGATGGCGCTATCCAGCACATCGAGGAAGAATTGCAGCTCAGCAGCGGAAGAGGTCAGCGGAGGAGCGATGTGCACGCGGTGGCCGGAGACCATTGGCCACACACCTGCTTCCTTCGCTGCCGCGCCGAGCGCGCTCATAGCCTCAGCGCCCAGCGGGGTTTTGGCCTCTTGGTCGCTCACGAATTCGAGCGCCCAGAAGAAGCCGGTGCCGCGCACGTTGCCCACGGACGGGTGCTTCTTTGCGATCTGGCGCAGGCGTGGCTCCAGGTAGCTGGACGACAGCTCACGCACGGTGGAGTAGATGTTCTCTAGGTCGTAGACCTTCAGCGCAGCCACGCCAGGAGCGCACGCCAGTGGGTGACCGGAGTAGGTCAATCCGCCCGGGTAAGGAGTCTCGTCGAACGTGGACTTGATGGCCTCAGTCATGACCACGCCACCCAGCGGAGCGATACCAGCGTTGACGCCCTTGGCGAACGTGATCAGGTCAGGCTGGATGTCCTCGCCGCCGTTTTCGTAGGCGAACATCCGGCCCGCGCGGCCGAAGCCAACCATGACTTCGTCGGCGATCCACAGGATGCCCTTGCGGTCGCAGATCTCGCGGATGCCCTTCAGGTAGCCCTCGGGTGGGGCGATGACTCCGGAGGAGCCAACCATGGATTCCACCATTACCGCGGCTACGTCGGACTCGAAGTCAATCGTGTCCTCGAGGTGCTGCAGCGCGCGCTCGCACTCTTCGGCCTCGGTGGTGGCGTGGAAGGCGGAACGGTAGAGGAATGGTCCCCAGAAGTGCTTGATATCGCCGTCGGTGGTGGGGTTGCCGTGGCGGCGAGCTTCGCCAGTGGCCATAATCGCGGAGCCGGTGGCGCCGTGGTAGCTGCGGTAGGCGGTCAGGATCTTGGCCTTGCCGGTGTGCTTGCGGGCCATGCGGATGGCGTGCTCCACGGCATCCGCGCCACCGTTGGTGAAGAACACGTGGGAGAAATCACCCTGTGCCTTGCGGACGATTTCCTCGGCTAGTTCGCCACGCACGTCGCTGGCGAACGCAGGGTTGAGGTTTGTGACGCGGCCCAGCTGGTTGTTTATAGCCTCGACCAGCTTGGGGTGGTCGTGCCCCAGGTTGGCGGAGACGAGCTGGGAGCCGGCGTCGAAGTAACCCTTGCCGGAGTAGTCATAAAACCACGAGCCCTGGGCCTTGGCCACGGGCAGTGGGTTGATCTTGGCTTGCGCGGACCAGCTGTGGAAGACGTGGCCGCGGTCGTTCTCACGAGTCAGCTTTTCTGCAGCCTTGGCTTCGTCAGAGCCGACGGCGATCGTCTTTCCCTGTCGATCCTCGAATTCGGTGATGGTCAATGGGAATGATTCAGTCATAGGTTCTAATTGTAGTCCTACCTGCGGTATCTTCGCCGTTGAGCCTAGTTCTGCCAGCCTGCAGGCACCTTTACGGTGCCAAGTCACCTAATTGGTGGTGGATGTGGTCTGCGAGGTTGCGCCTTGCTCGTCTTCCTTGAGTTCGACGCCAAGCTCGTCTTCATCCTCATCATCCTCAGCCCCATCGTGGAAGCCGAACCGCTTGAGCCGCTCGCGATCCGCGGCGGAGCTGGAGGCAGTCAAGCGCAGAAGCTCGGAGTAGATGCCGCCAGAGACTGCCAGTTCCGCGGGCGTGCCTACTTCTTCCACGCGTCCCTGATCCAGGGTGACGATGATGTCCACATTCGCGATCGTGGACAGCCGGTGGGCGATGACCAGCGTGGTGCGCCCCACCATGAGCTTTTCCAGACCGGCCTGGACTACGCGCTCGGCCTTGGTGTCTAGGGCGGAGGTTGCCTCGTCCAGTACCAGCACGGGAGCGTCCTTGAGCATTGCTCGAGCCACCGCGATGCGTTGTTTCTGTCCACCGGATAGGCGCAGGCCTCGTTCGCCGATGAGGGTGTCATAGCCCTGTGCGAAGTTGGAGATGAAATCGTGCGCATAGGCCTTCTTAGCCACTGCTTCGATTTCCTCCTGGGTGGCATCCGGACGGGCGTAGGCAATGTTTTCCCGGACTGTGCCGGAGAACAGTGCGGGCTCCTGGAAGACCACGCCCACGGAGCTGCGCAGCTCCGAGGCGGTGGTATCTGAGAGCTCTTGGCCACACACACGTAGCGCGCCGCTGGTGGGGGAGTAGAGCCCCAGCAGGAGGTTGACCAGCGTGGACTTACCGCCGCCGGACTCACCGACTAGAGCGATCTTTTGTCCCTTGGAGGCAGAGAAGGACACGTTGTGGATCACGGGCTCGCCCTCTATGTATTCGAAGGTGACGTCGTCGAACTCAATGACCGGTCCGGTCGCCGGCGCCTGCATACGAGGACGCACGGACGCGTTGACGTCTGCCTCGGAGATGCTCATCGCACCACCCGGACGGGAGGCATCTACCAGCACCGGGTTGGCGGACTTTTCCTCGAGCTCGTCCATGGCCTTGAAGTAATCGATGGAACCGGCAGCCGCGCGCTGGGCGGTGTCCACCAACCAGCTCATCATTTGTGCTGGCTGGCGGGCCATCACCACGAACTGCAGCAGCAGAACCATGTCGCCCAGGCTGAAGTGCCCGGTCAGCGTGCGCCAGAACAAGGTGAAGTAGATGGCGCAGAAGATCAGGTTCATGATGCCCAGACGGATGATGTCCATCATGTGCCAGTACCGCGACTGCCCGCGGGTTAGGTCCACCACGTTGCTGAAGTGCTTCTGGAACAGGCTGAGCTCGCGCAACTCGGTGACGAAGGACTTCACCACCTTCACCTGGCCTACAACCTCGGCGAAGCGGCCCTGGGCGAGGTCGATGTTGGAGTTCTTTTCCTTCTCCCACACCATCCACTTCTTGGAGGTCAGGGTGGTGAAGTAGAGGTACATCGGGAAGATGATGGCCAGCAGCAGAGCCAGCGGCCAATAGTAGGCGGCGGTGATGCCCAGAATCATCACCACTGTCAGCAACATGGAGAAGAAGTTGTTGGCAAAAGAGTTGACGAAGTCCGTCAACCCCAAAATTGATCGGTCTAGGCGGGAGATGATGGTGCCCGTGACCTGGTTGTCGTAGTAGCTCTGTGGCAAGGACAGCAGCTTGGCGTAGTAACGATCGGACAGGATCTGGCGCATCCGAGTAGACAGCACATCGCCGAACCAGCCACCCACGTTTCGCACAACCGTGCTGGTCAGCTCCACTGCCAGCAGAGCCAGAGCGATCAAAATGATGCTCTTCATGGCGGCTTCGGCAGGGGAATCGTTGCGCAACGTTTCCACGATCACATCAGTGGCTCGCCCCACCAGGAATGGCGTGGCCAGCGCCAGCAGTGCCGTGGCCACGGAGCTGATCATCACCAGCACATAGAGGGGCCACAGCTCACGGGTAAAACGAAGAATTCTGGAAAAGGCCTTGAACATACGGGCAAGCATAACTGCCACCCGGACAAGAGTTGCTACTGAAGGTTGCGCACGGCTGCGCCTATGCGGTCCAAGGCCTCATTCAGGATTTCTCGGGAGGTGGCAAAGTTCAGGCGAATGTGCCCGTCGCGCCCCAGATCAAACACCGATCCCTCGGACACAGCGACCCGCGCCGTCTCCAGCAGGGTCTTGGCCGGCTGGATCGCCAAACCGGGCACTGCGGAAACATCAATCCACAGCAGGTAGCTGGCTTGCGGGCGGATGAACGTAGCACCCGGGAGCACCTCGGGGATGCGCTCTTCCAGCAGGTCCAGGTTGCCGCTCAAGTAGGCCACTTCCTCGTCCAGCCACTCGCGGCCTTCGTTGTAGGCCGTCGCCGCAGCGATCAGGCCCAGCGTGGATGCCTCACCCGTGCCCAGGTTGTGCACGTTCGCCATCTTTTCGCGATCCGAAGGATTGGTGAAGATCATCTGCGCGCAGTGCAGGCCCGCGGTATTCCAGCCCTTGGAAGTGGCCGTTACCGTCACAGTCAGCTCCGCAGCCCTCTCACTCAAAGATGCGGTAGGTATGTGCGTGGCGCCCGGGTAGACGATCGGCGCGTGAATCTCGTCAGAGATAATTCGCACGCCGTAGGTATCCGCCAGCTCCACGATGCGGTTCAGTTCCTCTGCACGGAAAGCCCTGCCCAGAGGGTTATACGGGCTGCACAGTATCAGCGCGCCCACTGGCTGCGCGGCATCCTCGGCGGCAAATGCCTTCTCCATGGCGTCGAAATCAAAGGTCCACTCGGACTTGCCCTCGCGCTCCACAACGATCATCGGGATATGCACGGTGGGGCGGTTCGTGGAGCGCGGCACGTCGAAGAATGGGTAGTAGGACGGCAGCGGGACGACCACGGAGGAACCGGCGGGCGTGAGCTCGTCCACAGCAACGGCCACGCCCTTGACCACGTCCGGAACTACGCGCACCCACTCGGGCTGGATCTGCCAACCAAAGCGATCCTCGCTGAATGCGGCGAGCGCCTCCTCCACGGGGCGGCCGTCCCCCTTGTAGCCGAAGTACTGGCGATGCACCGCATCGCTAACAGCCTCAAGCACGGGCGGGCACGTATCGAAATCAGACTCGGCCACCCACAACGGCAGCACATCCTCTGGATACCGCGTCCACTTCATGGTGCCGCGGGCGCGCAACGTGGCGACATCGGGGACGTGCAGGGACGGGGTAGTGGGTTGCGAGTTAGACATGTTTTCTACTGTACGTTTCCAGGAAGAAGCGGCGAACAGGACCATGCGCATCCTCCACGAGGTCCTCGGCACAGGTGGACATGTCGAATTGCTTAGTCAGCCGCCCAGTATCCGGATGGAAGGTGGGCCAGTCTGGTTCGCTGCCGTGGGCAAAATCCACGATCAGATGGTGGAAACGATCCGCTAATGGCTGCAGGCGTTGCTGTGCATTGGGTCCGCAGAAGCGAGCGATGGACACGGGTGCCACGTCCAAGCAGTTAAACGCCAGCGGAATGTCCGCGCAGTGCTGGGCGTCTGTGCCGCGGGCGCGCACGTCGCCCGCACCGCCGTGGAACTCGTAGACCCAGGTGGGAGCCTGTGGGGCGTGGGCTTCCATCGTGGCCACGTCGAACTTCCGGATCGCCGCATCGCCAATCGCCCGGCCTAGTGGACGCGGTGGTTCGATGCTGTCGCAGTACTCGCGCCAGGCCTTCTTTTCTTGTTTCGACGCTGCACTCGGCACTCCCAAACTCCTCGAGAAAAGTCGGATGGCCCTGTCTGCCAGCGCTCGGGTCACGGGGTTGCCTTCGCGGTAGGCCGTGTCCAAGCGCTCTGCTACGCCCATCCGAACGAATTCGTCGCGCAGCGTGCCGATCAGCACGGGGATCGGCGGCATGTTTTCCGGGGAGTGGGGAAATAGGCCGATGGCGCAGTCATCGAAGTAGCGGCGGGCGTAGCGGGAAAATCCGTGCGCCACCTGCTCGTCAGACAAAGTGCTGACGTGCTCAAAGGACAGCGGTCCGCGCAGCGCGCGCCGGGCCATGCGGGTGCGCGCCGTCCAGGGAACGCGGGGCAGGCCTTGGGAGAGAATCACGCAGCGCTGCACCAGGTCGCGGGCGCGCGGGCTGCCCAAGGTGTAGGTGATCAGGGAGCCTCCTGCGGATTGGCCCATGGCCGTGACGTTGTGCGGGTCTCCCCCGAACGCGGAGATATTGTCCCGGATCCAGCGCAGGGCCGTGATCAAGTCTTCAACGGCGCGGTAGTAGGGCGGCTCGGGGTTTGCCTTGGAAGAATTGGCACCGAAGTCAGAAGGAAGAGGTTCGCCTTCTAACGGCAAGAATCCCTCGAAACGGTAGCGGTAGTTCACGCTGATTACGATGCACCCGGATTCCGCGAAGGCATCGCCGCGGTACCACGGGCCGTTGGCGTGGCCGGACTGGAAGCGACCGCCGTGCACAAACACGATGACTGGCAAACCAGCCTGCGGATCCACTGGGCCGGCGGGAGCGGTGACGGACAAAGTGTGGCGGCCAATGTCCGCGTGCGGTAGGCACTCCCGTACCCCGGTGAACGGCTCGGCGGGCCGCGTGGGGCTGAATTTTTCTTTCACGGTGCGCGGCGGCTCGGCGTATTCGATGGCCGACCAGTGCGAGGCCCTGGGTCCACTCCACCCGCGATACGTGCCTAGGTGGGTTGATACGTCCAACTCAGGATTCGGTTCCGGGGCAAGGCTCATGGTCTGCGATCCTAGCGGGGAGGGTGGTTACAGTGGTGACTATGGAAGATTTTGTCACCCCATCAGAACTGCCTTACGAGCTCCCGGATTTTGCCCAGATTCAGGTGGACAGTCTGGTCCCCGCGTTCCGCACTGCGTTGGCGGATCACGCTGCGGAGATCACGGCAATTTCCCAGAATCCGGAGGAGCCGACGTGGGAAAACACCTTCGAGGCTCTGGAATCAGCGGGGCAGATGCTGCACAGGGTGCTGGCGATTGTGTTCAATTATGCGGGCACGATGGCCACCCCTGAAGTGCGCGAGGTAGAGGCGACCGTCTCGCCGGAGCTGGCCGCGCATGTCAGCGACATGCTGCTCAACGAGCAGCTGTGGGAGCGAGTGCAGGCGATCCCTGCTGCTCCTGAGGGCAGCGAGGAGGAGGCTCTGCAGACGTATTGGCGTCGCCGTTTCGTGCGTGGTGGTGCGAATTTGAGCGCGCAGGAGCGCGAGGATCTTCGTGGTATCGACGCCAAACTCGCCACCCTGACCACCCAATTCGGAAGCCACCTGCAAGCCTCCACTGAGGCTTCTGCGGTGTTGTTGACGGACGAGTCCTTGCTGGGAGGCCTGGACAAGGAGACACAGCGCCGGTTTGCCGAAGACGCGGCCAGTTCCGGGCAGCAGGGCTGGTTGATTCGCCTAGGTCTGCCCAGCGTACAGCCGGTGCTGGAGGAGTTGGCCAACCCTCGGGCGCGCCAACTGGTGCATGAAGCGTCGCTGGGACGGGGCGGCGAGCAGAACCAGGAGACGCTGCTGGAGATTGTCCGCCTGCGTGCCCGGCGCGCGGAATTGCTGGGGTACGCCAATCACGCGGAATACGTCACCGAGGTGGAGACCGCGGGTTCCGTGGATGCGGTGGAGGAGCTGCTGGGGCAGCTAACGCCAGCAGCGGTGGCCAATGCGTGGGGCGAGTTCAAGCGTGCGCAGGATCAGCGGAACGTGACGCTCAGCGCTACAGAGAACGCTTCGGGGGAACACGATCAGCCGATGACCGCAGCGGACTGGCCGTACTGGTCCGCCCAGCAGCGCGCCGAGGAGCTGGACGTGGACGAGGCCGAGCTGAAGAAATACTTCGCGCTGGACCGCGTGCTGGAAGACGGCGCGTTCTTCGCCGCACAACGCTTGTACGGCATCACCGTGACTCCGCGCGATGACCTCGCTGGCTACCACGAGGACGTGCGGGTGTGGGAAGTCCGCGAGGGGGAGGATTCGCTGAACCCCGGCGCGGAGATCGGTCTGCTGCTGACGGACATGTACGCCCGCCCCACCAAGCGCGGCGGCGCGTGGATGAGCAGCTTTGTGGACCAGTCCAACCTGATCGGACAGCTGCCCGTGGTGGTCAACGTCCTGAACGTGGCCAAGCCCGCCGCGGGTGAGCAGGCACTGCTGAGCATGGACGAGGTGGCTACCGTCTTCCACGAGTTCGGGCACGCCTTGCACGGACTGCTGTCCGACGTGCGTTACCCCAGCCTGTCCGGCACTTCGGTGCCACGCGACTTCGTGGAGTTCCCCTCGCAGATCAACGAGAACTGGGCGCTGGAGCCAGACTTACTGCGCAACTATGCCAAGCACGTGGACACCGGAGAACCGCTGCCGGAGCACCTGGCAGCTGCCGTGACCAAGCAGGCGCAGTGGGGACAGGGCTTTAGCACCACGGAATTCTTGGCCGCGTGCTGGCTGGATCTGGCGTGGCACAAGCTGGATGCCCAGCAGGCAGAACAGGTCACGGACGTGGAGGAATTCGAGCGCCGAGCCTTGGAAGAGGCAGGAGTGGATATGGAGTCCGCGCTGGCTCCTCGCTACCGCTCCGCGTACTTCAACCACATCTTTGCCGGTGGCTACTCCGCGGATTACTGGAGCTACCTGTGGGCAGAAGTGCTGGATGCGGACGGCTTCCAGGCCTTCGTGGATACCGGAGCGGCTCGCGGTGGCGTCGAAAATAAAGAAGAACAAGAAACGGCGATCGATCCTGACGACGTGCGCTTCGCTGGCGACCGATTCCGTCGCATGATCCTTTCGCGCGGCGCGACCATCGATTATGACGACGCCTTCTGGATGTTCCGCGGAATGCAACGTAGCGTGGAACCACTGCTGGTGCGGCGAGGGCTGACTGGCGCCGGGGGACAGTGAGGCTAAGATTCAACGGTGATGTTTGAATGGCTGATCAACCTACCAGTGTGGTTGCAGACCCCGCTGATGGTCGCGGTGGTGCTGCTCATCGCGGCGATCGTGGGATGGGGTCTCAATGCACTGATGTGGAGGGTGATTCCGCCGAACCACGAGGAACGTGCGATGCTGGGCATTGATACCGTGCCGAATCAGCCAACTTCAGCCACAGATCCGGAGCGCATCGCGCCAGTAGTAAACACGCCGCAAGAATCCACTCCCCGAAAGGACCGCTAGAACATGAAGCACCATTCCAAGGTCCGCCAGGCACTGATCCTGCTGATCGTGCTGCTCGTGGTGGCGTGGATCGCCACGCAAATCTTCTAGCCGAACCAGCTATTCGCTACAGCTCGCCCTTGGCTGCGGCCAACACGCGGCGAGCCAGTGGATGCTCAATGAGATCATCCGCGAATAGCGGGGTGCCATCGTGGTCGCACAGGGGGATGCACCAGTTGGGGTAGAGCTCGTGCGTGGTGCCCGGCTGGTTCTGCGCGCGCAGGTCACCCACCATGTCCACCAGCGCCACGCACTTGAGCGCCGAGGGGGTAAAGGACAGGAAGCGGTGCATGCCTTCGAGGATGCCGCTGGATTGTTCGCCCTCTAGACCGTCGGCGCCTCCCGGGCGCTGGTTCCGGCCGGTTTGGGGCTGCTGTGCCTCGTTGTGGATGCCGCCGCCGGGCCCAAAGTAGTCCTGGCAGGCCAGCCCCCGGAAAGCTCCCACGCTGCCCATGGTGGACAGCACCTGCTGTTGCCACTGCGCGTCATCCGCGTACTCTTCTTCCGTGTCACGAGTGAGTACGCCCAGCTGTTCGCGCAACTCAATGTGGCCGCCGCGCAGGTAGCTGGCCGTGGGCGGCAGATCGTGCGTGGTCACGGAAGTCAGCGCCAGCTGGCGGTAGCGCTTTGGAGTCTTAGCACCGTTTTCGTCGCCCTCGAACCAAGTCACCGAGGTGCCCATCACTCCGCGGCTGGCCAGGTAGTCCTGCACCCACGGCTCGAACGTGCCTAAGTCCTCGCCAATCACCACGGCTCCCGCGCGCTCGGCCTCGAGGACCAGGGTCCCGATCAGCGCCTCGTGGTCATACTGCACATACGTGCCCTGCGTGGGCGAGCTCATCCGCGGAATCCACCACAAACGGAACAGACCCAGCACATGATCCACGCGGATGCCGCCGGCGCTGCGCAAGATGGTGCGCAGCATGTCCCGCCATGGCTTGTAGCCCTGCTCAGCCAGCTTCCACGGGTGCCACGGTGGCTGCGACCAGTCCTGGCCCAGCTGGTTGTATCCGTCTGGAGGAGCGCCCACGCTCGCGCCGGGCGCCAGCACGTTGTCCAGCGTGTGCGCGTCCGCGCCGTCAGGGTGCACGCCCACGGCGAGGTCAGCCATCAGCCCGATGCGCATGCTCTCCTGCAGAGCCTGCTGAGCAGCAGTTTCCTGCTCCTGGCACAACATCTGCACCCATGCATAGAAGTCCGCGCTCAGCTCCATGTTGTGCTCAGCTCCGTAGGAGCGAGCCTCCTGCGCGCACCAGGTGACAAAGCCTTCTAGGCCCTCGCCTTCCCGTTCGCGGTAGGCGCGCAAATGTTCCTCGCGTTGTTCGCCGAGCCCTGCGGCCCACAGTAGGTACAACGCCTTTATTTTCGACGCCAGAACGGGGTTTCTATCCAGCTCTTCTGCGGAACCGTTGACTTCGGACAGCGATTCCTTCATACCTGCGATAGTTTCCCGCAGTTCCGGGTGAGCGCGGTATTCCGGGGTGTCTTCCACGCGGATGTAGATGGGGTTGGTGAACCGTCGCGTGGTGGGCAAATAGGGGGAATCTTCTACCGGTGGGGTGGGCTCCGCCGCGTGCATCGGATTGACCAATACAAAGTCCGCACCGCCGAGTCGCTGCAAGGCATCGCCGAAGGCGTGGAGGGTGCGGTAATCGCCGATGCCCCAGGATTCTCGGTCCCGCAGGGAGTAGAGCTGGGCCATCACGCCGACCGCCGGTTCTTTTGCGAACTTCTCCGCGGAGCTGAGCCTGGGAGGGGAGACCAAAAAGGTAGAGCTTACGTGGCGAGATTGCTGTCCGCCCTCTGTTTCCGCATGGAGAGTGTGCCATCCCGCAGGCAGGGCCGGGAGAGTGAAGGTGGCGGTGCCATATGTGGTGGCGCCGATGGTGACGGGCTGCACCCACGTGTCCGTCTGCACGCAATCGATGCGATGTCCCTCTGCTTCGGTTTCTACCCAGACGCGCACTGCGTCACCATCGTGGCAATGCACTCGGATATCGCGGTGAGTATCGGCGATCGCGGTGATGGTGGGCTCCAGCACCGCCTCCAAGTGTTGCTGGCGTAGGCGGGTTGTAGCGAGCTCAATGGACTCGCCATCGACCGGTTCCGGTAGTGCTACCCCGAGTTCGCGCAATGCGAAAATCATCGTGGCGGGGGAGACCTCCACCCGCTGGCCGTCTTGGCCGGTGTACCCCGTGGAGACTCCGCACAACTGTGCAAGTTGAACGAGCTTTTCGCGATCAGTGGTGGACAGAACGGGTGCGGTGGTGTGTGGGGGCTGGGAAGTCACGTGTTTCATTGTGCCGGTTGGGGGATGCCTGTGCCAGCGGAGTTCGCCAATAACCCACCCCGCGATTTAGCGTGGGAACGTGATCTGCTTCACTCATATATATTATTAGAAGCGTGAGTAACTCTGACGCAGACCGTTACGGTTCGCACCGCTGATTTGAAGTGCCGCCGGACGCAGCCGAAAGAGTGCCAGGGAACCTGACCAAGACTCTTGAGTGTCAATTTGAGGAGAACAATGACGGACTTCACTTCCGAGGCTCTGTACACGGTGGGCGAACGCGAGACAGTGATCTCCGCCGCGCGAGATTTCGCTGCGGAGCAGCCAGATGCGGTGAGCTTCCACCGCCCAGTGAACTTTGAATGGACCACCGTCACGGTGTCCGAATTCCTCGAGGAAGCCTATGCGGTGGCCAAGGGTCTGGTGGCCAATGGCGTACAGCCAGGCGATCGAGTGTGCATCATGTCCGGCACCCGTTACGAATGGGTTCTGGTGGACTTCGCCATCCAGGCATGTGGCGCCATTTCCGTGCCCATTTACCCTTCTTCCTCTACCTCTCAGTGCGAATGGATCGTGCAAGATTCCGGTGCCGTGGTGGCTATTGCGGAAGACAGCGAGCACACCCAGCGCCTGGAGACTTTCGTCAAGGAAGGCGAGCCGCAGGAGGGCACTGCGCACTTGCGTCGGGTCTTCTCCATCAACAACGGCGCCATCAAGGACCTGATCCAAGAGGGCACGGACGCGGGCATCGAACAAGATGAGCTGGACAAGCGCATCAATGACATGACCTCGGAGTTCATCAACTCCATCGTCTACACCTCCGGCACCACCGGCCGCCCCAAGGGCGTGGCGCTGAGCCACTACAACTGGCTTTCGGAAGTCCGCGGCCTGATCACGAACCCTATTGGCGAAGCCTGTGGACCCGGTTATGAAACGCTAATGTTCTTGCCACTTGCGCACGTGCTAGCGCGGGCGGTGTCTTATACCGTGTTCATCGGTGGCGGGCAGCAGACCCTGTGGTCTGAGGTCTCCACCCTGCTGGACGCCTTCCAACGTTCCCAGCCGCACATGATCCTGGGCGTTCCACGCATCTTCGAAAAGGTGCACGCCGGCGCCAAGGCAAAGGCAGCTGAGGCTGGCGGAATCAAGAATAAAATCTTCCTGGCCTCCGAAAAGGTGGCAATCGAATACTCCAAGGCGCAAGACAGCTCCGAAGGCCCAAGCCTGGCGCTGCGCGCCAAGCACCTAGTGTTCGACCGCCTGGTGTACTCCACGTTGCGCAAGCTGCTGGGTGGACGCTTGAAATACTGCATCTCCGGCGGCTCCGCGCTCAACCCGGAACTCATGCACTTCTTCCGCGGCGCAGGCGTGCGCATCTTCGAGGGCTACGGCCTGACCGAGTCCACCGCGGCCATCGCCGTGAACTTTGATCCAGACAACATCATCGGGACCGTGGGCAAGCCCGTTGGCGGCAACACCGTGCGCATCGCCGAAGACGGTGAGATCGAGCTCAAGGGCAGCGTGGTCTTCCCTTACTACTGGAAGAACGAAGAAGCCACGGAGAAGGACTTCACCGAAGACGGCTTCTACAAGACCGGAGACCTAGGCACGCTGCTGCCTACCGGCCACCTGAAGATCACCGGCCGCAAGAAGGAAATCCTGGTCACCGCCGGTGGCAAGAACGTCTCTCCAGGACCAATGGAGGACATCCTTCGATCCGCACCGCTGATCTCCCAGGCCATGGTGGTGGGTGACGATCAGAAGTTCGTCGGCGCACTGATCTCTCTGGACGAAGAAGCCTTTGAGCGCTTCAAGAAGGAAAACGGCCTGCCTGCCAACACGTCAGTCAGGGAAGCAGCAAAGAACCCGATTCTGCGCTCCTCCATCCAGGATGCAGTCAACGAGGCCAACCAGTCCGTGTCCAACGCGGAAGGCATCAAGAAGTTCCGCATCTTGTCCCGTGACTTCTCCGAGGAAAAGGGCGAGGTCACGCCATCCATGAAACTCAAGCGCTTTGTGGTGGCAGAGCACTTCGCGGATGACATCGCCTGGATCTACTCCGGCAAATAGGGACAAATAAGTCCGCCCCACACCGGCCACGCCTCCGCCCCGGAGGCGTGGCCTTGTTTTATGGTTGCAGGCGTGAATATCGCAGGCCGGCTGACGCGGCCCGCGAGCAATTTTCTAGGGCCCGGCCCTGAAAAGCGCCGCGACTGGGAGAGGAGTGTCACGCGTGCACTACGATGCTGCCTTGCGCGTTCGTGAACTCACCCAGAACATCTATGACATCGGCGATGAGATAGCCGGGTACATCGATAACGTCTCCCAAGCCATCGGGGATTGGGACCCAGAGTTGGTCCAAGACTGTCTGATGGAACTGGACGAGATCGTGGAGCAAGGTCGCTCCGAGGTTCGCCCTGAACTTTCCGAGCTCAACGGACTGCGCCAAGCGTTCGTCTCTGGTGTCCGCTCCGGGCAGATGTCCGGGATCACCTCCACCTATCCCCACCCCGGCCGCACGCTGAGCTTCCTGCATAAGACGGGCGCGGACGTGGCGGAGTTGGCGTCGGAAAAAAATAGCAACGCAACCACCACGGAGACCGCACCGGAGGAACCGGGCGCGATGGCTTCCACCGCGGCGTGGCGGCTGTGGATGCGCAGCAACGTGGAACGGCACATCGCCGAGCTGACTGAGCTGGCCGAATGGGTGGTGGAGCAGACCAGCCTGGCGCTGGAGGCGCAGTCCGTGCTGCTGCCGCAGACGTACTCGAAGGCGCGCCAGCACACCGTGGAGATCGCGGGGCGTTTCGGGGCGATCATCGACCGGCAGCCGGCGCTGGCGCACTCCATGCGAGGCGAGGCTCCACCGGAGTTTCTGCAGGAGCGGGCGCGGGTAGATGCGGTGGTTGCGCGCATCCTCCAGCGGCGCCAAGCGCGGGACGCAGTAGTCTAGTCACATCATGACAGACGCTGTTTCACCTGACTCTCTTTCCACCACACACCCCACGCACGGGCTCTACATCCACGTCCCGTTTTGCGCCACACGCTGCGGATACTGCGATTTCAACACCTACACCCCGCAGGAGCTGGGGGACCAACACGGTAACAGCATCCCTGGCTACCTGAACGCTTTGGAAGCGGAGCTGGACCGGGCCGCGGCGATGTGGGACGTGCCCGGGGACTTCGCGGGAGTGCAGACGGTGTTCTTCGGCGGAGGTACGCCCTCGATGCTGGGACACGAGGGCCTCAACCGCGCTCTGCGGGCAGTCAAGCGCACGGTGGGGCTGGCCCCAGGAGCGGAAGTCACCACCGAGTCCAACCCGGAATCCACTAGCCCGGAGTACTTCGAGAAGCTGCGTGAGGAAGGCTTCACCCGCATCTCGCTCGGCATGCAGTCCGCGGCTGGGCACGTGCTCAAGGTGCTGGAGCGTCAGCACACGCCGGGCCGCCCTGTGGCCGCCGCCCAGGAGGCGATGGCTGCGGGTTTCGAGCACGTTAACCTGGATCTGATCTACGGCACACCCACCGAAACCGACGATGACCTGCACGCTTCCCTGGACGCCGTGCTGGGCGCGGGCGTGGATCACGTCAGCGCGTATTCGCTGATCGTGGAGGACGGCACTGCGATGGCGCGCAAGGTTCGCCGGGGAGAGCTGCCCGCGCCCGATGAGGACGTCCTGGCGGATCGCTACACGATGATCGACCGCGCCCTGCAGGAGCACGGGTTCTCCTGGTACGAGGTCTCCAACTGGTCCAAGCCCGGCGGCGAGTGCCAGCACAACCTCATCTATTGGCGCGGCGGCCAGTGGTGGGGCGCAGGCCCGGGTGCGCACGGTTGCGTGTCGTTGAAGCCGCAGGCCTTCGGGCACAACCCAGGTGGGTTGACGCGCACGGTCAATGCCAAGCGTCCGGGTACGTACTTCGCTGGTCTGATTGAGTCCGACGCACACATCGACCAGCCCGCATCCATCACCTCCACCGAGCTGCTGACGGACCAGGATCTGCGCACGGAGCGCATCATGCTGGGGTTGCGTTTGGCCGAGGGGATCGTGGTGGACGATTCCGCGCGCGCGGTAGCTGCGGTGATCGATAAGTACGTCTTGCTGGGATTGCTGACCCGCGAGGCGGGGGAGGATCGCCCGTTCAACAGCGGGGAAGGTTCCTGGATCAAGTTGACTGAGCAGGGACGTTACTTAGCAGACGGTATCGTGACAGATATCATCGTGGCGCAGGAGTAGGGCGCAGGAGAAAAGCGCAGGAGTAAAGCGCAGCGGCGCTACTCTGCGGTACACAGAGGAAAGAGGAGGGCTTATGTCAGCAGGAACTGAACAACGCCGCAACGAGGTCCTGCGGGCCATCGTCTCCGATTTCATTTCCACGCAGGAGCCCGTGGGCTCGAAAATGCTGGTGGATCGGCACAAGCTGGGGGTTTCTTCCGCCACGATCCGCAACGATATGGCCGTGCTGGAGGCCGAGGGCTTCATTACTCAGCAGCACACCAGCTCCGGGCGTATCCCCACAGCCAAGGGCTACCGCCAGTTCGTGGATGCCATCCATCGGGTCAAGCCGCTTAGTCGCGCGGAACGGCATGCCATCCTGGACTTTTTGGAAAACGGCGTGGACTTGGAGGACGTGCTGCGCCGCAGCGTGCAGTTGCTCGCGCAGTTGACTCGCCAGGTGGCAGTGGTGCAGATGCCGGATTTGCGCGTGGGGCGGGTCAAGCACTGCGAAGTGGTCTCCCTGGGAACGCAGCGGCTGCTGTTGGTGCTGATCACCGATACCGGGCGCGTGGACCAACGCAATGTGGACCTTCCGGAAGCGCTGTCTGAGGAAGACGTGTCCCGGCTGCGCGAGTTCGTCAACCGCGCGATGGTGGGCAGAACGTTGGATGAGGCCTGCGCCCAGATTTCCGCGCAGGCAGGTGAGGCGAAGGGGCCTTCTATGGCCGAGCGATTGCGCGTGGCAATCGTGGCCGTGACCACCGTGCTGGTGGAAACGCTGTTGGAACGGCCCAACGAAAAGCTCATCCTGGCTGGCACCTCCAACCTCATCGGTGCTGGAGAGTTCGCCCCGCTGATCGACGCGTTGGAAGAGCAAGTGGTGTTCCTCAAGATGCTTAACGGAGCGCGAGACATGAACTGGCAAGTGCGCATCGGCGAGGAGAACGAGGATGAAGAGCTTCGCCATGCCTCGGTCATTTCCGCTGGGTACGGCAGCCAATCTGCCGTGCTGGGAAGCCTGGGCGTGGTGGGGCCAACGCACTTGGACTATCCCGGGACTATTTCCAGCGTGGCTGCTGTGGCGCACTATGTGTCTCGCATTTTGGCGGGCGAGTAGGGCGAGTAGACTGTGAGAGTTGATTAACTTACCTCGATAGACATTATCTGGAAGAACCTTTCCAGAAAATACGGTTATCGAGGACTCACTATGCCAACTACCTGATGTGAAGGGGCGAGACCGAAACGTGGCACGAGATTACTACGGCATCCTCGGTGTGGATCGCGATGCAACTGATGCGGAGATTAAGAAGGCGTACCGCAAGCTCGCGCGCAAGTATCACCCAGACGTAAATTCTACTGAGGAGGCCGCGGAGAAGTTCCGCGAAGCGGCGCTGGCACAGGAAGTGCTGACCGACCCGCAGAAGCGCTCCATCGTTGATGCCGGAGGCGATCCGGAAGAGCAGGGCGGCTTCGGCGGACAGCCAGGCGGCGGCTTCGGTGGCTTCAGCGGCGGCGGTCTGGGCGATATCTTTGACGCCTTCTTTGGCGGCCAAGGTGGCGACCGCGGCCCGCGCGTGTCCCGCGTGCGCCCCGGCGCCGATGCGCTGCTGCAGATGGAGATCTCCCTGGAGGACGCCTTCACGGGCGTGCAGCGCGATGTCACCGTGGATACCGCCGTGCAGTGTGATGTCTGCGATGCCACCGGCTCTGCCAGCAAGTCCGAGCCCGAAACCTGCCCGACCTGTCAGGGTCAGGGCCAGGTCGCGGAGCTGCAGAACTCCATCTTGGGCCGCGTGCAGGTGGCGCGCACGTGTTCACGTTGCCAGGGCACCGGCGAGATCATCAAGGATCCGTGCGAGAACTGCTCCGGCGATGGCCGCGTGCGTTCCCGTCGCGATCTCGACATTGCGGTGCCAGCCGGCATCGCCGATGGCATGCGCATCCGCTTGGCAGGCAAGGGCGAGGTAGGCCCCGGCGGCGGCCCGAACGGCGACATTTACGTGGATATCCACGTGGAAGAGCACCCCTACTTCCTCCGCGATGGCGATGACCTGCACGTCACCCTCCAGGTGCCCGCAGTGGACGCCACTCTGGGCGCCTCGGTGGACGTGACGATGCTCGATGGTTCCGTGACCACCGTGAACGTTGTCCCTGGTACGCAGCCTAATTCCACGGTCCGTCAGTCCGGGCTGGGCATGCCGCGGTTGCGCCGCGAGGGCTCCGGCAGCTTGATCGCCCACGTGGACGTCATGATTCCTACCTCCGTGGATAAGCAGAGCCAGGAGTTGCTGGAAAAGCTGCGCGCGCACTCCAAGCAGACCGCGGGCGTGGCCACCTTGTCCGAGGGCCGCAGCAGCGGATTGTTCTCCCGCCTGCGTTCCAAGTTCGGGCGCTAGATGATGGATCCGGTCTTTATCCACCCGCTGCCGGAGGATTGCGGTGCGGGATCCGCGTTTGCCTTGACGGGTGCCGAGGCGCGCCACACCGAGGTCAAGCGCGTGCGTGACGGCGAACCCCTGGTGGTCACCGATGGCGTGGGCAGCGCCATCCGCGGGCACTGGTCCGCAGGCCAAGTGGTGGTTGACGAGCAGCTGGAGGTTACCCGCCAGGTGCCACGCGTGACCGTGGTGCAGGCCATCCCGAAGTCCGACCGCGCTGAGCTCGCGGTGGATCTGATGTCCCAGGCGGGTGCGGACCGGATCATTCCGTGGGCTGCCTCGCGCAGCATTGCCAAATGGGACGGCAAGGAAGAAAAAGCGCGGATGAAGTGGGAAAATGCTGCCCGTTCCGCAGCTAAGCAGTCCCGGCGCTTACTGCTTCCCGAGGTCACGGAGCTGTTGCGCCACCCACAGGATCTGGGTTCTTTTTTCGACGCCAACCCCGCCTCCTCCGCACCAAAAATCTTGATTCTCCACGAGTCCGCCACCCAGGGGATCCAAGCCGTGGACTTTTCCGGGGTGGAAGACGTGGTGCTGGTGGTCGGTCCTGAGGGCGGTGTCAGTGAGGACGAACTGGAGCAGTTTGCCGCGCTGGGCGCACAGCCCATTCGGCTGGGTCCGGAGGTGTTGCGCACCGCCACGGCAGCCAGCGTAGCTTTGGGCGCGCTAGGCGTACTGACTGCACGCTGGGGAAACGAGACGGGTAAGGCTACAATCGGCTGACATGACACCACCAATTGATGCGCGTATGCGCAGCGCTGCTCGCCCTCGGGTCGCCAGCTCCACGGTGGAGGTAGATCCAGACGCAGTGGTGCAGGTGGCCGGAGCCGCCGATGAAAACCTGCGCGTCGTGGAAGATGCAGTGGACGCGGATCTGCTGACCCGTGGCAATCACATCACCATTCGTGGCGAGGCCTCGGAAGTCTCTCGTGCCCGGCGCATCGTCCAGGAGCTGATCACCCTGGCCGCTAGGGGATCTCAGATCACGCCCGATACCACCAGGCGAGTGATCCAGCTGGTGGATGAATCCACCTCGGCGTCGTTCGCAGAAGCAACCACGTCCACCGCACCCATCGTCAGCTACCGCGGCAAGTCCGTGCGCCCAAAGACGTTGGGACAGCGCGAGTACGTGGACGCGATCGATGAAAGCACCGTGGTGGTAGGCATCGGGCCTGCTGGTACGGGCAAGACGTACCTGGCGATGGCCAAGGCCGTGCAGGCGCTGATGAACAAGGACGTGCAGCGGATTATCCTCACTCGCCCCGCGGTGGAAGCGGGCGAGAAGCTGGGATTCCTCCCCGGCACGCTGGGGGACAAGATTGATCCCTACCTGCGCCCCTTGCACGATGCCCTGCGGGAGATGGTGGATCCTGAGTCCATCCCCAAGCTGATGGAAACTGGCGTGATCGAGGTGGCTCCGCTGGCCTACATGCGCGGGCGCACCCTCAACGGCAGCTTCGTGATTCTGGACGAGGCGCAGAACACCACTCCGGCGCAGATGAAGATGTTCCTCACCCGCTTGGGCTTCGGCTCGAAGATGGTGGTCACGGGCGACCTCACGCAGGTCGACCTCCCCGGGCACCAAGAGTCCGGATTGTCCGTGGCGCAGAAGATCCTGAACGATGTCGATGGGGTGCACATCGCTCGCCTGGATCAGGACGACGTGGTCCGGCACCACCTGGTCAGCCGCATCGTGGCAGCGTATGACCACTTTGAGGCGGAAGAAGAATTGCGTCGAGAAGATGAAAAAGAACGGCTACGGGAACAGGCCGCAACCAGGGCGACCAGCAAGAGGGGCAAGCAGTGAGCATCGAGGTTTTCAACGAATCCGGGCGCGGCGAGGTCAATGAGGAAGAATTGATTGACGTGGCGCGCTACGCGCTATGGACGATGGACGTGCACTCCGCCGCGGAGCTATCCATCCACATCGTGGACGAGGATACTATCGCTGACCTGCACGTTCGATGGATGGATCTGCCTGGTCCCACGGACGTGATGAGCTTTCCGATGGACGAGCTGACCCCAGGGTGGGGCCGCAAGGATGGTCCACCGACCTCGCCGGCGATGCTCGGAGACATCATGCTCTGCCCCGATTTCGCGGAAGGCCAGGCGACCCGCGCGGGCCATTCGCTGGCTCACGAGCTGGATCTGCTGACCGTGCACGGTGTGCTGCACCTGCTGGGCTTTGACCACGTCACCCCGGCCGAGGAGCAGAAGATGTTCTCGCTGCAGAATGAGATCTTGGCCAATTGGTACGACTCGCAAGTGGAGCGCGGCGTGAAGTTCGGGCCGAAGCCTTCCGGCGCCGGCGCGTTCCCTTCCGCGGCGGATCGCGATGATTCCTCCAGCATGGGCAAGGGTTAACAGCATGATTCAGCACGACGGAAAGCGAGCCGCATGGACACATTAACGGTGGTGGGGATCCTCATCGGGTTCCTGACCCTGGCCTTGGGCGGTGTGCTGTCCTCGGTGGAAGCCGCAGTGGTGACTATCTCTCGGGCGCGGGTGGAAAACCTGGTCAAGGAGGACAAGCCGGGTGCGGAGCGTCTGCTGCGTTTGGTGACGGACAAGGCGCGGCATGTGAACTTGCTGGTGCTGCTGCGCACCATCTCTGAGGTCACGGGCGCGGTGCTGGCGGCGGCTGTGTTGCTGCGCGTGATGGACAGCGAGACGTGGGCGATCGTGGCCACTATCGCTGTGGTGACCATCTATTCCTTCGTGGTTATCGGCGTGCTCTCCCGCACGCTGGGCCGCAAGAATCCGTATACGGTCAGCTTGTTGGCCGCTCCTGTGCTGTTGGCAGTGGGAACGCTGCTCAGCCCGGTTTCTCACTTGCTGGTGAAGGCTGGCAACGTGCTGATTCCTGGCAAGGGTTTCCGCGACGGTCCTTTCGCCACGGAGATCGAGCTGCGCGAGATGGTGGACATCGCCTCGGAGCGCGGCATCGTGGAATCCGACGAGCGGCGCATGATCCAGTCCGTGTTTGACCTGGCCAGCACCACGGCGCGCACCGTGATGGTGCCGCGCACGGAGATGCTGTGGATTGAGGGCGATAAGAACCTTCACCAGGCGCTGAACCTGTGCATCCGCTCTGGTCATTCCCGCGTGCCGGTGATCGGTGAGGACGTGGATGACGTGATCGGCGTGGTCTATCTGAAGGATATCATCGTGGAGACCTCCCGTACTGGCGGTTCCGTGACGGATGTTCAGCGGGCGATCCAGGTTCAGGAGGTGATGCGCCCGGCGAAGTTCGTGCCGGATTCCCGCTTGCTGGATGATTTGCTGCAGGACATGCAGTCTGAGCAGATCCACCTGTCTTTGCTGGTGGATGAGTACGGCGGCATCGCTGGTTTGATCACCATCGAGGACATCCTGGAGGAGATCGTGGGTGAGATCGCGGATGAGTACGATGCCACCGAGGTTTCTCCTGTCGAGGATCTGGGCGACGGCCGTTTCCGCGTGGTCGCGCGTCTGAGCTTGGAGGAAGTCGAGGAGTTGTTCAATGACCCCGAGATGATCACCGAGCTGGAAAGCCGCGATGAGGACGAGGACACGAGCCTGGAGGATCTGGACGAGGATCCCGTGGAGATCCTCGAGGACACTCCGGATATTGAGTTCTCCGATGAGCAACACGAGGAAGTGGAGACCGTGGCTGGTCTGGGCGCGTTTGAGCTGGGCCGTGTTCCGCTTCCCGGCGCCGAGATCACCACTGCTGGACTGCACTTTTTGTTCGAGGGTGGCCGCGATAGGCGTGGTCGCATGAAGATTCGTAGCGCGGTGGTGCAGCGTGTTGATTCTGTCTCCGACGCCACACCCCATTCACACCAAGAGAAATGACACCCCATGGCTACTGGCTTTCCAGATTTCCCCGACTTCCCCGATGAGTCCGCTTTACCCGAGGATGCGATGGCAGATGCCTCTGCGGGTGTAGATGCCCCTGTCGCGCGCGCTGATTTCTCCGCCCCCGAGGGGTTCCGCTCGGGCTTCGTGAGCTTTGTGGGGCGCCCGAACACGGGTAAGTCCACGCTGACGAATGCCTTGGTGGGCGAGAAGATCGCCATCACCGCTGACCAGCCGGAGACCACGCGCCACCCAATCCGTGGCATTGTGCACCGCGAGGATGCGCAGATCATTCTGGTGGACACGCCGGGGCTGCACCGTCCGCGCACGCTGCTGGGCGAGCGCCTCAATGAGATGGTCAAGGAGACTTACTCCGATGTGGATCTGATCTGTATGTGCGTGGCGGCGGACGAGAAGATTGGTCCGGGCGACCGTTGGATCGTGGAGGCTGTGCGTGCTGCCGCGCCGAAGACTCCGCTGGTGGGTGTGGTGACCAAGCTGGATAAGGCATCCAAGGATGAGGTGGGTGCTCAGCTGCTGGCTTTGCACGATCTGCTGGGCGGCGACGTGGTTCCCGTGTCCGCGACCAAGGATGTGCAGCTGGAGGTGCTCATGGATGTGCTGGTTCAGCATCTTCCGGAGGGCCCGCGCTACTACCCGGATGATCACATCACCGATGATGACCGCGATACCCGCATGGCGGAACTCATTCGCGAAGCGGCCTTGTCCGGGCTGCACGATGAGCTCCCGCACTCCGTGGCCGTGCAGATCGACGAAGTACTGCCCAACCCCACGCGCGAGGGCGTGCTGGATGTGCACGCGGTGATTTACGTGGAGCGCGAAGGCCAGAAGGCGATACTGCGTGGCAAGGACGGACGTAGGCTGTCCAAGACGGTGCATGATGCGCGCAAGCAGATCATTGATTTGGTGGGGCAGAACGTCTTTTTGGACGTGCGTTTGAAGGTCGCGAAAAACTGGCAGTCTGATCCGAAGCAACTGGGCCGGATGGGCTTCTAGGCTGGTAGGTTTTAGATCTGAATCTCGAAGGCACTGTAAGGCACTGACGGAAAGGTATCCCCACACTTATGACTACTCCACAAGATCCCAACAACTCTGATTCCAACCCAGAATCCAACTCAGCATCCAACTCTGAGTTCAACGGAAGTAACGATTCCACCGGCTCCACCGGTTACGGCTCCCACGCCGCCGGCTCTTCGTTTGGTTCTTCCCAGGACAACCAGGATCACACCACTCAGTTCGGTGCCAATGACCAGACTCAGCAGTTTGGTCAGGATCAGCAGTTCGGCGGCTACGACCAGACTCAGCAATTCGGTCAAGACCAGCAGTTCAACCAGAATCAGCAGTTCGGTCAGGATCAGCAGTCCGGCGGCTACGGCCAGACCCAGCAGTACGGTCAGGATCAGCAGTACGGTGCTTACGGCCAGAACCAGGCCGCGTTTGGCGCCTACCCGCAGCAGCAGGCTCCCATCGCCGGTGCCAAGAAGGACAGCTTCTTCAGCGCTCTGTTCGATCTGAGCTTCACCAAGTACGCCACCCCATCTGTGGCTAAGACCGTTTACATCATTTCGATGGTGGTCATCAGCCTGTACACGCTTTTCGGAATCATCGCCTGCCTGGCACTGTTGGCAGACGGTGGCGCAGAAGCTGTATTCGGCCTCATCTTCGGTGTCCCGATCGTCTTGCTGCTGGGTCTGACGATGCTGGCATTGTTCCGCGTGTCTCTGGAAGTCTCTGTAGCGCAGATCCGCACCTCGGAGGCTGCGATGAGCATGAACAACCGCCTCGCACAGTCCAACACTCAGGCCCCTGCCACCAACGATCCTTTCGGTGGTTACAACAACCAGTCCTTCTAAGGGCTCTCGCTCAATTAGGAAGTCCACATGCCTCGTTACGGTAGTCGCCCGAACTACCGCGACGAGGCTTTTGTGTTGCGCACCCACAAGCTGGGTGAGGCGGATCTGATTCTGGTGATGCTGACCGCAAAGCACGGTGTGGTGCGCGGGGTGGCCAAGGGTATCCGCAAGACGAAGTCTCGTTTCGGCGCGAGGTTGGATCGCTTTTCCCGGGTGAACGTGCAGATCTACCCCTCGAGCAAGTCCGGCCCCTCCGGGTTGGCGAATGTGACGGATGCGACCACCGTGGCCACTTACGCGCCCGCCATTGTGGCTGATCCGGACCTCTTTTTCGCCGCGTCCGCCCTGTTGGAGATGGCCTTATTGTTTGGCGATTCTGAGGTCTTTTTTCTCCTCGATGCCACACTCAACACCCTCGCCACGCCCGATTCGCATCTGCCACCGGTATCTGCCGTGGATCAGTTTGTCCTGCAGAGTCTTCAGCAAGCTGGATGGGCGCCGTCTTTGGTGGATTGTGCGCAGTGCGGAGCCCGGGGGCCACACCGGGCGTTTCACGCCCTAGCGGGTGGCGCTGTCTGCGGGTTGTGTCGTCCCCCGGGTGCCACACATCCGCCGGCAGAAGCGGTGCATGCGCTGTGGCTGCTTTCGAAGGGGCGCACGGATGCTGCGGCGGATATCTTGCAGGATTCCACAATCGCCCGCGCAGCCCACGAGCTATTGCTGGGGCATGTCCACCAGCAGTTGGAAGCGCCATGCACGGCGTACGGCGCGCTGTAGAAAATCCCGAGATCCCCCGGAATTCATCGAGGGACCACCCAAGAAGATCACCGTGCGCTTATTTATTTAAGGCGCACTCTTTGGCAATATGGGACTGGTGAACTTTGACCATATTGATCGCGCAGATATCCCCACGGAGTTAACTCCTCGTCACATCGCCATCGTGATGGACGGCAACGGCCGTTGGGCCGAAGAGCGGGGGATGGTGCGCACTGAAGGTCACGAGAGGGGCGAGGGCGTTCTGATCTCTCTGGTGGAGGAGTGCTTGGAACTCGGAGTGGATTACCTTTCGGCATACGCTTTTTCCACGGAGAACTGGCGTCGATCTTCCGAAGAGGTCCGGTTCCTGATGGGGTTCAACAGGGACGTCCTACGGCGACAACGCGACTACCTCAACAGCCTCGGCGTGCGCGTGCGATGGGCGGGCAGAAGGCCCAGGCTGTGGCGGTCGGTCATTTCCGAACTGGAAAAGGCCGAGGAGCTGACCCAAGACAACACCAAGATGACCTTAGTGATGTGCGTGAACTACGGGGGGCGCGCGGAGATCGTGGACGCGGCGCGCGGGGTGGCGGACGCGGTGGCGAAGGGTCGGATCAAACCTCGTCACGTCAACGAGAAACTGTTTGCGCAGTACTTGGATGAGCCGGACATGCCGGATGTGGACTTGTTCCTGCGGCCTTCGGGTGAGCAGCGGACCAGCAACTTCCTGCCGTGGCAGTCCGTGTATGCGGAGATGGTCTACCAGGACGTACTGTTTCCGGACTACACGCCGAATCACCTGCGTGCGGCTGTGTTGGAATACGCCAAGCGCGATCGCCGTTTCGGCGGGACGAAGTAGGGGAGAGCGGTGGTCGAAGAAACTGGGATTGAGCCGACGCGCCAGCAGATCTCGCGCTGGCGCAAGCACCTCGCCGACGAGCGTGCCGAGGGTGCGGTCTACCGCGAGCTCGCTCGGAAGAAGACGGGTGAGGAGCGCGAGATCCTCATGGGCATCGCGGATGCAGAGTCTCGGCACGAGGAGTATTGGCGCGCCCGCCTGGGCGAGAACGTAGGCCTGCCGCGACAGGCGAGCCTGAGCACGCGCCTGATGGCGTGGATGGCCAAGCGCTTCGGCAGCGTGTTTGTGCTGGCGCTGCTGCAGTCCGCGGAATCCCGCAACAGCTACATCAAGGATGCGGATGCCTCGGAGCAGATGATTGCGGACGAGGCGATTCACGCCGAGGTGGTGCGCGGACTGGCGGCTCGTGGCCGCGCGAAGATGTCCGGCGATTTCCGCGCGGCGATCTTCGGTGCCAACGATGGTCTGGTATCCAATTTGGCTCTGGTGTTGGGCATGGTCGGCACGGGCGCGTCGTCGCACGTGGTGCTGATTACGGGTCTGACTGGTTTGCTGGCCGGTGCGTTGTCGATGGCGGCGGGTGAGTATGTTTCGGTCAGTTCGCAGCAGGAATTGCTCGACGCCAACCGCCCCGATCCTAATACCCAGGATTCCGTGCCCAAGTTGGACATGGAAGAAAACGAGCTGGAGCTGGTCTATCGCGCCCGCGGCATGAGCGCGGATGATGCCCGCGCCAAGGCCCAAGATGTGTTTGAGCACATCCAAGTGGGAGCCAATGATTGGAATAAATCTGATCTGGAGCGCTCGGCGGTCGAGGACATCGAAGAGCCGGGCGGCTCGGGTATGTCCGCGGCGATCTCTAGTTTCTTCTGCTTCGCCGTGGGCGCGGTGATCCCTGTGGTGCCGTATGTGTTCGGTGCTTCTGGCACGTCCGCGGCGATTACCGCCAGCGTGATGGTGGGGATTGCACTGCTGATGACGGGCGCTATTGTGGGGCTGCTTTCCGGTGTGGCTCCGGGCAAGCGCGCGCTGCGCCAGCTGTTGATCGGCTTTGGCGCGGCAGGCGTGACGTTCCTGCTGGGAACCCTGTTTGGGGTCAGCGCGGGCTAGCTGGTCTTTTGGCAGTTCTTGCAAAGGCCGAAGATCTCGGCGGTGTGGCCGGACTTCTGGAAACCGTACTTTGTGGCGGTGTTTTCCGCCCAATCTTCCACGGGCCCGCCGTCGATTTCCACGGTGGTGCGGCAGTTAGTGCACACCAGGTGGTGATGATGGGTATCCATGGCACAGCTGCGGTAGAGGGTTTCGCCGGAATCGTCCTGGAGAGTGTCTATAGCGCCTAGCTCAGAAAGTTGCTGCAGCGTGCGATAGACGGTGGTTAAACCCACTTTTTGCTCCGCGTTGCTGAGCTTCATGTGGATGTCCTGGGCGGAGGCGAAGGTAGTGATTCCCTCCAACACGTCTTGGACGGCAGCGCGCTGTCGGGTGTTGCGCTGCCCGATCTTGGGCCGTGAACCCTCGGAAGTGTTCTGAGTTTCAGCGGTCGAACGGGTCATGGAAAACTCCTTGGCGCGCAGCGCTTCGCGCGGACGACGCGCGCAGCACTCCGATTGGTAGATGATGCGGCGAATGTGCAGGTAGAGCCCCAGCCTAGGCGTTTAGATCATCGTTTTCAATTAGGTGTCAATAAGCATTATGGATCCGACGCATAAAGAATGCCCCAGGACTTGACACCCATGAACACGGGACGTTTAATGTACGTAGTTCCCTGGCGCAGTGTTAATCCCCCCCCTACGCTGCGCCAACTTATGGGAACAGGCCCCATTCTCTTCGGAGAACAGCGTGGCCGGAACCCGCAGCAACCCCCCAAGCTGCGGGTTCTTTTACATCTTCTGCACCCTTCGCACCATCCTTGACCCCGCACTAGGTTTTAGTGTTTTGCACAAGGATCCCTCGGAACTATCCCGAATTTTTGCTTTACCCCGGTTCGCGGGACGGGGCGTGGTAGTTCTGGGGGATCATTGTACAAAACAGAGCTCAATCAATGCGTGTCCGTTTGTGCTGGACGATGTTTCTCCTCGGGTGTCTCTAGCAACGGTAAGAAAGTCGGCACCAGCACCAAGCCCAGTGCCAGGTACGCCAGAAGCGCAGGGGAGAAAATGATTGCCTCGTCTTGCTGTTCATGCATGAGGGAAAGACCGGATATAAACACCATCAAGCCGGCGAGGGTTAGCGCGGCTATCACTGCTGCTGAGGCGTTCCTCAACAGACGGAGAAAGTATCCGGCAAAGATCAGACCCGCTCCAGTAAAGATCACTGTCACCGGAGGGCTGGAAAATAGTCCTGAACGATCGCCCTTTTAGCCAAAAAGAGACCAGAAGAAAGCACTATGATTAGGAGCCCAACCGCGGAAATTGTGAGGGGATTCTTGATGGTCATCTGCCGGGGAAGGGGCATAGAGATCAAATCTCCGGCTAGGCGACGTCGTTGTGATTGCTCAGGCTAGGTACCTCGGGCAGGGCTCGCGGGAGCTTGCAGAATTCACCTAGCGGCTGGCTGGTTCCCAATCCAGTGCTGGGGCCACGTGCTCCGCGAAGTTCTGCAGAATTCGTAAATTGAGCACTACTCCGAGCTGGCTCGGGATGGTCAACATGAGGGTATCTGCCTTCATGACTACAGCGTCCGCTCGCAGTAGTTGCCATCGGCACTGCAGCAGGTCGTAGGCTCGGTCATCGTCGAGGTCTTCGCGATCAGATGAGGTAGAAGTCCTCTGACCTCGGAGACCTCGACCCATCTCCCGAGCAGCCCCGGCTACCGACGCGTCACCCGATACCCCACACTCAACGGCGAAGAGCCGGTTATGCCCCTGACGTCAGCGTCGCGGCCTCGGCGAGGGCGGCGGCGAGATACGACGCTGTAGCGCTGTTTCTCGACGTGGCAACCTCTGCTGGCGTTCCGGACGCGACCACTGTGCCGCCGTTGTCACCGGCTCCCGGCCCGAGATCGATGACGTAGTCGGCTGCGCCGACCACTCGCATGTCGAGTTCCACCATCACGACCGTGTTGCCCGCATCGAC
Organism: Corynebacterium sp. ED61; assembly: GCF_015233855.1. Taxonomy (NCBI): domain Bacteria; kingdom Bacillati; phylum Actinomycetota; class Actinomycetes; order Mycobacteriales; family Corynebacteriaceae; genus Corynebacterium; species Corynebacterium sp. ED61. The sequence goes on along the minus strand of NZ_JADGIT010000001.1, from coordinate 254,040 downwards.
GAGAGTCTGAAGGTGGGTAACTAGACGGTCTGCGTCGGCACAGTGCAATCCGGAGGTCGGTTCATCGAGAACGTATAGAGTGTCGCCGCGCTGCGCTCGTTGCAGTTCGGTGGCCAGCTTCACACGCTGCGCCTCTCCACCGGAGAGCTCTGTGGCCGGCTGTCCCAAGCGCAGATAACCGAGCCCGACATCGACCAGCGAGGTGAGGGAGCGCATCACGTTGTACTCGCCGGCGAAGAACTCGTGAGCCTCTTCGACGCTCATCGCGAGGATTTCCGCGACGTTGCACCCTCGCCAGGTGATCTCCAAGGTGCTCGATTGATAGCGGGTGCCATGGCAGTCGGGACACTCGGTGTAGACCGAGGGCAGGAAGAGCAGCTCGACCATCACGGAGCCTTCACCCTCACAGGTCGGGCAGCGGCCGCCTGCGACATTGAAGGAGAACCGACCGGGCTTGTATCCGCGTATCCGAGCTTCCGGGGTCTCGGCGAACCGGCGTCGCACATGATCGAAGAGTCCTGTGTAGGTCGCGACGTTGGAGCGGGGCGTGCGGCCGATGGGTTTCTGGTCGATGCTGACCACACGCCGGACGGTCGTGAGATCGCCCTCGACGGACCCTCCGGGTTCATCGGACTCGTCAGTGAAGAGCAGGGCGTCAGCCTCAGCGCTTTCTTCCTCGACGCGAGGGGCGTCTCCTTGCTTGGCGCTGATGAGGGCAGGCAGGACTTGACTGACAAGGCTCGACTTCCCCGACCCTGACACGCCAGTGACAGCCGTGAGCGTTCCGAGCGGTAGCGCCACAGATACGTCTTGCAGGTTGTTGTGGGTGACGTGCTCCAGCTGCAACCAGTCGTGAGCTGCACGGGGCTGGTGCGGTGGAAGGCCGCTGCCCCCGAAGATGTATCCGCGCGTCACCGACTCGTCGACCTCCGCGAGCCCGTCCGTGGGTCCGCTGTAGATCACGCGCCCGCCGCGTTCCCCGGCTCCGGGGCCTATGTCGACCAGCCAGTCTGCGTGCCTTATGACGTCGACGGAATGCTCCACGACGAAGAGGCTGTTGCCGCGCTGCTTCAGCCCGTCGAGGATACCCAGCAGCGCGGTGACGTCGTGCGGATGGAGACCGGCTGACGGCTCGTCGAGGACGTAGACAACACCGAACAGTTCCGACGTGAGCTGCGTGGCGAGTCGAAGTCGTTGTAGCTCCCCTCCGGACAGTGTCGGCGTAGTGCGACCTAGCGAGAGGTAACCGAGTCCGAGATCGATGATGGGGCGCAGGCGGTCCAGCAATTCTGCGCCCAGGCGGGATGCCGCGGCGCGCTTCTCGACAGATTGATTCGGTGTGCGACGGACATCCGGCGCAGCGGAGTGCGCCGAGCCGCCAGCAGCAACGCGCTGCTCGATGGCTTCACGTCTAGTCGCGATGTCTACCACGGCGCCGGAGGTCTCGCCCTCGCGGTCAGACTCGGCGACGACGGACTCGAGGAGCTCAGCCAATTCACGCAGTGGCAAGGCTGAGAAGTCCGCGATATCGAGTCCTTCGAACGTCACCGTCAGTGCTTCGGGTTTGAGCCGCTTCCCATGGCACACCGGGCACACTGCCGCGCTCATGAACTGGGCTACGCGGCGCTTCATCGACGCGCTCTTCGTGTTCGCGAAAGTGTCGAGCACGTACCGCCGCGCGCCGACGAAGGTGCCCGAGTAGCTCGGTTCGATTCCTGCTCGGATCGCCTGGCGCGCCTCGGCGAGTGTGAGTCGAGAGTGGACGGGAACGGAGGGGGTCTCGTCGGTATAGAGGATCCAGTCCCGATCCTTCTTCGGCAGATCCTTCCACGGTACGTCGACGTCGTAGCCGAGCGCGACGAGCACGTCCCGCAACTGGTGGCCGTGCCAGGCGGTCGGCCACGATGCAATGGCGCGCTCCCGGATGGTGAGTGAGGGATCGGGCACCATCTGCTCCTCGGTCACCGTGTACACTCTGCCGATGCCGTGGCACTCGGGGCACGCGCCCTGCACGGTGTTCGCGGAGAAGTCCTCGGCATAGAGCATCGGCTGTCCATCTGGGTATTCACCGGCTCGCGAATAGAGCATCCGAACCACACTCGACAGCGTGGTGATGCTGCCTACAGAGGAGCGCGCGCTGCGCCCTCCGCGCTGCTGCTGCAAGGCGACTGCGGGCGGCATCCCGGTGATGGAGTCGACGTCGGGGACACCCGCCTGGTCGATCAGTCGCCGCGCGTACGGGGCAACTGACTCCAAGTAGCGCCGCTGCGACTCCGCGTACAACGTGCCGAAAGCCAAGGAGGACTTCCCGGATCCGGACACGCCCGTGAATACAACCATCGCGTCACGCGGAACCGTGAGATCGACGTCCTTGAGGTTGTGTTCGCGGGCACCACGCACCCGGACATCGGGCTGGACGTGGGGGGACAATGAGGGAAGCTGATCCATTTCGTGATTGTACCAATCGGGTCTTGTGGTAAGCAGGTTCATCGACCGTGGGAAGCAAGATGATGCGGCTGTTTTCCATCGGGTTCACGAAGAAGTCGGCGCGCGAGTTCTTCGGTCTGCTCTCCGACAGCGGCGCGACGGCTCTTGTTGACATACGGCTGCGGAACCGTTCGCAGCTCGCAGGATTCGAGAAGCGAGACGACCTCAAGTTCTTCCTCAGTGACATTTGCGACATACATTATCGGCAGGAGTTGCTTCTCACCCTGACAGAGCAAGCGCTAGGTGACCACCAGCACGGGGGCTGTGTCGTGGGAGCAATACGCCGCTGAACACGTGCGCCTCTTGGATGGTCGCCAGGTCGAAGCGGTGCTCAGTCCTGCTGACTTCAACGAGGCAGTGCTCCTCTGCTCAGAGGCCTCTCCTGATCGTTGTCATCGGCGTCTCGCCGCAGAGTATCTCGCGCCCGCCTGGTGACACAGGGATCGTGCATATCTTCTAACAGGTGGTGGCGTCGTCCTCACCCGTCGGATGCGGACGGGTTAGGCTCCGGCTTCAGTCTGGTCGGGAGCGAGAGCGAGCACACGGGGGCGGCAGCGCGCGACGTAGCCACGGAAGCAGTACGAGCGCCCCCGCAGGCCCCAATGTGAGTAGCACCTACGGCAACCACCCGACAACGTGAAAGTCGACATCAGAAGAGGCGCGGTGAGGCTGGAGACGCTGAATGAGTACTGGAACGCCGCGAGGTAGCGTCCAGCCTGTTCCGGCGGGGCGACCTCACTCGCGGCCGCGTTCATTCTCGTGCCGAGCACGACCGTTCCGACTCCGAGAATCAGCGCCGATCCGAACAGGGCCACCGCAAGCCACGCTGAAGGAACTGCGTAGACGGCGGCCATTGAGGCGATCCGCGCCAAGAGCAGCAGTGCTCCGAGCCGCACAGCGAATGCCCGAGAACGTGAGCTCGTCAGCGCCACCGCGACTCCTGTGAGGGTGCTCGACAGCACGGCCGGGCCGGCGTTTGCGAGGTCGGCAACCTTGCCTGCGCGCCGAGTGGTTCGACAGCGATCACCGGAAGGCAACTGGGAAGAACTCCATCACCAGGGTGATGAAAAAGCCCAGAAGGATGAGCCCGAGAAACGGGCGGTGCCGATCACCCTGTGAGGGCCAACTCGGTCAACCAGCGTCCGGGCGAACATGGGGAACAGCAGTCCGAGGCCTGCCCCGATGCCCAATGCGAGGCCCGCGTCCGCAACCGAGAATCCGCGAACTTAGATGAGGAATAGTGCCGCAACGGGGAGGTACATTCCCGCGCCACCGCTTTCGAGGGCGACGAACGCCCTGCCAACGGGTGTTCTTGTTCGCTCGGGCAAGTGTACCGACGCGCCCCGCGACGCCTGACGACTCAGGAGCGCACTTCCTGGGTTCGTGTGGCTCGGCGGCTGGCTTCGAGGGCTGAGGTGAGCGTTCGAGCGTCGTAGCTACCCAGCAACCGTCGACCGTCTACGAAGAACGTCGGGGTGGCGTGCGCCCCGCTGGCATCGGCGCTTTCGAGATCCCGCTCGACACGGGCACGTACGGCCGCACTATCGAGGTCAGCCGTGAACTGGGCGACATCCAGGCCCAGCTCTTCGGCGTAGCGGATCAGATCTTCGCGCTCGAGCGCATCTTGCCGCGTGAAGACTAAGTCCAGCCACGGCCAGAACATCCCCTGATTCGATGCCGCCTCCGACGCTCGTGCGGCTATGGGGCCGTGAGGGTGATGTGGTAACTGGCGAACGACATACCGGAGATCGTCCCCGAACCGGCTGTGAAGGTCCTCCCAGGAACCCGTTGCGTGCGCGCAATAGGAACATTCGAAGTCGATGTACTCGACGAGCGTGAGCTGGGCGTCCTCTGGTCCGCGGATGTGGTCGACTTCAGGATCAACGGGTGGTGTGAGCACCATCGGCAAATCTGCCGTCTCCTCTCCCCAGCGTTTCGCAGCAACCCGGAAAATCAGCCAACCAAGCGCGGTAGCGAGCACCATAGCGACCAACACGCCGACGGTCGCTTGCCGACCCAGGTCGGACGTCGAGCCGAACGCGAGGCCGATTACCAGGAGCGACACTGTGAACCCGATCCCCGAAAGCGCCGCACCGCCAAACACGCTGCCCATCCCGACACCCTCGGGTAGCCGACCGGCTCCAAGCTTCACAGCGACAAAGGTGGCGAGACCGATGCCGAGAAGTTTGCCGAGCACGAGACCTACGATGACTCCCCACGTCACGGGGGACTGGAAGGAATCGACGAGCACGCCGTCGCGCAGGTCGACGCCAGCGTTCGCGAGCGCGAAGATCGGGACGATGACGAGCGCGGTCGGCATGCGCAAGACCTCGTGCATGCGTTCATTTACCGAGATACCTTGCGCCAAACCTCGATCGACTGCGCGGGCCGATGCCGCGCTCGGCGACTGCCAGAAGTCGCGGAACAGCTGACGAGCCGCGACCACCTTCTGCCGACGCGTCGGGTAGGCGGGGATAAGGAGTCCTGCGACCATGCCCGCGAGGGAGGCGTGGACTCCGGAATCAACGGTCGCGAACCAGAGCACAATCACAATCAGTACGTACGGTGCGGCGCTCCATTGCCGCGAACGACCCAGAAGCCACAACCCAGCCAGGCAGGCAACTGCGATCAGCAGCGGAACGAACCGGATCTCGTCGCTGTAGACAATGCCGATGATGGAGACGGCGAGGAAGTCATCGACGACGGTGAGGGTGAGTAGGAACACCCGCAACTGGCCGGAGAGTTTCGGGCCGACGAGCGCGAGGGCACCCAACAGGAACGCGGTGTCGGTACCGACCACCGCGCCCCATCCACCGAGCCCGTCGCCGCCCGCGGCGGCCGCGATCAGGATGTAGAAAACTGCGGGCAGTGCCACGCCAGTGACGCCAGCGATCAACGCGAGACGCGCGCGGCTGGCGTCTCGGAGCGACCCATGCGCGAACTCCTGTCGCACCTCGAGGCCAACGACGAAGAAGAAGACTATCATGAGGCCGTCGTTGATCCAGTGGTGCAGGCTCATGTGCAGTCCGAACCCGCCGACATCGAACCCGATCTCGCTATCCCACAGCCCGAAATAAGCCTCGGAGAGTGGCGAGTTCGCCCAGAGCAAAGCGACCGCTGCGACGACGACCAAGAGCACAGCCGAACCCGACTCCGTGCGAATCGTTCGTCAACTAATGCCCCGTTTCATCAGCCCACTCTTCATGCGGGAAGCATAGCATGACCCAAGGACAGCGCCCGGCGGCGTGACTTGTCGACAGTACAGCGCACAAGGCTGAATGGAGACGAAGCGGGTTATGGGGCTCATCGCAATTGAGGGTGTAGCGACGGTCTGAAGCCTCCAGCTTCGAGTAGCGGACGGGCGATGTAGTGGGTCTGGTTGCGGAAGCCGAGGCCGGAGCCGCGGAGGTGTTCGAGGCGGCCGTTGACGGCCTCTGTCGGCCCGTTCGATGTGCCGGGCCGGTCGAAGTAGGCGAGGACGTCGGCGGCGCGTTGCTTCAGTGTCCGGGCGAACGCGTTGCCTGCGAGGCGGACGACGTGGAACGGATCTATGACGGCGACCGCGTCGGGCAGATCTTCTGCGGTGGCGGCCTTGAAGTCCGAGAACCCGTCCATCGCGACCACTTTGACGCCGTCGCGCCAGGCGGGTTCGCGGTCGGTGAGCCATTGCTTGCAAGCCTGCTTCGAGCGACCTTCGACCTTGTCCAGCAGGCGGGCAGGCCCGGTGCCGTAGCGAATCGGAGTGAGGTCGATGACGACGGTCACGTAGCGATCGCCGTGGCGCGTATGGCGCCAGACGTGCTCGTCCACGCCCAGCACCGCGACCGAGTCGAAGCGCGTAGGATCATCGAGCAGACGCCTGCCCTCCTCCAGCACCCCCGTGTCCGCGGTGTGCCAGGCGACCCCGAGACCAGCGGCGACCCGGGAGACGGTGAGGTGATCGAGCACCAGCCCCTCCAGCGCCCATCAAACGCCAGCGCGGGAGCTCTTCACCTGCGACTCCGCCGCCGCAGAGGGGTCCTGCCGCCGGACGCGGCCGCAACCGGAACACCTGTAGCGGCGCACGCGTAGCAGCAGTGTCGTCGGCCGGTGTCCGAACGGGACATGCGCCAATCTGCGCGTGACCGTGTCCCGCGGCACGCCCTGGCAGCCACAGGTTCGGCGCCAATCGCCCGCGTCGACGACCCGGCACGCGAGCACTGCGCGGCAGGGCTCAAGCCGTTGCCCCTCGACCTCCAGGCCCAGCTCGTCGAAGCGGCAGAACGTGGCCAGGTCAGAGGTCGCGAAGGTAGCGTGGAACACGTCGAGGTCTCTCTCGGACGGCTGGCCTAGGAACCTCCATCCTACGAGACCTCGACCCCTACCCGCCGCCGACGCGCTCGACCCCGACTACACCGTCAACTGCGAAGAGCCCTATTACCGCTGGTTGCGTAACCCCGCGAGTCAGCGGGAGTTGGAGGAGGCGTATCGTGCGAACGCGCTGTTCGACGCTCACCGCGACGACCCGAAGTTCGGGTATCGGCTCCTCGCTGACGAGGCTCGTGACGAGGGCGAGCCGAGGGCGGATCGGGAGGCATGGCGATCTCTGCGTCGTCATCGACGAGCACGGACGCGAGCATCACCGATTCGAAGCGGACCGGGCGAACCAGCTCTGGCTGAACGATATCACCGACCACAAGACCGCTGAGGGCAAGCTCTACCTCTGCGCTGTCAAAGACGCTTTCAGCGGTCGGATCGTGGGCTGCTCGATGGACTCGAGGATGAAGGTGCCGCTCGCGGTCGGCGCCGTCCGCAACGCCACCCGGATGCGCGGAGACGTGAACGGCTGCTTTGTGCATTCGGACTGTGGATCGCAATTTCGAAGCAGGAAACTTTGCCGCGAGCTCGCCATCCACAATCTCATCGGCTCGATGGGCAGAGTCGCGTCATGCGGCGACAACACCGAGAGAGAATCGTTCTTCAGCCTGCTGCGGAAGAACGTCCAGAACCGGCGCTCCTAGGCCACCCGTGAACAGCTGCGCATCGCCATCGTGACCTGGATCGAGCGAACCTACCACCGCCGACGCCGACAGGCCCGCCTGGGCCGTTTGACGCCCATCGAGTTCGAAACCATCATGAACAACGACCTGGCCCTCGCGGCCTAACCAGATCTGTCACCTGTTCCTGCATCAGACCCCTGTGCTGCGAGGAGCCCTGGTCGGCGGATTCCAAACGGTGTGGATTTTGGAATCCGAGAATCGCAGTGTGCTGCGCGAGCGAGGTCTGACCGTCCTCACAGAGATGTACGCACAGATGGACAAGCACTACGGTTTTCTCGAGAGCACGCCACTCGACGCTGCGGATCGTGCAAGCCTCGTCGATTAGCGGCGGTGGCTGAGCGAACGCCGTGGTGATGTGTCCTCAATCCTGACTTCAACGGCGACGCTCAACCTCACTGAGATCATCGGCGCGGCAGCTGACCACGCATTCCTGGACCGGACGTCGCGCGACACCGCCCGGCGGTTGTGGCATGAGATGAGCGCTGACGCTCACGTTCTTTGTGGGTCGCGTTTCCAGCGGACAACCTTCCGACCGGCACAGCGACACACTCGACGAGGTCGTAGTCTCAGGCGGGGAGATTAGAGACCAGGACGTCCAACTTCTCGATCGTGGGTTCGTTTAACAGCTTGCCGGCCAGATTCGCGGGTCCCCGGCGATTGGGAGACACGCCCTAGCTCTGGGCCTCGCCGAGGCGCGCTTCGGGCGTGAGCTCGGCGCGGAGACCGCCGCCGGTCGCAGCCCGGGCAAGAGCGCGACCCAGCGCAGGTGCCTGCTTGAATAGATTGTGACCAGCCACAAAAAGGACAGAGTCTGTCTCCCACACGGCCACACCGTCCTCACTCCACGGGAGGTCGGTCACCCAGCAGTGAAGGAAGTCGCGCGGCTCTGGGTTGAGGCCGGGCAGCGCTCGTGTCACGTATTCGCGTGCGCGTTCGTCCAGCGATCGAATCGCCGCCGGGTCGATGAAAGTTCCGTCGTCGCGGACGCCGACGGTGTCGCTGAGCCCGACCGAATAGTTTCTGTTGCCCGGTAGCGGCGTCGCGTAGACGCCGACTTCGCCGAAGACACCGCTACTGTCCTGCAGGCACGCGACTCGTGCCGGCGCGGCGGCTTTCACGTCGAAGGTCAGCCTGACGTGTGCGGCAAGGCGAACCGGCAGCGACAGGCCGACGCTGCGTGCCAGGCGGGCGGTTTCGCGGCCGGCGCACACGACTACCTTGGAGTAGACAGCCCGGTCGGTGACGCTGCGCACCTCGACCGTCCCGTCGGCGCGGGGATCGATGGAGATGACCTCACCGGTGGTGACCGCATCTCCGAGGGCACCCGTAAGTGCCGTGATCGCGGCTCGGGTGCGGATCGCGCCGCCCGACTCGTCGAGCACCGCTGGCCCCGAGTACCCAGCGAGCAGCGGCATCCGCTGGGCGACCTCGGCCGCGTCGATCTCGCGCGCTTCCACGCCGCCGAACTGGTCGAGCACCCGCAGCCGCGCCAGGGCGCTGTCTCCAATCGCCAGAACACCGTCTGATGAGACCAGCTCGACGTCGAAGTGTTCGGCCCACTCATCCCATACGCCGCGGCTTTCGCGCGCGAGAGCAACGAGTCGCGGGTCGTCGTGGGCATGCCGGAAGATCCGCGACTCGCCTGCGGACTGACCCGTCCCGGGCAGACCAGCCTCGTACAAGCGCACCGGTACGCCTTGCTCCCGAAGCGCGTACGCCGTCGACAGACCGACGATCCCGCCCCCGATCACTGCTACCTCGGGTGAACGCGTCGTGGTAACGCCGTTGTCAGATCCTGTCATCGCGGTTCCCCGATCTGTTGGTGATTAGCTATAGGTTGCAAGAGAAGGGGCCGCTGCCACGATGTCAGCGGGCTGCGTAAGCCCCAAGCCACCGCGCGCAGCGACCCCTCCTTTCTGGGCCAGTACTCCCGGTCTGTGGTGTCAGGCGGGGAGTTTGGAGCCTAGGACGTCCAATTTCTCGATCGTAGGCTCGCTAAACAGTTTGCCGGTCTGCTCGCCGAGAGCGGCAGCGACTGCGCCAGACAGGTGCGCGTCGCGGCCGGCGTCATCGGGGAACACGTCGAAGATTCCGAATGAGGACGGGCCGAGACGGATCGCGAACCACGCGGTGGTGGCCGGTTCCTCATCGACGAGCCCTCGCCCGATGCCGAGAAATTCCTGGACCTCGTCTTCCTTACCGGGCAGGGCCTCCAACCTGACAAGCAGTCCCTTCGTCACGCTCATGACAGTACCTCTTCCTGGGTCGAATTGCTTGCAAACTTCGCCACGATCTTATCACAGAACGCAGGCAAGTCATCGGGTGAGCGGCTGGTGATCAGGTTCCCGTCCACCACTACATCCTGGTCAACGACCTCCGCACCGGCGTTGCGCAGATCCGTGCGGATGCTCAGGGAAGGACGTCAAGGTGCGACCTTCGACCACGCCAGCCTCGATCAACGTCCACGGTCCGTGGCAGATCGCCGCCACGGACTTGCCGCTTTCGACGAAGTCGCGGACGAAGGAGACGGCGTCCTTGTCGACCCGGAGCTGGTCGGGGTTCACCGTGCCGCCGGGAAGCAGCAGGGCATCGTAGTGGGTGACAGAGGCGTCGGCGATCAACCCGTGGACGGTGAACATGCCCGCTTCATCCAGATCGTTCTTACGGGCCTTGATCTCACCGTCGTGGATGGATAGGACCTCGGTCTGAGCGCCGGCCCGTTCCAATGCTTCGCGGGGTTGCCCGAGCTCAACGCGTTCGACTCCGTCGGCGGCGAGGATGGCGACTCTCTTACCCTGTAGCGTCTCGGTCATATCAGTTAGCCTTCTTCTCGGTCGACATGCCGGGCTTGATGAGGACCTTGGTCCAACCCTTGGACCTGGTGTCGAAGTTCTTATAGGCATCGGCGGCGTGGTCCAGCGAGATCTCGTGGGAGACGATCCAGGACGGCTTCGCCTTGCCGGCCGCGATCAAGTCTCGCAGCTGGCGGTTGTACCGCTTGACCGGGGCTTGACCGCTTCCCATGGTCTGCCCCTTGAACCAATGTGTGCCGAAGTCGATGGCTGCCTTGCCCTGCGTGGCCAATTCGCCCTTGGCCCCCGGATCCTGGGGGACGAACACGCCAACGGTGCCGATTCCTCCGGTGAAGCGGACCGAGTTGATGAGCATGTTCAGTGTGGCGGCAGTGTCCTCGTAGCCCTGGGGATCGTGGGCCTGGTAGCCCACGCACTCGCAACCACGGTCAGCTCCCAGCCCCATCGTCTCGTCCAGCACAGCCTGCACGGGGTCTACCTTGGTGTCGTCGGTGGCAATCGCACCGATCTGCTCGGCCAGCGCGAGCCGGTCAGGGTGGCGATCGACCACCATCACCTTTGCTGCGCCCTTGATCATTGCGGACAGGGCGGCCATCAATCCGACCGGACCCGCCCCAGCGATCACAACACTGTCGCCGGGTATCACGCCGGCCATCTCGGTGGCGTGGTAACCGGTGGGGAAGATGTCAGAGAGCATGACGTAATCGTTCTCCCTCTCCTCCGCATCCTCGCCTAGGCGCAGTGCGTTGTGGTCGCCGAAAGGCACGCGGAGCAGCTCCGCTTGGCCACCGCCATAGTGACCCATGTCGGCGAACCCATAGGCCGCGCCCGCGGCAGACGGGTCAGGCTGGGTGGTGAGGCAGTAGTTCGTGAGCCCGCGTTCGCAGTTCTTGCAGAACCCGCACGAGATGTTGAACGGGAGTACAACTCGGTCTCCGACCCTGACCTTCTCCACGCCCTTACCGATCTCTACCACCTCCCCCATGTTTTCGTGACCGAGCGTCCGGCCTACTTCGAAGGAGGTCCGCCCCTCATACATGTGCAGGTCCGAGCCGCAGATGTTCGTCGTCGTTACCCTGATCAGGACATCGGTGGATCGCTCGATCTTCGCGTCCGGGACGTCCTTTGTGCTGACCTGACTGGGTCCCTCGTACACCACTGCTTTCATGACCACTCTGATTGACTTTTGTTGCTCGATGTCTTTCTGGTAAAGCGTCTCCGACGCCGTCCCATTGCTAATCAGCAAAAACCCTAGGAATCACGTGTCAAGGGGCTCGCCTCAAGTTGATGTGTAGCGATCGAGCCGGGATAGTACCCGGGTCCGCTGCTCGATCCCAAGGCATACGCTCTGTACATGCTTGCGGTGGTCGCGCCATTCGTCCTTGTTCTCGTTATCACCGTGACGTTGACAGCGGTTCTGATGATTAGCCGGTACCGCAAAGGGGTAAGCGTCACGACCGCGGTCGTCAGCATGGCCCTGTGCCAACAAACGCGCCGGCGCGAATCAGCGGAGAGTTGCGCGCCGCTTGCGCTGGCTGGGCAGGAAGCCGAGCGTCAGTGGAACAATGACTCCGAGGGCGCAGACGATGGCGATGATCGGGGTACTTATACGGCGGATCGTCTCATGGATAGTGCGTCGTGGGTAGCGGAACGATGCGCCGACTTTTTCGGCGATCACGAGGCGACTCCGCCGTAGACCATCATTCGCGGCAGGGCTACCAGACGTCGGTCGGGCCCGAGATCCGCTGGCATGCGCCCTGCCATATCCAGCACCGCAGCTTGTCGCCTTCAATCGTCACCTGGACGACGCACCGCACGTTCGTATCCCCGAACTGGAGCTAGGCGTGACCCCATATCGTCACCTGCTCGGGAACTATCGTAAGGGGTTGCGCGCGTAGTCGCAGCTGGGGGAATCGAGGGTGCGCAGCGGTCCATGCTTGCGTGCCTCGAGTAGCTTTCGCTCTTCACCCCGCTGCGCAGGCAGGCGGGGGTAGCGCTTGTTAGTTCCCACGGGTTCATCTCTGCGGAACATCGGACGCTGCCGGGTGGTCTACTCGGCGTTGTACTTCGGCTTGCCAGGTCGGGGCCAGGGTCAGGCGTCGACGACAGCCCACAGCTCGGACGCCGAGCGCGATACGACCTTGTACGGCCGGCCGGCCTTCGGCCACCACGGCGCCGAGGAACCATGAGGCGTCGCGCAGCGCGTCGGTGTAGCCGGAATGGCAGCTGGCGAAAGCGCCCTCGCACCCGCGGTGGTTGGCCGCCTCATGGCGCGCATGCGTGCTCCACAAGTCAGCCTGTCCGCCCGCGAAATCGAGGTCCCCCGACTCGTCGCCGAAGGCGCGTCACACATCGACGTGGCAGCACAACTCCACATCAGCGACGCCACCGTCAAGTCACACCTCGTGCAGGTGTTCTCCAAACTCGGTGTGAACTCGCGCACCGCGGCAGTATCCGAAGCCAGAAACCTCGGCGTCCTCCGCTAGCACCGCCCGCGGCGGCTGTGAACTTCGCTCGCCAGCCGCATCGCCGCGAAGCCCACCAACGTCCTTCTCACACGTGACGTAGAGGTCACCTAGCGAGAAGCACGCTCAGGTCAGCGATACAGCTCGATATCTGACGAACATCGAGAGGCGCCCCGTCGGGGGTTCCCCTAGGAGCACCAGAGGCGCGAGCATCGAACCGTGATCACGGCGACCACGACCGCGACCGACCCCACACGACCTGGTGCCCCCTTCCGTGCCCCTCGGGTCGCGCTGGTCTTGGCGTCGGTGACGCCCTGCAGACAGACGACACGACGCGAAGGCAAAAGGACGCCACCGAGCGAAGCTGCTCACACACGCATCGTCAATGAGGTTCACGAGAGCCGACTGGCTGACTAGCGCGGCGCTCTACGATTGGCGCGACGAAGTCTACTCATTCCACGAGTTCGGTTCGGGAGGTGGGGCATGAGAGAGAACGTCGCACGTGATTTGTCAGCGTAATTGGTTCGGCCTTCGGCATGCTGCGTGCAGCGGCGACCGTTGCCCGTCGACCTTGGCAGTCAATCGGTAGCAACTACTCCAAGCTCGGAGATGAAATCGGAGGCGAAGCTTGATTCGCACACACCGAAGTCGGATCGTTTATTTTCCCTGTAACTTTGAAGGTCAATCCGCCGGAGACGGACCCAGACACGCCGATCGACACCAAGGTGTTTGCTTCGGCGATGCCAGAATCTCCAGAACGTCGCGTCACTCGAACGTTCGCACAAGCAGTTTCCGCCTTCGAAAAACATGTTCTGCAGCTAGGTAAGGAACCGTGAATGCGGGACCTTACTCCCGTTATCATTGCAGCCTGAACACGCGAGATGTTCTCTCATGTGAGCCGGGCCATCGCTGAGTCTGGGATTTAGTTGACATCTCAGCTACTTGGTGGCGTCGAGCAAAACCCACCCAAACCCCAGTAACCGACGCGCGACTACAAAACGCTAGGATGTGGACAAGAACGGACGCTCGGGCATACCGTCGTGCTCAGCGCGCCCCACACCGGGCACCACCAACCTGATATCCAAGGAGCACCGCGAAACATGGCTGGCACTGTCGATGCTGTTGTAAACCTCGCTAAGCGTAGAGGTCTGGTCTACCCATGTGGAGAAATCTACGGCGGAACACGCTCCGCATGGGACTACGGCCCGCTAGGCGTGGAGCTCAAGGAAAACATCAAGAAGCAGTGGTGGCGCACCTTCGTCCAAGGCCGTGGCGACGTGGTGGGCCTCGATTCTTCCATCATCCTGCCTCGCCAGGTGTGGAAGGCCTCCGGCCATGTGGCTACCTTCACCGACCCGCTGGTGGAATCCCTGCACACTCACAAGCGCTACCGTGCTGACCACCTGCTGGAAGCATATGAGGAAAAGCACGGCCACCCACCGGAGAACGGCCTGGCGGACATCAATGATCCTGAGACCGGCCAGCCCGGCAAGTGGACTGAGCCGCAGATGTTCTCCGGCCTGATGAAGACCTTCCTCGGCCCAGTCGACAATGAGCAAGGCCTGCACTACCTGCGTCCGGAAACCGCGCAGGGCATCTTCGTCAACTTCAAGAACGTTCTGACCACCTCCCGCCAGAAGCCGCCGTTCGGCATCGGCCAGGTGGGTAAGTCCTTCCGCAACGAGATCACCCCGGGCAACTTCATCTTCCGCACCCGAGAGTTCGAGCAGATGGAAATCGAGTACTTCGTGCCCGAGGACATGGCGGACGAGAAGTTCCAGGAATGGGTAGATGCCTGCTGGAATTGGTTCGTTGAACTGGGCATTGACCCAGAGAACATGCGTCAGTTCGACGTGCCAGAGGACGAGCGCGCGCACTACTCCGCCGGCACCATCGACATGGAGTACAACTTCGGCTTCCAGGGCAACCCATGGGGCGAGCTGATGGGCGTAGCCAACCGCACGGACTACGACCTGAAGTGCCACATCGAGGAGTCTGGCGAGGATCTCAGCTTCTTCGAGCAGGCCACCGGCGAGCGTTACGTTCCTTGGGTCATCGAGCCTTCCTTCGGTCTGACCCGTGCGATGATGGCGTTCCTTGTCGACGCCTACGACGAGGAAGAAGTACCTAACTCCAAGGGCGGAACGGATTCTCGGACCGTGCTTCGCCTAGACCGCCGATTAGCTCCAGTGAAGGTCGCGGTGCTGCCACTGTCTAAGAAGGAGACGCTGACACCGACCGCGGAGAAGGTTGCCGCGCAGCTGCGTGGATTCTGGAACGTGGAATACGACACCTCCGGTGCTATTGGCCGCCGTTACCGTCGTCAAGATGAGATCGGTACGCCGTTCTGTGTGACCGTGGACTTCGACACGCTCGAGGACAATGCGGTGACGGTGCGCGAGCGCGACACGATGGAGCAGGAGCGCGTGCAGATCGAGGACCTGCAGGGTTACTTGGCGCAGCGCCTGGCTGGTTGCTAAACGGCAGATGAACAAGGATATTCGCTGGGGCGTGCCAAGTGATGGGCACACGTTCCCTATTTATGCTGGTCCGGCCGATGACATGGACCGAGTGGCTGAGTTTGCTGACGAGCGCGGCGTGACGCACATCCGCTTCGGTGGAGATGTGTGGAAGCTGGAGACGGCTGAGGTTTCCGGCAGTGGTGTTGGTGGTGATGGTGATGGTGACGCTGGCGGCAAAGTTGAGGGACTTACCGCGCAAACTGGGACTGGTGAGTGGACGGCGGTCGGTAACGACGAGTCATTCAAGAAGTCTGACCGGTACACGGTGAAGGCAGACCGGCACGTCATTGAGATTGTGGCGGAATCCAGCAAGAACTTTGTCCTCGACATCGACGGACAGAAGGCGGGTCAGTTCACCTCGAACAATCGAGGGTTGCGAAACCTGCATGTGGAATTTGAAGGACCGGGGGAGAAGCTGCCTATTGATGTGCAGATTTTCGTGTCTTGGGTGGCGCGACGCTGCATGGAAATCCGGATGGTGTCCTCCGTCTGGGCATGGACGCTGCTAATGCTGCTGTTCATTCCGTTCGCGGTGATGTACTGGATCGGACTTATCTAGCTCCTGTTTGGCATCCGCGCTGGTGTGCCAAACAGAGCCGAGCTAGAAGCTGCTGGAGCCGCCTCCGCCGAAGTCACCTCCGCCACCGAAGCCCCCGCCAAAGCCACCATCGCCGAAACCGCTGCCCCAGCCTCCACCGAAGCCACCATTTCCACTGAGCAAACTACCCAGCACCATGCCGGTGATCATGTCGCCGCCACCCCCGCCGCGGTAACTATTCCTCCGGTTGAACTCCTCAATATCCCGCTGGGCCTGCGCTGATGCCGTCGTGGCCATCTGGCTTGCTCGCTGGGCCGCCAGGAACGCCTCCTTCGGCTGCTCAGTCCGCCGCTGCACGGCAAAGTCCAGCGCCTCCCGGGCGGCCCGTGCCGAGGATCGCGTATCCACGCTAATGATCTTTCCGCGGTTGGAAATCGTGTCCTCTACGGCCTGCAAGCGCTGCTGCACGTCGTGGATCGTCCGGTCCACCATCTGGATGGTGCGCTGGTAGTTGTTATCGGCGCCGCGCGCTTCGTCCATCTCCAGGTCCAGCTGGCCGTCCGCTTCGAGCAGCTCGGAGTAACATCCCAGCGGATCCGTATCGCCCATCTCCTGGGCCCGCTGCAAGGCGCTTTCCGCGCGCGCCACCGCGGCGTCCAAGCCGGAGCGGTCAAAGTCCGCGCCGGATTTCCGCAGATCAGCGGCCTCAGCTAGCTCTTCGGCTACTTCAGTTTTCAGCGCGTCCAAGTTCCGGTTCGCAGCGGTCATGTGCTCTTCAGCCCGCTCCACGGCCGAAAGCTGCTTGTCCGCCTGCTGGCACGCCATGCGTGCGGCATTCAGCGCATCCACCAGCCCGGATTGCCGCCCGGCGGGCAGGTTCAGCATCGTACGTGCTTCATCCAGAGCTTTCTCCGCCTCGTCAATCTCGTGCTCGGCCACGTCCGGGTTGTCCACGATAGAGACCAGCTGCTCGCGGGAGTAGCGCTGCTCCAGTTGCGCCAACTTCTGTCGCGCATCCGGAATGCGCGTGCGCAGCGCGATGTTCTCCTGCCGTAGCTCGTCCACCAACTTCGGTGCGTCAATCAGTTCGCGCCGCAGTTCGGCGAACTCCTCGGAGCGCGCATCCAGCTCGTCATCGGCTTGCCCACACGTGGATACAATTTCCACCAGGATCGAGCGCTGCTCGTTCTCATCCGCGTACAGCTCGCTGCGTATGCGCTGGTGCAGGCCATAAGCGTTGTTCAGCGTCTTGCGGGAGTTAGACAGCGCGCGGGACAAGCTGCGCGTGCGCTCCTCGCCGAATTCCGCCACCGCCAGATCTAGCTCCTCGGAGCCCTTGCGGATGGATTCATCCGTGCTGTGCAGCTCCTCATCCGCCAGCGCGCGCAGCACGTGCGTGGGCTGGGAGGCGAGATCCGCGGTGTCATCCGGCGCGATCGTCCGCGCCGCGTCCAACTGCTTTTCTTCCCGATTCTTGCGGTTGCGGCGGGACCACACCACGCCACCGGCCGCGCCGCCGATGCCCACCACGCCCGCCGCGCCGAGCCACGCGACGGACGCTGGGTCCGTGGTTCCTGCGGCTTCGTCGGCGGCAGCCTTCGCGCCCCCTGTGTAGTCGGTCGACGCAAACTTCTCACGAGCCTTCTCGTGGATCTTGTCTCGCAGATTGGTGGGCACGCTGCCGCCAGCGTTAAAGCCAATCTGGCGCTTGACCGTATCCACCACCAGGACCATCGTGTTGCCCGTGTTGTCCTGCTGGCGAAGCTGCTCGGCATACGCCTGGGCTTCTGTCGGCATCGATTCCACAAACACCAGGTAGAGCTTGATGTTGTTCTCCGAAATGCCCTTGTGCAGCAGATCCAGAATCTCCGAGCGGGCGGAAGGATCAATTACTCCGGACTCATCCACCAGCTGGCTATCCAGCGTCACGTCCGCATCCGCCGTACTGCTAGAAGTGGCAGTGGAGGAGGACTGTGCAGAGGCGACGGGCATGGCGTCGGGAAAAAGGAACAATCCTGCCGCACCGGGAACCGCCAGCAGACCTGCGATGGCGAGGGAGGCGGCGACGCGGGAGGAAGAATTCACGGGATTCATGCAGCCCACCTTAACGGAAATTTACCCCTCGTCCGGCTAGGCTCGTTACCCATGCAAGCAATCCATACTTTCGGCCGCGGGGTGGCCGCTACAGCCAGTTTCCTGTATCGCAGCTTTGTGTATGTGGTCCTTGGAACAGTGCTCGTGGCGGCCGTAATCGCGACGGCCACGGCGGCTCATGTGTGGGCGTATGCGCGCCAGGATGCGCACCCTGCATCGGACACGATTTTTGTGTTGGGAGCTGCCCAATATGACGGCGAGCCCTCGAAGTGGCTGCAGGCGCGCCTGGATCAGGCGGCGGATCTGTACGAGGAAGGCGTGGCGCCGACCATCGTGACGGTGGGTGGCAGCCAGGACGGCGACCGATACACGGAAGCGCAGGCAGGCAAGATGTACCTGGTGGATGAGCGGGGTGTTCCATCTGATGCCGTGGTGGAGATCAACGCGGGCGTGGATACGCTGACCTCGGCTGAGGCCTTTGGGCAGTTGGCTCAGGACAACGTCTGGCAGTCTTCAGTGGTGGTGACCGACCCAGGGCACTCGTTGCGAGCCACGCGCATGGTGGAGGATCAGGGCATCACGGCGGAAGGCTCGCCGACGCGCCAGGGGCCGTCTGTGTCTAGCCGCGCAGCGCAGGTCTCCAGCATTCTGCACGAGACAGGCGGGCTGCTGTTCTACGAAGGTGTGGAGCGCGAGCGGGATAACTTCCGCAGCTTCATCACGGATACTCTGTAAGCCTATGGTTCAGAGATATGCATATAGCGCGCATGAGCTGGAGCGCATGCTGCCGGTGGGGGACAAGACACTCGGGCTGGCGGGGACGGTACGCGACGGGCGGGATGACTTCGACCGCGATCGCGCCCGCGTGCTGCACAGCGCTGCGTTGCGCAGGCTGGCGGACAAGACCCAGGTGGTGGGCCCGGGCAGCGGCGATACTCCGCGCACGCGCCTGACGCATTCGCTGGAGGTCGCGCAGATTGCCCGCGGAATTGGCAAGACCTTGGGCGCGGATCCGGACCTCACGGAACTGGCGGGTTTGAGCCATGACATCGGCCACCCGCCGTATGGACACAACGGCGAGCGCGCGCTGGATGAGGCCGCGCAGAAGTGCGGCGGCTTTGAGGGCAACGCGCAGACGTTGCGTATTCTCACGCGCCTGGAACCCAAAACTCTAGATGCCCAGGGCCGTTCCTATGGGCTGAATCTGACCCGCTCCAGCATCGATGCTGCGTGCAAGTACCCGTGGGGGCCGGTGGACGAATCCGGGGCTCGCCGGGTGAAGTACTCGGCGTACGCCGATGATCTGGAGGTGCTCAACTGGGCCCGCCAGGGAGCGCCTGCGGGCAAGAAGTGCCTGGAAGCGCAGGTCATGGATTGGGCCGATGACGTGGCCTATTCCGTCCACGACGTAGAAGATGGCATCCTGTCCGGCCGCATCACGCTGGACGTGCTGTGGGACTTGGTGGAGCTGGCCCAGCTGGCGGAAAAGGGCGCGCGCGTATTCGGCGGCACCCCGGAGGATCTGCTGGATGCCGCGGATCGCCTCCGCTGCATGGATTTGGTGGTCCGAGCGGCTGACTTCGGCGGCTCGTTGGCGGACCTCACCGCGCTGAAAGCTATGACCTCTGAGCTGGTTTCTCGCTTCGTCACCGCGTGCGTGTCCAGCACTCGCGCGGAGTTCGGTGATCAGCCCCTAGCGCGCTACGCCGCGGATCTGGTGATCCCGCCGCAGGTGCAGGCGGAAGTCACGCTGCTGAAGTCCGTGGCCGTGCTCTACGTGATGGACGAGCGCCAGCACATGGCCGATCAGGAGCGGCAGCGCGACCGCATCTTCCGCGTCACGGAGTACCTGTGGCAGGGAGGGGAGGGCGCGCTGGATCCGCTCTACCGCCAGTGGTTTGTGCAGGCAGACGACGATGTGGCGAAGTTGCGCGTGGTGATTGACCAGGTCGCGTCGCTCACGGAGTCTCGCCTGGAGCGGTTGGACCGCACGGCCTTTGGGGTCAGCGCAGCGTGGGCCTAGGGGGCCACGAACCCCCGACGAGGCGGGGAGTGCGGGAGGTCTAGCCCTCGGCGTCGGGGATAGAACAAAAACTTTCGAAGTGATCGCTGGTGTAGTACCACACATCCGGATCCGTTTTCGAGCCGCCGCCCAACACCAGACGGCGCTCACCGCGGTGGTTCATGCCGGGCGTTTTCACCGTGTATTCGCGGTAGTAGCTGGATTTTTCCTTGGGCAGCAGGCCTTCGTAGTTGCCGAAGTGCTTGCCATCCGCGGCGCCGTCATCGGGTTCGGCGCCCACGAGGATGTCCTCGATCTGGTCCTGCGCTTCGACCGGCAAGGAATCGTAGGTGCAGCTTTCTTTTCCGACGCCAACCTCGTCATTTCCGCCCTGGTCCTGTTGCTGGGACGAGCGGTTGGAGTTATCCGAAGAACCGTCAACCGCCTGCGAACCGATCCAACCGGTGGCGGCGAGTGCCGCGATGGCAAGAGGGGTGAGGCGCTTGAGGTTCTTCGAATTCATGGGACTCATTCAACCATGAGCCCCGTCATTCGAGAATCCGGAGCCGAGTGATGCTCTGGACTATCCCTTTTGGTCGACAGATTGCTCAATCGAGTCCGAGTTATCGGTGCTTCGATTGATCGGGGTCAGGGGCAGGCGCAGTGCTGCCGGTGCGGAGGCCGGAACCACTGGGTTCTTTGGCTCCACTGGGGTGATGCGGGTGTAGCCCTCGGACTGAGCGGGACGAGGATCCTCTTCGCCCTTGTTTGGCCACATCGCAGCGGCGCGTTCTGCACCGGCGGTGATGGATAGGGACGGGTTCACGCCCGGGTTCGCCGCGATGGATGCGCCATCGGTGACGAACATGGTGGGGTAGCCCCACACGCGGTTGTATCCATCCACCACACCCTTTTCTGGATTGGAGCCGATTGGGGCGCCACCCAGGAAGTGAGCGGTCAGTGGGATGTTGAAGACCTCAGACCACACGCCACCGGCCAGGCCCTTGTGCATCAGGTTGGCCAGACGACGGGTTGCCTCGTTGCCTTCAGGGATCCAGTTCGGGTTCGGATCGCCCATGCCCTGGCGGGAGCGCAGCAGCAAGAACGGGCCGACCTTCTTCACAAAGGTGGTCAGCGAGTTATCGCGGGTCTGCATTACCAAGTTGATCACGGTGCGCTGAGACCAGTTGTTCAGCTTCACCAGGCGAGGGATGTTCCGCCACTGAATGAAGACCTGCTTGAGGAATTCCAGGGCACGTGGCTGCAGCTTATCGCCGTCCGTCATCAGGGTTTGCAGCAGAGCCATGGCATTCGAACCCTTGCCGTAACGAACGGGCTCGATGTGCGTATCTGGCGCCGGGTAATAGGAAGAGGTGATGGCCACGCCCTCGGAGTAATCCACGTTCGGATCAAAGGTGCCCCGCTGAGCACCCAGGAGTGCCTCAGAATTGGTGCGGGTCAACTTGCCCAGGGAATCCGGCAGGTTAGGCAGGTTGCCCTTGTCCTTCTGGCGGTGCAGCAGGGTCTGGGTACCCCAGGTGCCAGCGGCCATGATGACGTAGTCCGCAGTGTAGGTCTTGTTGCCAGAGTGCTTCTTACCGCGCAGGCGCTTGAACAGGCTGGACGCGGCGTTATCGGTAGGAGTGGTCTCGACTTCCCAGGTCTCGCCGTTCTTCTTGATGGAAATCACGGTGCTGAGGTCATGCACCTCGGTACCGGCCTGCTCGGCGAGGTAGAGGTAG
Organism: Corynebacterium sp. ED61; assembly: GCF_015233855.1. Taxonomy (NCBI): domain Bacteria; kingdom Bacillati; phylum Actinomycetota; class Actinomycetes; order Mycobacteriales; family Corynebacteriaceae; genus Corynebacterium; species Corynebacterium sp. ED61. Next base: position 232,338 of record NZ_JADGIT010000001.1, on the reverse strand, counting down.
TTCTTCAGCAGGGTGTTCTTCGCGTTGTGGCGGCAACCCGTCATACATTCGCCACATTCGTGGCAGGCGGTGCGGTCTGGGCCCACGCCACCGAAGTAGGGGTCAGACACGGTCTCGCGAGGCTTGCCCTCTAAGCCCACCTTCTCGCCGAAGAAAACACCCACGGGCGCCATACGGAACGTATCGCCCACGCCCATATCCTCCGCCACGCGCTTGGATATCTTGTCCGCGTTGGTCATGGTGGGGTTCTCCACCACACCGAGCATCTTCTGGGCCTGCTCGTAGTACGGGGTGAGTTCCTCTTCCCAGTCGGTGATATCGGACCACTGGCGGTCCTTGAAGTAGAAATCGCTGGGCTTGTACAGCGTGTTGGCGTAGTTCAGGGAACCGCCACCCACGCCAGCGCCGGCGAGGATCATGACGTTATTGAGCAGGTGGATGCGCTGGATGCCGAAGCAGCCGATCTGTGGCGCCCACAGGAAGTCCTTGAGATGCCAAGAGTTCTTGGCGAAGTCCTTGTCCTCGAAGCGTCGTCCAGCTTCCAGAACTCCTACCTTGTAGCCTTTTTCCGTCAGTCGCAGTGCAGAGACAGATCCGCCGAAGCCGGATCCGATGATCAGAACGTCATAGTGAGTCATAGCTCTGACCTTAAAACAATTACCTGCGAACTAATGCATTTTGGAAAATCCTACGGCAGTGTGCTGGATTGAGGGTGAGGCTGCGGTGGTTACCACAGCGACCGGGCAACGACCGCCATGACGACCGGACGGTGACTATTGCAGCGACCTTATGGGTGATCACTACAGCGACCGTTCCGGTGCAGATGCCGATTTTGCACCCTGCGCTAGCATGTTCCTATGGCTAAGGGTCGGATCCCCGAGGGGGACATCGCTGCGATTCGGGAGAGGACTCCCATCGAAGAGGTGGTGGGCGAGTATGTCCAGCTCAAACCCGGTGGAGTGGATTCCCTTAAGGGTTTGAGTCCGTTCAAGGATGAGAAGACACCGTCCTTCCACGTTCGCCCGAACAAGGGCTACTTCCACTGCTTCTCTACCGGCGAGGGCGGGGACGTGTTCAGCTTCTTGATGAAGATGGAGCATGTGACCTTCCCTGAGGCCGTAGAGCAGTGCGCCGAGCGCATTGGTTACCGCATCAATTACGAGGGCGGCGGGCCAGCCAAGCGCGAGGAGCCGGGCACGCGCCAGCGCCTGGTGGCCGCCAACAAGGCCGCCTGCGAGTTCTACCAGCAGCAGTTCACCAGCGATATTCAAGGCGCAGACGTGGCCCGCGCGTTCCTCACGGATCGCGGATTCACCTCGGAGCAGGCGCAGCAGTTTGGCTGCGGATTCGCCCCCGCGGGCTGGGACACCCTGACCAAAGCCCTGCAGCGTCAAGGCTTCAACTTCAAAGAGCTGGAGGCCGCGGGTTTGTCTCGCATGGGGCAAAAGGGTCCCATCGACCGTTTCCACCGCCGTTTGCTGTGGCCCATCAAGAACGTGGCCGGCGACGTCATCGGGTTCGGTGCGCGCAAGTTGTTCGACGACGACAAGCTCGGCAAATACATCAACACCCCCGAGACCCTGCTGTACAAAAAGTCCAAGGTGCTCTTCGGAATCGACCATGCCAAGAAGCACATTGCCGCCTCTCACCAAGCTGTGGTGGTGGAGGGCTATACGGACGTCATGGCCATGCACGCCGCAGGTGTGACCACCGCAGTGGCTGCGTGTGGAACTGCCTTCGGTGGCGAGCACCTGCAGATGCTCCGACGGTTCATGCTGGACGATAAATTCTTCCGTGGGGAGATTATCTACACCTTCGACGGCGACGAAGCAGGACAAAAGGCCGCCATGCGCGCCTTCGAAGGTGATCAGCAGTTTGCTGGCCATAGCTACGTCACGGTCGCGCCGGGCGGCCAGGACCCGTGTGATGTCCGGATAGAGCGCGGCGACGCGGCGGTGCGGGAACTTGTGGCCTCGCGGATCCCGATGTTTGAATTCGTGATCCGGACACTGGCGGCCGAATACGACACGGCAAGTATTGACGGGCGAGTACACGCGATGCGGCGCATCGTCCCTGTTCTTGCTGGTATTCGAGACGAAGCGATGCGCGATGAGTACGCGCGCCAAGCCTCGGGATGGATCAGCTGGCCAGACCCGGACGAGCTGCTGGATCAAGTGCGGCGCGCAGCCCGGGAGGGGCAGAGCGCCAAGCCGCACTTGGAGCTGAAGCAGGGCGCTGCGCGCCGGGAGCGCGCCGCCCAGCAGGACAGTGAACCGCAACAGGAAGCTGAGTACGGTGGCCCGGGCGTGGCGTCGGACCACATCCAGGGCAACCCACAACACGCCGCACCCCGGCTGCGGGCCGTGGAGGGAATGGACCGGCCGGATCCGAACAATGACCTGCTGCGGGCCCCGCGTGAGGTGCTCAAGCTGGCGCTGCAAGAACCACAGCTGGCGGGCACGATCTTTGACCTGATGCCACCGGAGAGCTTCGGCCACCCCACGTATGTGGCGATCGCGCGCGGTATCGCGGAGGCAGGTGGCGCGGCGCAGAGCTCGGGCGGCGCGGAGTGGATTGACCTGGTGGCCTCGCACGTGCCGGATGCGATGGGCCGTGCCGTGGTCAGCGAGCTGGCGGTGGATGACGTGCAGTGCGAGACCAAGCGCCTGCCGTATTACGCGGACGCGATCATGGCTTACATGCAGGAGCGATGGGTAGGCAACGAGATCGCGGACATGAAGTCCCGAATGCAGCGCATGCGCGGTGACCTACAGGAAGCGGAGTTCCGCGGGGTGTTTGCGGACCTGATGGCGCTAGAAAAATACCGCCGATCGCTGCAGGAGCGCGCGGCGGCGTATGGAGAGTTCACGGACTAGCGTTTAGCTTGTCGCACGCTAGCCGGGCGCGCGAGACACGAGCGGACCTAGCGCTTGCTGACCTAGCGCTTTCGGGGGCGCTTGTTCTTCGCGCTGTCCTTCGCATTGCCTTTCGGCGTGATGCGGTCATTGGGGTGGTCGTAATCGGACTCCACGATGGTCACACCCTCGTCCAGGCCCTGGCGGGTGGCGCGGTTAAGGTCTCGGATCTCGTGCATCCGCGGATCCGGGTCCAAGCGGTTGGCCACCGCCTTGCGGCCCGCGTGAACTGCCTTGCGGGTGATTTCTGAGTTCACTGCGGTCTCGTAGCCGCGACGGATCTGCTCGTAGCGACGGCGACCAGCCTTGGTGCCCAGCAGGTACCCGGCGGCTGCTCCGACGACTAACTGAATCATTGCTGCTCCTTTAAGTGAACTGTTGGCCGAACAATGTTTGCCAGCATACGTGACGGGCTTCTGAGCGGCTCCGGAAAAGCGTGTAAGCATGGGGGAGACGTGATACACCGTGTGTACCCGTGAGTACACAGACAAGCAGGAGGCTTAAGACTCTCATGACTCAGACAGTGCAAGGCATCATCGCGCGGACCAAGGGCGAGCCAGTGGAGCTCACCGATATCGTCATCCCTGATCCCGGCGCCAATGACGTAGTGGTCAAGATCCAGGCCTGCGGCGTATGCCACACCGATATGGCCTACCGTGACGGCGGCATCTCCGATAACTACCCATTCCTTCTGGGCCACGAGGCCGCCGGAATCGTGGAGACCGTGGGCGAGGACGTCACCCACGTGGAGGTCGGCGATTACGTGGTGCTGAACTGGCGCGCGGTGTGCGGCGAGTGCCGTGCCTGCAAGAAGGGCCAGCCGAAGTACTGCTTCGATACCCACAACGCCTCCAAGGTCATGACCCTGGAGGACGGCACCGAGCTGGAGGCCGCGCTGGGCATCGGCGCGTTCGTGGAAAAGACGCTGGTCCACGAGGGTCAGTGCACCAAGGTGGATCCGGATGCTGATCCTGCCATGGCAGGCCTGCTGGGCTGCGGCGTGATGGCCGGACTGGGTGCGGCCGTGAACACCGGCGAGGTGCAGCGCGGCGAGTCCGTCGCCGTCATCGGCGTGGGTGGCGTGGGCATGGCCGCAATCGCCGGCGCCCGTTTGGCCGGTGCCACTACCGTGATCGCCATTGATATTTCCGACGCCAAGCTCGAGCGCGCCAAGAATGAATTCGGTGCCACCCACACCATCAACTCCAAGGACTTAAGCGATGACGAGTTGACGGAGAAGGTTCAGGAACTCACCGGTGGGTTCGGCGTGGACGTTGCCATTGAGTCCGTGGGTCAGCCTAAGACCTACCGCCAGGCGTTCTACATCCGCGACCTCGCGGGCCGCGTTGTGCTCGTGGGCGTGCCCACCCCGGACATGACCCTCGAGCTGCCCTTCCTGGACGTATTCGGCCGCGGCGGATCCCTGAAATCCTCCTGGTACGGCGACTGCCTGCCCGAGCGCGACTTCCCCATGTACGTGGACCTGTTCCAACAAGGTCGCTTCCCACTGGACAAGTTCGTGGATAACCGCGTGCAGCTGGGCGAGGTGCAGCAGGCCATGGAGGAGATGGAAAAGGGAGAAGTCCTGCGCAGCGTGGTGGAATTCAGCAAGTAAACCGGCCTTCCGCGGGTGCGGGGGCGAGTGTGGCGTCGGAAAGAAAAGAAGAGGAACAACATGGAAAACATGAAGACAATGTCCGAGACGGGCCTGCGGATCGACCGCGTGGTCACCAGCGGCGTGTTCGCGCTGGACGGTGGCGAATGGGACGTGGACAACAACATCTGGGTGGTGGGCAATGACGACGAATGCGTGATCATCGACGCTGCCCACGACGCCGCGCCGATCATCGACGCGGTGGGCAACCGCAACGTGCTGGGCGTGCTGTGCTCGCATGCGCACAATGACCACATCACGGTGGCGCCGGAGCTGGCGAAGGAATTGGACACGCACATCTTCGTGCACCCCGGCGACATGATGTTGTGGAACGAAACGCACCCCAACGTGGAGCCGTTCCACCTCAAGGACGGCGAAGATTTCCATATTGCGGGCACTGACCTGCAGATTATGAACACGCCGGGGCATTCGCCGGGCTCGTGCGCGTTCTACTTGCCGGAGGCGAAGGTGCTGTTCTCCGGCGATACGTTGTTCGCGGGCGGGCCGGGTGCGACAGGGCGGAGTTTCAGCGACTTCGACACGATCATCGACTCGATCCGCACCAGCCTGCTGACGCTGCCGGGCGAGACTGAGGTGTACACCGGTCACGGCGATGCGACGTCCATCGGTGCTGAGGCGCCGCACTTGGAGGAGTGGATCCGGCGCGGAGAGTAGGGGTTCTGCTGGGTTCGCTGGTGTTGGGGGCCGGTTCGTAAGCTGGGGGGGACGAGCGGTTCGTGAGCTTCATACTTCTGGCGCGCTCTTTGGGGCTCGTGTGGTTTTTGAGGTTCGCGTGGGGCCGAGCTTCATACTCCTGTACCAATTCTTGATGGGGCGCGCCACATGCGTCACATTGTCCTGGGGAAACGTGAGGGCCGTTTAGAGTTTTGGTACAGAACTATGGTGGCCTTCAGTCTGCTGGCCGGTGAGTGGCTGGCTGGCGGAGTGGCTGGGTGGCGGAGTGAATGGAGTGAGTTTCAGGCTTTCCTACTATTTCTTGCCGGTGCCGTTCACATGCGTCACATTGTCCTGGGAAAACAGGTGGAGCGTTTTCAAGGAATAGTAGGAAAACATGGTCAGTCATTTTTGGCCGCCCGGCAGAGTCTCGCGAGAGCACTGCGTGGGTTACCCGGGTCTCGCGAGAATCCCGCAAGGCCTGCGGGAGTCACCTAGGCTGGCCACCCCTAGATATTTATACCCCCTAGGGGTATAGTTGAGGTCATGGCAACCTTAGATCTGGACATCACGGGCATGACGTGCGCCTCATGTGCCAACCGCATCGAGCGCAAGCTCAACAAAATGGACGGCGTCACCGCGTCCGTGAACTATGCGACGGAAAAGGCGCACATCGACGCCGAGCAGAGCGACGATAGCCACGGCTCGCTGGAACCGCAGCCCTTCATCGACGTGGTGGAGAAGCTGGGCTACCAGGCGTTTTGGAACGATCCGCTGCAGCGCCACGGGACTAGCGGAAGCAATGCGGGTAGCGCTGACTCGGTGGACAGCGCAGGCGCCGCGGGTAAGTCAGGTAGCACCGAGTCGGCGGTCGCCGCGTCCTCTTCTTCCAGCTCGACGCCAACCTCCTCCCACACCAGCAGCTCACAATCGCCTGCGGGTCAGCCGTCCAGCCAGACCGCCAGCCCGCAGCCGTCCAGCCAGCAGCCCGGTAACACCACCACTCAACAGCACAACCAGCCCTCCCGCCAGGAGCTGGCCCAGCAGCAGGAGCTGACATCGTTGCGCCAGCGCCTCATCGGCGCCGCTATCCTCGCGATCCCGGTGATCCTGCTGGCGATGATTCCGCCGCTGCAGTTCACCAACTGGCAGTGGCTTTCGCTGACCCTTGCGGCACCGGTGATCCTGTGGGCCGGTTGGCCGTTCCACAAGGCCACGTGGACCAACCTCAAGCACGGCAGCACCACTATGGACACGCTCATCACGGTGGGCACTATGGCGGCGTTCGCGTGGTCGTTGGTGGCGCTGTTCTTCGGCAGCGCCGGTGAGCCGGGCATGACGCACAGCTGGTCGCTCTTCCCGGAGCACTCTCATCCGCTGGGCCAGATCTACCTGGAGGTCGCTGCGGGCGTGATCTTGTTTGTGCTGGCCGGGCGCTACTTTGAGAAGCGTTCGAAGAAGCGCGCGGGCGAGGCCCTGCGGGCGCTGACCAGCATGGGCGCGAAGCAGGTCACCGTGCTCACCGAGGACAGTACCGAGCAGCGGATTGATGTGGATCAGCTGCAAGAGGGGCAGGTTTTCGTCGTCCGACCGGGCGAGAAGATCGCTACGGACGGCGAGGTTGTTGAGGGCAACTCGGCGGTGGACGAATCGATGCTCACTGGCGAGTCCGTGCCCGTGGAGGTCAGCCCCGGCGATGAGGTGACCGGTGCGACGGTGAACTCCTCCGGCCGCCTGGTGGTGCGCGCCACCCGGGTGGGGCAGGACACGCAGCTGGCGCAGATGGCTCGGTTGGTGGAGGACGCGCAGTCCGGCAAGGCTGAAGTGCAGCGCCTGGCGGATCGCATCTCCGGGGTGTTTGTGCCGGTGGTCATTGGTCTGGCGATCTTGACCGTGGTGGCTTGGTTGGTGGCCACGGGCGATGTGTCCTTGGCGTTCAGCAGTGCGGTTGCGGTGCTGATCATCGCGTGCCCGTGCGCCCTTGGTTTGGCGACGCCAACAGCGCTCCTCGTGGGCACCGGCCGCGGAGCCCAGCTGGGTATCTTGATTCACGGCCCCGAGGTGCTGGAATCTGCTCGTGGTGTGGACACCGTGGTGCTGGATAAGACCGGCACGGTAACCGAGGGCAAGATGAGCGTCTCTGCTATTCGCGTAGCTGGCGAAGGTGCGGTTGCAGCGGATAAGCAGGCCGAGCTGTTGCGCGTGGCCGCGGCAGTGGAGCACAACTCCGAGCACCCCATTGGCCAGGCGGTAGTGGCCGCCGCGCAGGATTCCGAGCACAAGGAGGCACGGAACTTCTCTGGCGCGAAGGTTAGCGATTTCGAGAACATCGCTGGCCGGGGAGTGCAAGCGCGTGTCGATGGTCAGTTGGTGCAGGTGGGCCGCGGCTTTGTGGAGTCCGAGCGGGTTGAAGAGCTACTGGATGGAGACGCCATGGGCACGCGCGTGCCGGTGATCATTGAGGGTGACTTGGCTGGAGTGCTGGTGGTCTCGGACTCGTTGAAGCCATCCAGTGTGCAGGCGATCGCGCAGCTGAAGGACATGGGCCTGGAACCCGTGCTGCTGACCGGAGATTCCGAGCAGGTGGCAAAGGTTGTGGGCGCGGAGGTTGGCGTCGAAAAAATAATCGCCGGAGTGATGCCGGAAGATAAGGTCACCACGGTCAAGCGGCTGCAACAGGAAGGCCGCGTGGTGGCGATGGTGGGCGACGGTGTCAACGACGCCGCAGCGCTGGCGCAATCCGACCTGGGCATGGCGATGGGAACCGGCACGGATGCGGCAATTCAGGCCGCGGATATCACGTTGATGCGCAGCGATGTGGCGGCTGTAGTGGATGCGATCCGGTTGTCCCGCAAGACTCTGGGTACCATCAAGGGCAACCTGTTCTGGGCGTTTGCGTATAACGTGGCGGCGATTCCGCTGGCGGCGTTCGGACTGCTCAACCCGATGTTGGCGGGTGCTGCGATGGCACTGTCCAGCGTGTTTGTGGTGAGCAATAGCCTTCGATTGAAGGGATTTAAGTGATGAGTGACGCGCACGCCGAAGATTGCAGCTGCTCCCACCACGGTTACCTCTCCGATAAGCAGCGTTACCTCGCGCGCTTGAAGCGGATCGAGGGGCAGGTGCGGGGGCTGCACCGGATGGTGGAGGAGGAGCAGTACTGCATCGATATCCTCACGCAGGTTTCGGCGTTGCAGTCCGCGCTCAAGGGCGTGAGCTTGGCGTTGTTGGATGATCACATGCAGCACTGCGTGTTGAACGCGGCGCAGGCCGGGGGAGAAGAGGCTGAGGTGAAGCTGGCGGAGGCGTCTGCGGCTATCGCTCGGCTGGTGAAGTAGGGGTTTTAGGCGGGAGCGTTCGGCAGGCAGGTTGGGGTTGAAGGTCTTGGTAGGGGATCCTCCCCTCAACGGGGGTGCCAGCGATCTACGCCCCAACCTTCCAGTGGCTTGCTCCGAACTAACCGTGAAGCCGGAAGATGTCCTTGCCGGCGCTCATTACACCCAAGTGGAGGGCCCAGCAGCTTTTCACTCTGAAAGGATTGACCTCAATGTCTAAAGTTCTTCGTTCTTCCCGAATCGCCGCAGGGCTCTTCGCTCTTTCTGCCGCTTCCCTGCTTGGAATGGGGACCGCCAGTGCTGCTCCTGCACTTTCACCCATCCCACAACCCAGCGTGAATGGCGTAGATATTGCTGGAGCGTTACCACAGCAGATCGCTGCCAACGGTGAGGCCAGCGCGCAGGCGACTAACGCTATTGCGCTGGCTGTTACCGCCAACGGCGGTACCGCCGTTGCCGACGCTAAGAACTTCTCCGGACCAGCAGCTATCGCCGTTGGCGACAACGCTCATTCTGAGGCATGGGGAGTCAAGCCCGGCCTAGCTATCGCTATTGCCGGACCTAACTCTACTGTCCGAGTTACTGGTGACACCCCAACAGAGTGCGAAGGCACTTGGGGTTTCGCAGGTGACTTCCAAACATTGACCGGATGCGTGTTGTACCCAGCTGGGCAGAACGCAGTACACGTTCCGCTAGATGCACGTCCACTGGTGGCTAGCCTCCCTCGCTAATAGCAGTGAAAAGCGAGAGTAGATTTGATGCAAGCTGCTCCGGCAAGCGAATTCCGTGAGCCGAGCAACATTCACAATCTGTGCTCCGTGAATACCCGCCTCGAATTCTTATTCGAGGCGGGTATTCACGTCTTTGGCGGCAATTTTCCCGCTCGAAGTGAGACTGCACTCACTAGGTCCGAAAAATTTTTCTAACGCCGTAGACTGCCAGCCCCACCAGCGTTACTACCAGGCCCGCCACCAGCGACTGCCACGGCACGCTCACGGCCAGCGCGAGACAGCCGATCAGGCCCACGATGGGTACCAGCAGGAATGGCCGCTGTTGCTCCTTGGTGAGCGTCATCGCGCTGATATTGGCGATGGAGTAGTACAGCAGAACGCCGAAGCTGGAGAAGCCAATCACCGTCACCAGGTCTGTGAACAGCACGGCCGCGATAACCACCATGGCCACGGTCAGCTCCATGGTGCGGGGGACGTGTCGCTTGGGATCGACCGCAGCCAGCTGGTGAGGCAGGTGACCATCCCGAGCCATTGCCAGGCCGGTTCGTGAAACCCCCAGGATCATCGTCAGAAGACTACCTGTGGCCGCGACCACCGCCGTGATGCTCACCAGCGTCATGAGCCAGTGCACATCGGTGGCAAAGGCTAGCTCGCGCAGAGGTTGATCGGATTTCGCCAGTCCGCTCATTCCGAGCATCCGGTTCAGCATGAACGCCACCGCACCGTAAACCAGCAATGTGATGCCCAAGGCGATAGGGATCGCTCTCGGGATGGTCCGCACCGGATTCTTCACCTCCTCACCCAGTGTGGCGATGCGTGCGTATCCCGCGAAGGCGAAAAATAGCAATCCGGCAGCTTGCAGCACGCCGTATATGCCGGGATCTTGGGGGACGGTGTTACCGGAAACGCCACGGGCTCCAGCAGGGCTCAAATTCGCCGCTGCGGCCTCGTTCAGGGGAACGTACATGGTCCATCCGTCGCTGTATTGGCCCTTCGTGAACCACGCAACGGCCAACACTACGACCAGCGAGACCAGAACAAACGCCACGATCAAGCGAGTGGCCAGCGCGGACTTCTGGATTCCCCACAGGTTCAGTGCGGTGATGGCTACTACCACCAGCGCGGCAACGAGCCCTGTGTAGTTTCCGTGAGTGAAGGGGAAGAAGATGGGGATGAGGTAGTGGGCCACCGCCAGCGCCATGGCCGCGCAGGATGCGGTTTTGCCCGTGATGAATGACCATCCCGCGAGGTAGCCCCACAGCCGGCCGAGTTGCCTGGTTCCGTAGACGTAGGTGCCGCCGCTGGCTGGGTAGACGGCGGCGAGGCGTGCGGTTGATGTGGCGTTGCAATATGCGACGCAAGCAGCCAGCCCCAATGCCACGAACAGCAAACTGCCCGCCGCAGCTGCTGCGGGTGCAAAGGCAACGAACACACCAGCGCCGATCATTGATCCCAGACCGATGACAACAGCATCAAAGGTGCCGAGACGACGAGCTAACGCGGGCTGTGCGGAGGATGGCTGCGCTTCATCGCTGTGGGAGGATTCCATGCGAGGTGACGTTACCGTGTGTAACTTGACCCCGCCGAACTTCTTATCGGGGTGTGTTTACTCCTGTGCCAGCGAGAAGCTGGCCACCTGGTTATCCGATGGGGTTGCGGAACCGCCTGAGGGTTCCACGGAGATCATGAGCCTGTCCGCTTGCTGTAATCCGTCCACTGTGGCTTCCATATGCGGTTTGATGTCACTGCGTTCCATCACTCCTGCAGATGTGGAACTGTTTTCCCCTACCAGCCACATTTGGTATGCGCTACCTGGTTCTGGGGCGGGTATATTCTCTAACCGCACAATGCCGCTATCCGTGTCGGTTGCTCGTTCGAGAGAGATTTCGCCGCCTGCCACATTGACTTCGGTGATGGTGGATTCGGTTTGAGCCTTGTCCTTGGAAGGCCAGAGATTTGTTTGCCATGCGAATGCACCCGCAATCAGGAGGACCGAGGCGGCAGCCACTCCGAATAATGCTGTGACAACCGATGCCGAAGGCCGGTTGTGCGCCGCGCCTGCCACAGGCTTGGCTTTGCTTCGGGCTCTGAGCGGTGTCACTGATACCGGTTGGGATTGTTCGTGGTCATCCAACTGGGAGAAAATAGCGGTTTTCAGTTCCGCTGGTGCAGGTTCGGCCACATTCTGCGCCAGATCGCCGGCCGTTTTCTCATGCTGGGCAACCAAGACATCGAAGTCTGGGTGGGTGTTGCGTAGACGATGAACGATGGCAAGATCTTCTGGATCTACGGCATGCAGCGCAGTGAGTGCGGCCCACGTGTTGAGGTCAGCGTCATTGTCCGCAGATGGGTTTGGTCGGCTGTTGCTCACGCTGACATGCACCTCCTGAGGGCCAGCATTCCATCACGAATGCGCGTTTTCACCGCGGAGAGCCCAGCACCCGTGCGCTGGGCGATCTCCTTTTGAGTAAGTCCAGAATAATAGGCGAGGAATAAGCTTTCGCGTTGTAGTTCTGTCAAAGCATCAAGGCATAGGGATACCTCGGTGTTTTCCTCTTGACGTTCTACACCTTCCGTGACGGGTGGGGCAACCGTTGCGGCTTCTTTATTTCCGAATGTTTCCTGCCGGCGCCGGGACGCCTCATGGTTCCTCACGGCATCAACGGCCCTGCCGTGGGCGATTCGGGCGATCCATGACTTTACCGATCCACGATTGTGATCAAAGTGGGAAGCTTTTTGCCAGATTTCCAGCCAGACGTCCTGTGCAGTCTCTTGGGCAATCTCTCGGTTCATGGTGACTTTGAGGATGATGCCAAAGACGAGTGAGGAGAACGTGTCATAAAGCTCAGAGAATGCGTCTCTTTTGCCGAGTGAAGTCTCCGCAATGAGCTCTTCTGGCGGCCTGAGGGGTTGCGCGGTGCGGTCCATTGATGTCCTAGATGATGCTGCGTGGCGGGTTAATGCCCTTGCCATACGTTAGCAAAGGGTGCCGTGAGAACCGGTAAAAGACCAGATCGAGGGGATTTATGGATTGCTGAAAAAATTTTTCCACCTCGACCCAACCTTTGTCCCTTTGGCAACGAAACATGTAATGACGGCGGCAACGGGCTGCTGTAGGAACTTCAAAGAAGGATAGGGAGTAATTCTCATGAAGCGTGAACGCAACCGTGTTGGTTTGAAAGCAGCAAGCCTTGCTGGAGCAACAATCCTGTCACTGAGTTTGGTCGCATGTTCTTCAGATGACGCAGAAGAAACGATGTCCTCTGCCTCGGAAACCATGACGTCCATGTCCGAGAGTGCTACCTCTGAAACTGCGACTTCTGAGGAAGCTGCAAACGACGAGGCTCCTTTCGGACCGGGTTGCCAGGCGTACGCGGAGGCGCATCCGGATGGCCCGGCATCGTTGGATGAACTGAAGAAGCAGAACATTGCGGAAGCTGTCGCCAACATTCCGGAGTTGAAGACCCTGACTGCAGCTCTGACCGGTGGCCTCAACCCTGAGGTTGAATTGACCGATACGCTCCGAGATGGCGAGTGGACGGTTTTCGCTCCTACCGAGGAGGCTTTCGGGAAGCTGGACGCGGCGACCGTGGAGAAGTTAAAGCAGGATCCGGAGCTGCTGAAGAGCATCTTGACCTACCACGTGGTTGATGGCCAGGCTGCACCTTCTAAGGCAGTGGGCACCCACACCACTGTGAACGGTGCTGAGCTCACGGTTACCAAGGAGGGGGAAGACGTGCGCGTCAATGAAGCAGGCGTGCTCTGTGGTGGCATCCAGTTGGAAAACGCCGTGGTGTACATGGTGGATTCCGTGCTTATGCCTCCAATGGATAAATAACAGCAGGGGAAATCCCCCTAGAATCCCCCGGGAGTCCTCACAGTAACCGTGAGGAGGTTCTCGGGGGATTTTCCGCGGTTGGGGGAAGGCTTAACAGGAGTGAGGGCTGAAGCGGACCTAGCGAAAAGGCAAAACCGCCACCCGATGCCGGCTGGCGGTTTTTGTGTTGCTCCCCCAACTGGGCTCGAACCAGTGACCCTTCGATTAACAGTCGAATGCTCTGCCAACTGAGCTATGGGGGAAAGCGCTGGGAAAGAGTCTCACAGGGAGGTTCTCTTTGCAACGAGACCATACTTTATATGCCACGCAACGATAGGTACAAATCGGCAGGTGGGAGGGCTTAGAGGGGGAAGTAGCGAGGCGGGTTTCGGCCAGCGACGTCGGGATGGATATACTTCTCGCAGGCCAATCGCGCGCCACTTTGTAAGAGAGCGTGTGCGGTTGCCGGGGGCTATAGCTCAGTCGGTTAGAGCCGCGGACTCATAATCCGCTGGTCGCGGGTTCGAGCCCCGCTGGCCCCACAAATTAGCTTTCTATTCTAGGAATAGATGTTTTTCGCAGATGCTTGTAAAGTGGGAATTTATTAAATTCCCACGAGAGGCGTTCATTATCCCCCAAATGGATAGGGGGATTTTCTAGTTGCTCAGTAAATTTCACTCCTCTCGCTTAAACTGTCTTAACTGGCATAGACAGGAGGAGCATGAGGATTCTCGTTTTGTCGCAGTATTGGTACCCGGAAAACGGTGTGCCGCAGCGACGATGGGCATGGCTTACTGAGGTTCTGACCTCCGCCGGTCATCAGGTTGAGGTGATCGCCCCTTCTCCTCACTACAAGCAAGCTTTGTCTCTCCGAAGCTGGATTTCGGATACCTTCCGCCGTGCGAACCGGTTGGAGGAAGGCCCGCACGGTGAGTTCATCAATCGCGTGAGTTACTTGCCTTTTGGCACGTCAATCACCGGCCGGTCGATTAATCAGGGATTTGTTGGAGTTGCCACTCTGCTCATGGCGATTGGAAAGTTCCGCCTGAGGGGAGAACCCCGCCCAGATGTCATCATTGGCACAGTGCCGGCTTTGCCTACGTCATGGATCACCATGCTTACCTCCAAGGCGATTGGCGTTCCGTATGTCATCGACATTCGCGATGTGTGGCCCGAGCTGCTGAAAGAAAACAGGCGATGGAATCGCGCAGTTGGGTCCCGATCGATGCGGGAAAAGATTCTCTCTAAAGGGCCTTTGCAGATAGTGATCTGGCTGGTGGAGCGTCTAATTCGTCGCTCTCTGAAGAAGTCCGCAGCGATTATTACCACGTCCGAACGCCATGCGAAACATCTTCATGGAGAAGTAGGAATTCATCACCCAATTGTCACTATTCACAACGTGTTTCCTCCCAAGTCTAAGGCGGAGGAGCGAAAGCCACGATGTCTAGAGGAAAGGTCACTTCGGGTGGTTTACGCAGGCACTGTAGGCCTTGCACAGAACTTGAACAATGTCGTTAACGCATATCAATTGGCTATTGCGTCGGGGACGAGGATCGAGCTAAAGATCATTGGTGCAGGTGCAGCGTTTACTGCTCTCCGTGACCGAGTGAGGGAGGAAGGAATAGATATCGAAGTGATTGACCAACTCCCCAGCCATGAGCTCGGTGACTATTACCAATGGGCAGATACAGCATTGGTACATCTCACGGATTGGTCATCATTTGATATGGCCGTGCCGTCAAAGATTTTCGAGTTGGTTTCCAACGGTATTCATATCACGGCGGCTGTAGAGGGTGAAGCTGCTGAACTCATCCATAACCTAAATGCTGGGCAAATCGTTTCACCTGAAGAACCACAGGAACTGGCGCAATTTTGGGGTGAGCTGCAAGCTGATTTGAGTAAATGCGAAGTCTCTGACGAAGGAAGAAAGTGGGTGGATTTAGAAAGGACCGTTCGAGCTCCGGAAATTCTTCTTAAGCTCCTTGCGCCTTTTGATCCCAATGCGTTGAATCAATCTATTGGGCACAGGAAGCGAGCTTAAAACAATGGATAATGAGCACAAACCCAAGCTTGTTGAAATGATTGGAGCAAGACCGCTTCTTGTTGGGGCCAGTGAAATGTCAGAGACAATGATCCCAAGCGGTATTAGAGACTACATTTGGTGTGATAGTGAGGACTATCCGTCTTTGGCCAAAGGTGACGGTTCATGTCCTTTAGTGGTGTCTTGGCGATCATCCACTCAGTTAGCCCAACTGATTTCCCTTTCTGAGTACAAGGGCGCATGGGTGATTGCGGACTCCATGGAGAAAGTGGCGGATGTGTCTGCGCTTGACAATGAAATCCGATTGAGCGCAGTGGACTCTCTCGAGAAAATCCCGTTCTTGTATTTGAAAAAAGACTCTGAAGCCGAAGAAATACCGAGCCGGGTGGTCTTGGACGCAGTGGTCGCCACAGCGAGCGTAGAAAAGCGCCGACGGTTGAGCAGGCAGGGAGTTGTCGACGAGATCACTAAGAACATTGCCACCGAAAACTCTTCCGCAGCCAACCAGCGAGTAACGGATTCGCAACTTCGCCGACGTATTAAGTCGCTGCTCAACGGCAGAGAGAAACAACTTGCCGCGAGGCTACCTCGGCCGCTATTCCGGGTGGCACTCAAAGTATGGAAGGCGTTGTAGATGAATCAGTCTCTTCAGAAAGATCGTCTGTACGCCCCTGGGATCTCGGTAATTATTCCCACATTCCAAGGGCTCGATCGTCTGCCTTCACTCCTCGAATCGGTGGAGGCGCAGTCCCTTTCAACTGAGAATTTCGAAATAGTCTTTGTCATTAACGGGCCCGATGACAAGACCGGCGACTACCTTATACAGATCCGCAAGGAACGCCCAGAGCTCGTTCTTCGGATCGTCCGATCGCTCAAAAGCGGAGCGAGCGTGGCCCGGAATATCGGGCTGGCTACGGCAACCCGGGAATTTGTGACATTCGTGGACGATGATGACTTCATCGAGCCAGACTTTCTCAAAGATCTATTGGAAGCATCTAGTCTGCGACACATTGCACTGGCGCCAATGTGTGATCGTCTCGAGACCTCCGGTGAACTCCAGAACAGCACGCTGTCTCAGCGCATTCAGGCAAGGGCAAAAAAAGAGTTTGCTATCGATGCTGAGCCGTGGACGTTGGGTTTCAATGCTTGTAAGTCGCTACCCACCGTGATTGCTAACCAATTGCGATACGACGAGTCGTTGACCTCTGGTGAAGATGTTGCATATTTCGCAGGCCTGCTGACGTACCCCGGCCTCACGGTGCGTGCGCTGAAGGATTCAGGCAGTAACCGATATATTCGGACAATCCGGGAACAGTCTGTCTCTCGTAAGAGCGAATCATTCCAATTCGACGTGTCGGATAGGTTGGCGTGTATCGCCAGTATTCAAAGGCATTTAACTAGTGGCAAAGCAGAGGCAGCTCAACGAAGTCTGTGTGCCTCTCAATTTGGATTTGTGCAGCGCTACTGGGATACACACTCCGAAGAGCACGAGGCTATCCGGGATGCTATCGCTGCAGCCCATGTGAAATGGGTGCCGTGGGAGCAACTGAACAAGGGGAAAGCTAGACAACTCGTATTTTCCTATTGCTTCCCACCGTATGCCGACACCTCGGCCATGGTCGCTGCAAAACTCGTGTTGCAACAAGCGGAGTACGTGGACGTGATTTCCGCGGATATGTCCCGAGTGCGCAACGTGGACAGCTCATTGCTAGAACTAGCTAGCCGATGGATCGATAACCGCATTGAGATTCAAACACCGGCCTCTTTCGCCAATTGGAGCTTGATCCTAGAGTTCGCAGAAAACGCTGCTAAACAGGCGGAGAAATTGACCAGGGCTAGAGCCAAGCCCTACGACTCGTTGTATTCACGTGTCATGTGGCCAGCATCGCATCTCGCGGCTTACCTGTATAAGCAGGAGCATCCGGATGTTCCATGGACTGCGGAGTTTTCGGATCCCATGCGGTTGGATGCCAATGCAAAAGAGCGCGACTGTCCGTTGACCTCGGATGCATTGACCTGCAAGCTTTCAGCCGCTGCGGATGCAGAGAATCCGCATATGGACGTGGACAACGGATTCGATCTTATTGAGGCTCTTACCCTTATCCATGCCGATGAGGTCGTATTCACCAATGCGAACCAACGAGACGTGGTTCTGAGCGCGTACGGCAACGATTTTGCAGAGCAGGTTCGAACCAAGAGCGTGATTCGTCCGCAGCCGGTACCTACGGCAGACATGTATTCCGTAAACCCTCCAGCCGTCAGGTTGCCTAGTGAGACGGTCAATATTGGATACTTCGGCAATTTCTATCCCAACCGCGGTCTTGGAGAGGTCTTCGAAACTCTCGAGCAACTTGGATTGACCAACAGCAGGTCAATTCACTTCTACATCTTCACATCCAGTGTGGAACAGGTTCAGGCGTTGGTTCCAGAGCCGTTGCGGGAGATGGTCACCGTGTCGGCGGGCTTACCGTATTTGTCGTTTCTGGCCACATCTGCTGCGTTTGATGTTCTCTTCGTTGGCGACGCAGTGACGGAAGGAACGTTCATCAATAACCCCTTTTTGCCTTCGAAATATGCGGATTATCGGGGGAGTGGTGCCCGAATATGGGCTCATGTCGAACCAGGATCGCCACTGTCTATGGAGGATGTGGATTTGAAATCCACGATTGGCAATGCGGGTGAGATTCGAGAGATTGTCGAGGGCCTGCTCACCCATGTCAGCAGCGGGTTGGGACAAGGAACAAACGAATGAGAATCCTAGGTTTCTGCTTAGCGGGGCAGTCGGCGGGTATCCTCGCTCTACATGGAAAAGGAGTCGATCATCGGAGGTCATAGTTTTCCAGGCTCTGGCTCCACAGAAGTCGAAAGCGGAGTCGCAGTGGAATCGAAGGTTCCGGAGGAGTCTCGAGATCTGATTCTTGTTGAAGCCGCTGGATTGAAAAAACTCGGTGCACAGCCAGGTCTGCTGAAGTACTTGGCGGAATTGATTGGCCGCCGAGATTTTATCCTGGCCGATGCCCGGTCCAAGGCGTTTAGGACAACAAGAAACTATCGCTTTTGGAAGTTCTGGATCATTGCCGGTCCACTGCTTGATGCCCTGATGTACGGAGCCTTGTTTGGTCTCTTGCTGAAAACGTCGCGAGGTGTAGACAATTTCGTAGGCTTCGTGATCCTGGGCATCACCTTCTTCAGTGTGATGGTTAAGATGCTTTCTGCGGGGTCGGGACTGTTAGAGGCCAATAAGAACGTGATGAAGGCGTTCTCGTTCCCTCGTGCATCTATCGTGCTGTCGCAAATTCTGCGCTATGTCTATGACACCATTCCCGCAATCATCGTGGCTGTCATCGCTGCCATTGTTTTCCAATGGGACAAAGGACTGAGTTGGACAATCCTACTGACGGTGCCCATCTTCATCCTCATGTGTTTATTTGGTGGTGGACTCATGTTCATCGCTGCTCGCGCTACATTCTTCCTCGCCGACATCCGCGCCATCATCGATATCTTCTCTAGAGCATGGATGTTTGGCTCGGGAATTTTCTACGACATTTCGCGATTTGCAGAGAACCCAACTGTGTACAGCATCATGACGTTTAACCCCGCTTACCAGTTCATTCACGCAGCGCGCGAAGTGGTAATGAACCATTCCACGCTGACGATGCACGAATGGTTGGTCCTATCTGCGTGGGGATTCGGCACCTTTTGCGCAGGACTCATCTTCTTCTGGGGAGCGGAGGCGCGCTATGCACGAAGCAAGTAAGCCTATGAAGTCAGGCGGTGTCGTCTCGGATCCTACTGTGGTGGTGGAATCCGTCACCAAGCGCTATACAGTCAGAGATACCAAGGCAGACACCTCAAAGCCGTCGTTGTTTGGCAAAAGTTCGACAATGCAGGTCGAATCAGTCAAGAACGTTTCGCTGGTGGCGATTGCCGGGGAATCGATCGGCCTTATAGGTAAGAATGGTTCAGGTAAATCGTCTCTTTTGAAGTTGATTGCAGGGGGAGAATCTCCGACTGAAGGGCGTCTACTTGTTCGATCTCGGCCTACGTTGTTGGGTGTCTCGCCGGCTCTGCAGGTGTATTTGACTGGCGAGCAAAATATTTATCTTGGTTGTTTGGCTATTGGAATGTCCAAGGCCGAAGCCCAAGAGGCAGTACCGAAGATCGCAGAGTGGGCGGAAATAGGCGACGCTATCAAGCGGCCGATGAACACATATTCGGCAGGCCAGGGCGCCAGGCTCATCTTTGCGATTTCCACGGCAATCGATCCAGAGATCCTCTTGATCGATGAGGCCCTATCCACGGGTGACGCTAGCTTTGCGAAGAAGGCAGAACGAAGGATGAAGGAACTTCTTGACGGTGCTGGAAACCTCTTCCTCGTCTCGCACAGTACGGGACAAATCGAGAAGAATTGCGAGCGTGCCATCTGGCTTGATGAAGGATCTGTGATTGCGGATGGCAAAGCAGAGGACGTCTGTAGCCTTTATTCGAAGTGGTCCTCCTATAGTGCCGACAATTCCAAGAAAGATTCTGACGTGATGCTCGCTGAGATCGCATCTGACTACCGAGCTCCAAGAATCCAGGTCGGTAGCTTCCAAATTGGGGAGAAGAATTCAGAAGGGCTGTTCACATGAGGGAAGTTTCGTTTGAAAATCTGCTCCGCACCGAGCATGAGATCCGACTAGATGTACTGATTGGAACACAAAAGGAATCGCTATGGTTTGAGTTTTCTGAGCCAGCGCCACTATCCAACTCAAATCTAGCCCACGCTCTAGCTGCGATCGTGGGTACACATTTTGATCACATCAGATTTGATTTTCCGATTGCTAGCCAAGATCAAGAGCATATTGAACTGTGGACCAAGTCACGGGTGCACACCGTTGGGCATCTACAGGATCGACAGTCGCAGCAGCTAGAAGACTCTGCGGTGCTGAACTTCAGTGGAGGATTCGATTCATTATCTGCACTAGCCTTGCTACCTGAAGATACCGAACTGGTGTCCCTGGATTTTGGAGGAAGATTTTCTCGAGAGCGTGAATTCTTCCGACTCTTTGATCCAAAAATCGTCTCGACTAATCTCGCGCAAACAAGCTTGAGGCGCTTTTCTTGGTCTTTTATGGGAATTGGCCCGTTGTTGTACCGGGATTCAGTGAAGTCCCGTTACTTCGCGTTCGGATCGATCTATGAAGCTTCCGGTTTCAAGCTCAATGAGCCTACGAAGAAAAACTTCACATTTCCCGCGTTCAGCGGCGTTGGCTACGAGTCAGCAATGCCAGTTGCAGGCATCAGCGAGATTGGAACTGCACAAATCATACTGAATGAGAGCCCAGAAATTGTAGAACACTCTCTTCGTTCGTTAGCTAGTCCTGGAGAAGAGAAATACTTTAGAAAGATCGCGATTGTCCAAACGGTGGCGGACCGTTTAGGAATTGATGTGACTGTACCGCCGATGGACTTCGAACAAAAGGTGCATTACGAATTCGGTGAAAGTTTTGCTGTGGATGTTACAGCACTCTACCTCCTATCTGAAGGTAGAGGGTATCTTGCGGATAAGTTAGTGAAAGAAATTCCAGGGGTATTAAAGCGAGAAGCGTTGAACACGGATATGACATTTTTGCAGAGGGTAAATCCGCATCACTACAGTTCCTATCCTTCCGTTCTGTCAGGAGGGTTAATTGAAGGAATGCAGAGGGCTGGACTGAGATGGTATAAAGAGAATGACTTTGAAAATTTGAAAAAGTTCAAATATCTGACTAGAGATTATTACGCTTACTAACAGACGCAGGTTACACGGCTGTATCGAGTGTGTAAGCAGATGATGTAAGAGATTGCTCTTCTTTACGTAGCACTAGTCTCGAGTGGCAGGTGTTGCGATGTAAAGAGGGCCGAACGGGCAGTATGCCGCGCAGCCAAGTAGTTCCTTGCTTGCCACAACAGAGGGTCTGGGGATCCTAAGTTCAAAACCGATTGAACTTTGCTATGCCTTAAGCGGGGCGAGATTAAAATATGAAGTATCATCGCATTATGGATTACTTCCAAAGGATGAAGAGAAGGCTTGAAGGGCAAGAAGATGGCGTACCTGGTTACTTAGGAGAAAAGTACCGAGGTCGAAAATTCGCAGAAGGTATCGGCGTGAAGGTACCTGACCTATACTTCCGGGGCCCGTCGAGTCGGCTTACTTCTATAACATTCCCTCGCCGTTTCGTAATCAAACCCGAGTATGCGTCAACTTCAATCGGAGTGTTTCTACTTGAAAAAATAGAACCAGGGTTATATAAGGACTTAATTTCCGATGAGACGTGGTCGATTCAGAGGCTAGGACAATATTATTCGGATATGTCGAAGCAGAAATATGATGACTCGGAGCGCGGTTTAGTCCTAGTTGAGGAGCTATTAGAGAATTCTGACGGGACGTTTCCTCCTCCGGATGTAAGAGCCTACATGTTTCAGGGAGAATGTGGGTTCTATTTGGTGGAAGATCATATTGCCGGACAAGCCGCCGCCAGCTACTACAATGGCGATTTCACTCCCATGGCCGACGTTAAAAGCCGGTTTGGGGTACATGAGAAGGCTTCGCATCTTGAAAAAATAGTGACTAGGCCCGTTCCTGATAACGCGGACATGCTTGAGGCAGTTGCGAAGCGGGTTTCTGTTGCCGTACCAAGTAGCTTCTGTCGAGTGGATATGTATGACTCCAGTAGAGGTGTCATGCTAGGTGAGATCACCTTTTACCCGGGTACTTTTTACTATGGCAATCGGAAGATTATGTACGGAGAGGAAGCGCAGAGACTTGGTGAGCTTTGGCGCAGAGCCGAACAACGGCTAGCCGGCTCAGTGAAAGGTAAGCCATTTCCTCAGTGAAGCCCAGCGCCAGAACACCATAGGTAGTAAGATCGCTCAGAGGAATTAATTATCAGTTATTTGCGTTACCACTCCTCTAAATTGTCAAGATGGGTACAATGTTGAATCGTAAAAAAATGCTTCTTAAAGGCTCCGCCGCCCTAGATAAGATGAGGTCTTTGGGGGAGCGGAGTCGCCAGCTGGTAGTAGGTACTGATGAAGACTACCTGCCGGGTGACAGAATCTCAGAGTTTCAATTAGAGGCTGAAGTTACACCTGGTCAGATGGTCAGCGTCTTAGTTGAAACCGCCTCCGACAAGAATGATGCCAAAATTGCCTTAATAGCGTTCAAGTTTCTTGATTCGGCGGGGGAGGAGGTTCCACCAATAGAATGGGGGGCTATTAGTAGGACGGTGGGTCCTTATAAGTACATTGAGCCTTGTCTTAAAGAGGGAAGGGCGATTACACAATTAGATATACAAGCGCCGGATCGGGCAACACAAGTTGCTATCAGGGGTCATAAATGGAAGCCGACCGCCGAGACCTGGGTTCTACGTCATGAGCTAGTGGTTGGAGAAGAGAGCTCTAGTGCTATTGCAGTTGTTGGGCAATTTAGAGATGCTTTGACCAGTGCCAATTTGAACCAAGTTATCTCTTTAGGTGCGAATGCAGACATGATTGAACTGCAGGTGCAGTATATCCCTAACAGCGAAACTTCCGAAGCGCCGATTAGATGCTCCTTCCGAGGCCATGATGGGCAGTCTCTCTTGCCTATGGGCGATTTGCCCATTCATCCCGTTCATGGATCGATTTTGACGCTACCCGGCGGAAGTAAAAAGCCAACAGACCGGAAGTGGAGAATCTCAGTCCCTGACGGCGCTGTTTCGCTTCACCTAGAGGGTATAGATTGGGGGGTGAAGACCGCGAATTTGTGTGGTGAAGTTCAAAATGTTGGCGCAACGATATCGGTTGACGCGGTCGCTGATTTTCTTGCACAAGCACGTGTGTCAAATGCACCAGTTATTCTGATTGATACCACGGCGCCGCCAATAGGGCATGAGACGTTGGCTTTGAGACCTAATAACTTGAGTCTCGCTTACGCTCGACTTGGCTATTTTGTTATATTTGTTCCTTTTTCTACGCTTCAAGAGTTCAGCGCTCAACCCTATGATCGCATCTTCCAAATTAATCGAAAAGATTTTGGAAAACTGGTCCAGCTAATACAAGATTTCCGTGAGGGGCAAGGTTGTCACTATATTTGTAGTTCTTTCCCCGGGATACACGCAGTAACGGGATGCGAAATACTTAGAGAAAAAGGTTGGACTGTCACGTATGAAGCTCGTGACGATATGGAAGAATTTAATCGCGTCGGATATTCGAAGTGGTATAAACCTTCTTTGGAACGATTGATGATTAAGCAATCTGATGTGGTTGTTTCGGTGAGTATAGGGCTAGATGAAAAACTTCGGACATTAGTTCCATCAATTAAAAATAATTACATCGTGCCAAACGGGGTAAATCCTAGAGTGATTGAAGATGGTCGTGCCCTACGCCGGCCTAACATCTTGGATATTCGCAAGGCGTCAACGGTGGTCGGCTACGTTGGGCATCTGACGCCTTCGTGGTTTGACTGGGAGCTGCTTGTTGAGGCCGCGAAGCGAACTCCCGAACTTCAGTACGAAATTGTTGGTCATGGAGAGCCCGACGGGTTGGCGCTACCTGCTAATGTTCGACTGCTTGGCCCTAAGACGCATGAAGAGCTTGTACCTATCGTGCGGGAATGGAAAGTTGGCATTATTCCGTTTAAGAATCTTCCATTAACCCGTTCAGTAGATCCGAATAAGATCTACGAGTATTTCGCCTGGGGTTTGCGGTGCGTTTCCGCGCCGATGGGTATTGTCCATGAGTACCCGTCTACTTGGGTGTACCGAGAATTAAATGGTTTTGTTGAAAGCGTAAGGGATGCCGTAAGCACTCCGTTCACAGAAGCGGAGCTTCAGGGATTGGAGAAATTTCTCCATACCGCTTCATGGGATGATCGTGCTCGAGAGATGGCCGACATTATCGGGCTAAATGAAAAACGGGAGATGGATTAGTATGAAATTGTTGTTATATCCCAACTGCTCAAATGGTGGCGTCACCGCAGTTATTCGCTCTCGTGCTAATGCCGACAAGGAGAATACGTATTTGGTGGTGTTTACCAATGATCGTGGCGGCAGGCATTCATTTGACGATTTAGATAATGTGACTGTTAGAATAGTTCCCGATTTTCGTTTAGGTGCATTTCTAACCTACCTCTTCAATGAGTACGTATTTGATTCCATCAACGTATTCAGTATGCCAAAGATTGTCGAGCAAATGGTTCAGCGCGATGAATTGGCTGTTACATATGAATTCCATTCTTCGAATATGTCCATTGTGGAAAAGGAAATTTCTCAACTTCCTTTGGATCGGGTAGCTTCTTTGGTTGTCCCTTCCCAAGAGATGAAATCCAAGCTTTCCGAAAGGCTTCCGAAGCGTTTGCTTCCTCGCCTCCAAGTGGTTCCTAATTTGGTGGATGAGTTCGTTTTCAATACTAACGGTCGAAGTGATCGTCTTTCTTCGTTGGAAGAAGGTCTTATTCCTTTGGTCTGGATTGGCCGACTTGAGGCGTCCAAGGGTGCACATTTCGTTCCGCGGGTCCTAGCGCAGCTTCCGGAAAATTACGTAGCCATTATGATCGTTAGCCTGGAAAGTGATCCAACGAGGTTCGATCGTTTCTTGGCTGAATGCGACTCCATGGGGGTTGCCCATAGGTGCCATATTCTCATGGATCTTCAGCAGCAAACTGTAGCCGAGTTCTACAGATCCGCTGCTGCACGCGGAGGATGGTTGATATCCACTTCGCTCATGGAGTCATTTGGATATGCGGTGTCAGAAGCGATTTCTTGCGGTCTGCGTGTGGCGGCCTTTGAATTGCCTGTTTGGTCTCGATTCGAAGAAGAACCCAAACTGGTACAGGTCGATGCAGGCAGCGTCGTCCAGATGGCTAGCGCCGTTGCTGGCAAGGTATCGTAACGTGTCTTTTCTCTTTATTTGAGGTCCAGAAAATGTGCGAATGATTTCGATCTTCTGGCCTAGGGTGAAAAAGATTATCGCCAGAGGCCCTTTGTGTCTATGACGTTTTTGTTACGAAGAGCGTCCTGAGAGAGTGATTTGAACTCCTGGTGATCGACAAGCAGCAGGATTGTATCTGCTCGTTCGATTGCTTCTTCGACGGTTGCGAGTTCGATGTTGTCAAAACCTCGGAGTCTTTTCGGCAGCTCGGTGATATTTGGTTCGACTGCAAGGAAGTTAACGCCTTCCATTTCCTCGGCAAGACGAGTTGCAATGTCAAGGGCTGGGGATTCTCTCAAATCGTCAATATCAGCCTTAAAGGCCAATCCCAGGATTGCAAGTTGCTGATCTTCCTGCTCGGTGATCGCCTGCTTGGCTTGCTCGATGACCCAGTCTGGCTTTCCGTCATTGACCAGACGAGCGGTGTGGATCAACTTTGAGTTTTCTGGGTCTGCTGCGACGATGAACCAAGGGTCTACTGCGATGCAGTGTCCTCCAACGCCAGGTCCTGGCTGAAGAATATTTACGCGTGGGTGGTGATTGGCCAGCTCGATTAGCTCCCACACGTTGATCCCAAGGTTGTCTGCAATTAGTGACAGCTCATTGGCGAATGCGATATTGACATCGCGGAATGAGTTTTCAGTTAACTTCGCCATTTCGGCCGTCACATCATCTGTGGGGAGTAGCTCTCCTACACAAAAACTGGCATAGATCTTGGTAGCTCGTTGCGTGGCCACCTTAGATTGGCCGCCAATGATGCGGTCATTCGTCTTGAGTTCTTCCAGAGCATGGCCTGGAAGGATGCGTTCAGGGCAATGAGCGAAGTAGATGACGGGCTTGTCAGTTTGAACTGCATCATCACGATCGGCAACTAAGTCGGGGCGTAGTTCTAGGATTCGGTCAGCCATCTTCTGGGTGGTTTGTGGCGGAGACGTCGACTCGAGAATAACCAGTTCCCCGCCCTCGAGCTTTGGAGCTAAAGCCTCGGCTGCCGAGTAGATGTACTTCATGTCTACCGAGTAGTCATCGTTGAATGGCGTGGGCACAGCGATGATGTAGCAATCTGCGTGCACCTGTTTGGTCGTCGCGCGAAACCGGCCGGATTCAATAGCGGAAAGCAAGGCTTCTTCCAGCCCAGGCTCGACAATGGTCACTTCTCCGCGGTTGATGCGCTCGACATTCGCCTCGTTAATGTCAACACCCGTGACGTCGAGACCAGCATTAGCCATAACTATGGCAGTAGGCAGCCCGATGTAGCCGAGTCCAATAAAAGCAACTGAGTTGTTGTCCATCTTGATCCTTGTCTTCGTTTGTCTTAGTCAGCGTGTCCTCAAGCGGAACTGACGATTTTCGAGGTTGCTGGGAGAGAGTTAGTAACTGCTTTGAGCAAAAGTGTTGAAGTCCGGGAGGCGTTCACCTACGTTAAAGAGCTCAGAAATTGCGGCTACAGACCGTCGAGCACCCTTTCCGTCCCCGTAGGGGTTCACTGCGTGAGCCATTGCGTCATAAACCGGTTGGTTATCCAGCAAGGTTCGCACTTCTGCGACGATGCGCTTGCGGTTTGTGCCGACCAGCTTGACCGTTCCTGCTGTTACCGCCTCGGGACGTTCAGTGTTCTCACGCATGACCAGGACAGGCTTACCAAGGCTTGGAGCTTCTTCTTGGACTCCGCCTGAATCAGTGAGTACGAGCGTAGATCGGCTCATAAGTTTGGTGAACTGATCGTAAGGAAGCGGATCAGTAATGATTACGTTGCTGAGGTCTTCCACTTTGGGAAGCACAACGTTGCGAACAAGAGGATTCAAGTGCAGCGGCAGCGCGAAGTACACATCTGGGTAGAGCTCTGCAAGCTCGCGGACTGCTGTCCCGATCTCGGTCATGGCGTTGAGGTTTTCGCGCCTGTGAGTGGTTACTAGTACGAGCCTGTCATCCGTTTCAGCCAGCTTGCCTAGCTGCAGGTCCTCAAACTTGGTGTCCCATGACGCAGCTTCCAGCAGGGCATCGATGACGGTATTGCCCGTCACCACGATGTCCTTGGACCGAAAGTTTTCCCGCCGAAGATTCTCTTTCGACTCATTTGTTGGAGCGAGATGAAGTGAGGTTACTTGTCCGATAATCCGGCGATTGGCTTCTTCCGGAAAAGGCGATTGGATATTGCCGGTTCTTAAACCTGCTTCCAAATGAATAATCTTCGACCCGCGGTGAAAACCAGCCAGTGCCGCAGCCATTGCGGTGGAAGTATCTCCCTGAGAAATAATTGCATCTGGCTGTTCTTCGTCAATAATCTGATCCAGTCCCGCGAGTGCTCTCGATACCAATTCATTGAGCTGCTGCCCGGGCTTCATGAGTCCAAGATCGTGATTGGGAGTGATTCCAAACATGGTGTTGACCTGCGCCAACATCTCCTTGTGTTGGCCCGTGGATACCGCGATTGTATCGAAGCGGCTGTCACCTTGCAGCGCTTTAATGACAGGAGCGACCTTAATGGCCTCGGGCCGAGTGCCATAAACGGTCATGATTTTAGGCTTGTTCAACAAAAGCTCCTGAGTCAGTGCGGGTGCGATGAATGCGGGAATCTGAAAAGCGACAACGCTGGGGGTAAAAACTATTTAAATATTAAGAGTTTATTAGTTTTGCCAACTCGTATGTATAACCATTTTACTTCATTTATTCGCTCATCGTCGCCCAGAGAGAATCATTGAATTCCCCCCATCTCCCCTTCGCCCAATCGCCGAAATCCCTATCGGTCAGAACTGCCGCAGCGCGGCCGGTGGGGCGGTGTATCCACAAAAAGGTGCCTGACTGGCCGAAATGGCCAGCGGTATCGTCTGGCATTGTGCTTCCGATCCAATGCGGATCCTTGCCTCCGTGCAGCGAAAAGCCCAACCCCCACGTGCACGGATTGTGACGGCCATAACCTGGAACGATGCCCGCCAGATCCGGGTACTGGGGTGTTAACGCCTCTTTCAGTGTCTGCTCGCTGAGCAACTGCGGCTGCAAGAACTCCTGAGCCAGCACCGTCAAGGCATCCAGTGAAGCGCTGAATCCATGGCCGGCAGACCCCTCCACCGCGATCTCGATGCCCAAAGGCTGGCACAAACCCTCCTGGACATAATCAACAAAGGAGATGTCCGTGGTCTGCTCTAGAGCCTCTGCAAGCACCTCGTAACCCGCCGAAGAATAGATACGCTTGGTACGCGGAGGCTTTTCGGGCTCCCAATCTCTAAAACCAATGCCCGAGGCATGGGAGAGAAGCTCGCGATAGGTGGGGCTGGCGTCGAAAGAAGGAAGAAGAGAGGGCGGAACGCGATCATCAAGGGCAAACGCACCCTCCTCCGCAGCCAACAACACGGCGTAACCGGTGATCAGCTTACTGACACTGGCCAGCGGAAACACGGCGGAAGCGTCGCCAATGATTTCGACGTGGGGGGAGGAGCCGGACTGGGCATCGGGCGTGGTGATAGCGGCGGCCGCGACTGAATCGACAGGCCATTCCTCGGTGGACTTGAGAACTTCAGAAATGCGCATAATAGACGCGAGTGTAATGGTGAACCGAGGGGCACACAGGGGAACCGTGGTGGCGGCATGCACAAGCCCTTGCAGTCGCGGCGTGAACTGCGAGAACAAGGGCTTTCAGTAGGAGTGGCGCAAGCTAGCTCGGCGCAGGCGTGAGCAGCAGCTCGATGAGCTCTTCCTTGATCAGCTTGGAGACCTCGGCCAGGGTCATGGGTCATGGTGCCCTTCGCGGGCTGGGCAGTCAGGGGGCCATAAGGATTTGGCCCCGCCAGGGCCGGGGAAGTCCCGGCCATGGTGATGGCAGAAACGATACTAAGAGACACTAAGGAGTTACTTAAGGCTTTCTTCGTAAATCTAAGTAGACCATGAAATGCGCAGTTTTGGGAGTTGAATTACCTCAACGTGGGCGATGGGAGCTGACCCAGTGCCCCCACACGTTAGAGCTGTACTAGAACTTCACCTTGCGCTTGGTGGTCAGCTTCGCGTTCACAAAGCGTGTCATCGCCACAGGGGAGAAGTGGGACAGCGCAAACATGATCTTGGTCTGCAGTCCCACCGGCGTGTGCACCCGAGCAACCTTAACGCGTGGGCGCTCCACCACGTCAGCCACCTCGGCGGCTACGTCATCCGCAGTCAAACGAATACCCAAACGATCCGTGCCATCCGTGCGCACGTTATCCAACATGCCCGTCTTCACATACAGCGGCCAAATGGATTCCACCGTGATGCCGGATTCCTCCCACTCCAAATTCAACGCCTCGGTAATGCCGCGCACTCCGAACTTCGTCGCGGAATAGGTCGCCATATCCGGCGTGCCATAAATAGCGGAAGCTGAGCACATGTTCACGATCTTCGCGCCCGGCTGCAAGTGCGGAAACGCCGCGCGGCAACCGTAGAGCACGCCCTTGAGGTTCACATCCACCGTCGCGGAATCCTTCTCAAAGGACCCCTCCTTCGTGAACGCCCCTCCGAAAAGAATGCCAGCGTTATTCACCAGCACATCAATCTGGCCCACATTCGCCTCAAAATCCTCGATGCCAGCGTCCCAATCCTCCGGCTTGGTCACATCCATCACGCCGGTGTGATGCGCCTCGTGCGGATGATCCTTGAGGTCGTAAGCCCCAACCTTCCAGCCATCACAGCCACGCGAACCGACAGCGCAGAGAATAGGGAGACTGTCAGCAGCAGGCCCCCAGAAACAGCTACTTAACCCGCTTTTCCACTAGCTTAACCAACTGACCCACATTCCCGATGCCATTAATGGCCTCATCCTCCACCTGGATATTGAACTCCTCCTCCAGGCGCACCGCGATATCCACCAACGTCAAAGAATCCACGCCCAAGTCATCGTTGAGAGAGGACTTCCGGGTGATCTCCTCCCGCTCCACCCCAGTGGCATCCTCCACGATCCCCATCACGCGATTCTCCACAGAATCAGCAGACACGCCATCCCCAGCACCCTTGGAGGAAGTCTTGGTGGAGCTGGAGTGTGGCGTCGAACCAACATCAGAGCCCGCATCAGACCCTCCCAGTGCCGCCGCCAACTTCTGCTTCTGCTGCTCAGAGATGCCTGCCGTGTTTTCTGCCATGTGGAGAACCCTTCCTGATGTGGGCCAAGTGTGAGCGTGGTGAGATGGGCGCACACGCGGCCTCGCGAACGCAAAGCAATCGGATCTAGTCTATTGAACCGAGCGCGCGATATGTAAAGCCCTCCCCAAAGGATCAGGAACTGTTCAGGTTTCTTGCCTGAGGGGTGGTGGGAATGCGCAGGTGGGGAGGGGGAGTGAGGTTTTTGCGAAGACGGGGCGGTTTATTGCTTTCGCGCTGGAGGCGAGGACTAGGCTGTCAGAAATACATCTAATTAGAACTGTCCACTGGATATTCTAGGAGCGACGTGAGCCTTCTCAGCCATCTTTTCGGTACCGCCCGCTTCGTCGTCCGCCGCGCCGCACATCGCCTCGCCCGCCGAGTCCCCGAAGTCCCCGAGCTGAACCACGTGGTTGCCAGCCATGTCCATTTTCCTCCCGACGCCAAACTCGTCACCAAGGAAATCCTCTCCGCCCGCCAAGCCGAGGGCGCCGAACAGCTCACCGTGGTCTTCGCCCACGGGTTTACCTTGTCCTCCCGCTCGTGGGTGTTTCAGGCTGAGCACCTGCGCGAGATTCCTAACCTGCGGATGCTGCTTCCGGACCTGCGCGGCCACGGCGAAAGCACCGGGCCCGCCGAAACGTACACAGTAGACACCACCGCCAGGGACATGCTGGAAATCATCGGGCACCTCGCGCCCAGCGGCCCCTTGCTCCTGGTGGGGCACTCGCTGGGAGTGCAGTCCGTGCTGAGCATGATGCGCCAAGCAGACTCTGACCTTGTGTCTCGGGTGCGTGGGATTGCGCTGGTCAACGGGGCAATCGGTAGTTTTGCTTCGGCGGGCGTCACGCAAATCCTGCGGTCCCTGCCCGTGCGGCTGATGCGCAAATACGGTCAGCGCTACCCGCGCGTGGCCGCCCGGGTGAAGGGGAGCGTGGACTGGGTGCTGGAGCCGTTCATCGCCAGCTTCGTTTACCACGGGGCGCTGGAAGAAGGGGAGTCCGCGCGGTTCGATGTGGTGGAGTATCACGCTGAGGAAATTGACCGATGCACAGTGACGACGGTGCTGGGTTATATGGATGACCTCATCAACCACGATGAAACCGAGGCGGCTCCCACACTGGCGGACATCCCCGGAGTGGTGATGGTGGGGCAGAAGGACAACGTCACGCCCGCTTCGCAGACGCGCGCGATCGTGGAAGAGTGGCCGAAAGCGAGGCTGCGGGACATTCCCGAGACCGGGCACATGCTGCCGGTGGAGGCGCCGGAGATTGTCAACGAGGAGTTGGCTGCGCTGATCGCGCGGGTGCGATAGGACTGGCTGTACGTCCTCTGTGCCGGTTTTCAACCGCGTGCTAACTGGCACGTGTTGCCGGCCAGAATTCACAATTTTTCCCAAACTGCTCAGGGCACTTCCTATTTCCCCAGGTGGGTGTGACGGATGTGATTAGCGATCGTGGGTTGGGGAAAGATTGTGAATCTTCGGCGCGGATCGCGGTGTGGCGGCGCAGATTTCACTTATGGAAACGCTCTCTAGCGCTGCGTGCGACGTTCTTTTGCTGAGTAACTCATTCGCCACACCATGACTGCGGCCTCATCGGTGGAGGTGAAGGTGACTGTTGATTGATCAGAGCCAAGGACTTCTGCGCGGAGAACATCGCCTTCGTGCAGTTCCCACGTTCTATCGTCACTGGTCTCGACGGAATTGACTTCGCTGTTCTCGTTGCCGGCAACCCTATTGCCGCTATCGCCCGAGTCATCGCCATTGGCTGCGATGTTTATGGTTGCCGCCACTGAGCCGGAGGCCACGAAAATGTGGGAGTAGCGGGAAAGATCCAGCTGCGAGGTGGCTTGCGCGCTCAAATAAGCGATGTCTAAACGTGCTCCAGCTGAGCCGATGTGCAGCGGAGCGAATGCTTCATCGTGCTCGCTGCCGGCTGCCACAGTGAAGAATTCTCCCGTGGCCTTACTGTGCTCGATGCTTGCCGAGAAGTCTGCTTCGCCATGGTGAGGATCAGTATTTTCCTCATCGGGTGGTAGCCACATTTGAATCACGTGCAACCGCGAACGAGATGTATATCCCGCTGCGTTGACTTCGCTATGGCTAACTCCTCGACCTGCGCTAATGGCCTGTGCATGACCGCTAGGGAGGATGATGTCTTTGCCTCCGGAATCGCGGTGACGCAGAGCTCCATCGAGCACCCATGTGACGATTTCCGCGTTGTCGTGCTGGTGCATATCGAAGCCCTCGCCAGGTGAGACGATGTCGTCATTATGGATCATCAACAGTCCCCACGAGTTATCAATCAGGTCGAAATTGCCCGTGGCACGGAAAGACTGCCGAGAATCAACGGCGGAATCCTTCCATCGTTGACGGTCTGAGGCGGGAATGAGAGTTGCGGAAACCGCGTTAGTTGACATGTCACCTATTGTACTGCGAGCGTGTCTGCTTGGCTAGCGGGTTGAGCTAGCGGGAAAGATGAGGCCGCCCACAGCCGAAAGCCAGGGCGGCCCACACCAGAAACTAGGCCACGCTACTCGTGAGGATCCAGCACTGCCGTCGGATCGGTAATCTCAAAACGCTCCGCGGCCAGCGCTGCCACGTCCCGGTCAATCTTGCCCTCCTGGGCGAGGCCGAGGAGCACGGCGACCACCACGGACTCGGCGTCGATGTTGAAGAAACGCCGCGCCGCCTCGCGGGTATCCGAGAAGCCGAAACCATCCGCGCCCAGCACTACGTACTCGCCCGGCACCCACTTGCGCAGCTGCTCCGGAACGGCTGTGGCGAAGTCGCTGACCGCTACCTTCGGACCCTCCACGTCAGCCAGCGCGGAGGCAACATATGGTGTCCGTGGCTCAGCCGAAGGATCCCGCAACTGCTCCAGCTCCGCGGCCTGCCCATCGCGAGCTAGCTCATTCCAGCTGGTCACGGAGTAGATTGCGGCGTTGACGTTGTAATCCTTGGCCAGGATCTGCTTCGCTTCGATGGCAGCCTCCATGCCCACGCCTGAGGCCAGTACTGCTGCGGTGTGCTCGGCGGCTTTGGCATCTCCCACATCGCCAGCGGAATCCAAGCCGCTGCCCACCAGCTTATCCGCAGGGGAGTAGAGGTAAATGCCCTTGAGCAGGCCCTCCACGTCCAGGTTTTCCGGCTGCGGCGGCTGGTGCACCGGCTCGTTGTAGACGGTCAGGTAGAAGATGACGTTGTCTCCGCGGTCCTCGCCGTACATCCGGTCAATGCCTTCGCGGATGATGTGCGCCACCTCGTAGGCAAATGCAGGATCGTAGGTCACCACGGCTGGGTTGGTAGAGGCCAGCACCGGCGAATGTCCATCCATGTGCTGTAGGCCCTCGCCCGTCAGCGTGGTGCGGCCGGCCGTCGCGCCGATCAGGAAACCGCGCGCCATCTGGTCGCCCGCAGCCCACACAGAATCGCCCACGCGTTGGAATCCGAACATGGAGTAGAAGATGTACAGCGGAATCATCGCCTCGCCGTGCGTGGCGTAACTGGTACCCGCCGCAATGAACGACGCCATCGATCCCGCCTCGCTAATACCCTCATGCAGGATCTGGCCATCCTTGGCCTCGATGTACGTCAGCATCTGATCATGATCCACCGGCGTGTAGCGCTGACCGTGCGTGTTGTAGATCTTCAACGTCGGGAACCAGGAATCCAGGCCGAACGTGCGCGCCTCATCCGGAATGATCGGCACCAGGCGCTTCTTGATCTCCTCATCGCGCATCAAATCCTTAAACACGCGCACCAGCGCCATCGTGGTGGCGACCTTCTGCTTGCCGGAACCCTTCAGCGCGCTCTTTATATTTTCGACGCCAGGGACCGTCAAAGGCGAGTACGTACTGCGACGCTCCGGCAAGAAACCGCCCAGCTCCTTGCGGCGCTCAAGCATGTACTGGATTTCCTCCGAATCCTCACCCGGGTTGTAATACGGCGGCAGGTACGGATCCTTCTCCAGCTCCTCATCCGAGATAGGGATGGACTGCTTATCGCGGAAGGACTTGAGATCCTCCAGGGTGAGCTTCTTCATCTGGTGAGTGGCATTCCGGCCCTCGAAGTTGTGGCCGAGGCCGTAGCCCTTAATGGTGTGCGCGAGGATCACCGTGGGCTGATCCTTGGTTTCCATGGCCCGGGCGTAAGCCGCGTAGATCTTGCGGTAATCGTGGCCACCGCGGCGCAAGTGCCAGATCTCCTCATCCGTCATGTCCTCCACCAGCTTGGCGGTGCGGGGATCCCGGTTGAAGAAGAATTCGCGGACGTAGGCGCCGTCATTGGCCTTGAAGGTCTGGTAATCGCCATCCGAGGTGTGGTTCATCACGTCCACCAAGGCACCTTCGGTGTCCTTCTTCAGTAGCTCATCCCACTCGCGACCCCACACCACCTTGATGACATTCCATCCGGCGCCGCGGAAGAAGCTCTCCAGCTCCTGGATGATCTTCGTATTGCCGCGCACGGGGCCATCCAAGCGCTGCAGGTTGCAGTTGATGACGAACGTGAGGTTGTCCAAGTTATTCAACGCGGCCATCTGGATCAGACCGCGAGACTCCGGCTCATCCATCTCGCCATCGCCGAGGAACGCCCACACACGCTGCTGAGATGTATCCTTCAAGCCGCGATCGTGCAGGTAGCGATTGAAACGCGCCTGATAGATCGCATCCATCGGGCCCAAGCCCATGGACACCGTGGGGAACTCCCAGAACTCCGGCATGCCATGTGGGTGCGGATAAGAAGGCAGGCCAATGCCCGGCTTGGAGGCCTCCTGGCGGAACGCATCCAATTGCTCCTCCGTCAGGCGCCCCTCCAGATAAGCGCGGGCGTACATACCAGGGGAGGCATGGCCCTGGAAGAAAATCTGGTCTCCGCCGCCAGCGTGGTCCTTGCCGCGGAAGAAGTGGTTCAGACCCACCTCGTACAAGGGGGCGGCGGAGGCATACGTAGAAATATGGCCACCCACACCAATGCCAGGGCGCTGAGCCCGGTGAACCATGACGGCGGCGTTCCACCGGATCCACCGGCGATAGCGCCACTCGATATCCTCATCGCCCGGGAACTCCGGCTCCATCGAGGTAGGGATGGTGTTCACATAATCCGTGGACAACAAAGGAGGAAGAGGCACCCGGTTGGCAGTGGCACGCTCCAGCAGACGCAACATCAAGTAGCGACCACGATCCGGACCCGCGGCCTCCAAGAGACCGTCCAGCGAGTCCATCCACTCCTGAGTCTCTTCCGGATCAGAATCCCGGAGGTAGGAAGCCACGCCATCGCGGATCTTCGGGAAGTTGCTATCACTGAATTGAGGGGTGTCCTGTGCCATGTGATGGCCCTCCTTATACGGATGAAAGGTAGGTGGTTAGCGGTATTGCCCTTTGGTGAGCGAAATGCTGCAATATGCTGGTCAGCGTTCGATGGCCTAATTGCTGTTCGAGCTAACGAGTAGGACATGTTTGCTGCCAATAGTTGTGGCACCCACATTACGCCAGGGCCAAGACACTTGGTGGGGCAAAGCGAGGATCAGTTCCCAACAGAAACCCTCCCAACTGGAGAACAAACCGGCACGTCGACAAAGCGAAACACCATTGCGGAACAAGGAATTATGTTAGGTTGCACACAGAGCAAGGCCGTGTGAAGTCTGGCGTCGATTTGCCACCGCAGCATTAACGCGTAAACATCTAGGACGTGACTACACACAAAACGGCGACCATCACCGCAAATGAAAGGCAAGAAACACCAGTGGGCAACGCTTCGGGTACCGCTCCCGAGAAGGATCGAGACCAAGAAACTCCCGATTGGGCGGATCTACTGTGCGTCACTGCAGACGATGTCATCCAGGAAATCGGATGGGACGAGGATGCTGATTCCAGCATCAGTGAAGCGCTAGAGGACCTCATCGGCAGCCCGCTGCTGGAAGAGGGCACGGACGAGCTGGTGGACGTAGTTCTGCTGTGGTTCCGTGAAGAAGATGGCGACGTTGTTGATGGGTTGGTTGATGCCACCCGCAGCCTCGGTGAGGACGGACGTATTTGGTTGTTGACGCCAGCAGCCGGCACTCCAGGGACCATCGAGCCGGGAGTGATTGCGGAGTCCGCTCAGCTGGCAGGGCTGGTGCAGACCAGCTCCGAGCGCTTGGGTGACTGGCAGGGCGCGTGCTTGGTGACGTCCGGCACGAAGCGCTAGTTAGTTTTGCGCGCTGAGCTGGGGGCTGGTTGGCTGAACTTGCGCCCCGGTTTGCTGTTAATCGCGTGAGTGAAATGCTCGTTGAGCTGGGGTTTTCTTAAAAGTTAATGAGCGTGCTACTCTAATCAGCGCTGCCGAATACGGCATGTGCGCGCCTTTAGCTCAGCTGGGAGAGCAGCTGGTTTACACCCAGCAGGTCGGCGGTTCGAGCCCGTCAGGGCGCACGGTACCCAGAAGTTTGGGAAGTCCCGCTTGCGAGAGATCGTGAGCGGGACTTTTTGCTGTGTCTACCGGATTGCTG
This sequence comes from Corynebacterium sp. ED61, assembly GCF_015233855.1. NCBI lineage: Bacteria > Bacillati > Actinomycetota > Actinomycetes > Mycobacteriales > Corynebacteriaceae > Corynebacterium > Corynebacterium sp. ED61. Next base: position 195,643 of record NZ_JADGIT010000001.1, on the reverse strand, counting down.
GGCGAGGGGGTGCTTGTGGCCGAAGACCGCCATCTCATTAGTTCACATGCATGGAGCTGGTGGTTTATTGGAGTGATGGCGGTGAACCTCGCGGTTGTCGTCGGAATAAATTGGTACTTCAACAACAAGAGGAAGCAACAACAGCCCACCACCGCGCCCCACTAACCACCTACTCAACGAATCGGAGCTGTCCTAGGCGGCTGATAAGTTGGGGGTGTGATGAATGAACCGAAACGGCGACAAGGGTGGAAAGCCTTCCTGACCCCCGGCTGGGTACTCACAGCCGTGCTGGTGCTGACTTTCACCTACTTCGCGTTCACATTCCTCGGCCCTTGGCAGCTGAACAAGGGCGAGCAGAAGAGCGCCTTCAACCATCGCCTCGAAGCCGCGATGCAGTACGATCCCGTGCCCGCCGCCGAGGTACTCCCGCGCGACGGCTCCTCCGCCGGGCTGGAGAAGGAATGGACTCACGTCCAGCTGCAAGGTCGCTTCATCACCGACGCCGAGGTGTTGCTGCGCAACCGGCCCGTATCGAGTTCGCCGGCGTTTCAGATCCTCACCCCTTTTCAGACCGAAGCCGGCCAGACGATACTCGTCAACCGCGGATGGGTCCCACCGGTGGAGGGTGCCGATGTTCCGGAGATCCCGAATCCTCCCGCAGAGGATGTCACGGTGACTGGGTATGTCCGGATGAGCGAGGCCAAGGCGAATACGCCACCCACTCAGTCGCAGGGGTTCACGCAGGTCATGGGTATCCACACTGAGACCATCGGGGAGGAAGTGGAGCCAGAGCTGGAGGCTGCTGGTGCGTTGTCCAGTGGGCAGGAGACTCCGCTGGTGGAGGAGTACATTCAGCTGGACGAGGTGTCCGTGGATGCGATGAATGAGCAGGATTCCTCAGACGCCACCATTAACGCCATTCCGCTGCCGCAGTTGGATAACGGCCCGCACCTTTCGTATGGCATTCAGTGGATCACCTTCGGCATCGCGGCCCCTGCGGCGTTGATCTGGTTTGGCTACTCGGAGATCCGCGAGCGGCGTCGGGAAAGGCAGGAGATTGCCGAGGCCGAGACGGCGAAGGGAGTGATCGGTGCTGGCGTAAACCCTGGTGGTGCAGATTCCACTGGCGCAGAAGCGGGTGAAGCGGAGCGGGAAGCTGCTGGCAGGGTACAAGAGCAAGTCTCCGCTAAGCGTGAGCAGAACAATCAAGCCCCTGGCACAACCGAGCTGAACAATTCCAAGAAGAGTAAATCCAGCGTCGAGCAAGCCGTGGAGGAGAACAGCGCCGAGCGCAAGCTCGCCGATCGTTACGGCGGAACCCGCTCCCGCTTCGAGGAGCGCCGCTCCCAAAAGCGCGGCGAGCGCTTCTAACCCCCGCTTTGAAACAGGCCAAGGTAGCTACACCAGCCTAGCCTCCACAGACAGCGCAGCTACTTACCCAGCAGCTCGCGCATAACCCCCGGCACGGCAGCCTCGATCTGCTCCGCGGCCTCGGTAAACGCGGCCTCGTCCTCGTAGTACGGATCCGCCACCTCGGGGGCCTCCATCGAGTGCAGGCCTTCGGGATGAGCTTCGGGATTGAAGGATTTGGCGTCGAACGCACGGAACAAGAAAATACGATTCGCATCCACGCCAAGATTCCGCAACCCACGCACATGGCCGCGATCCATCGCCAGGAACACATCCGCGTCCTCGTGTTCTGGGCCGAACTGTGCGGCGATGTGCTGCGAGCCGTCGTAGCCTTGCCGCTTCATCTCGGCGATGGCGCGCTCGTCGGCGTGCTGGCCAATGTGATAGCCCGCCAGCCCGCAGGAATTGACGGTCACGTCGCCAATCCCGGCATCCTGAAGCGCCGCATTGAGCATCACGTCACCCATCGGCGAGCGGCAGATATTGCCCGTGCACACCACCGTGATCTTTCGAATCTGCTGCTCAGCCATAGTTTGCCCCTTCCTTCGTGGTCTGTGTCCCTTGCGCAGCCTACCCGAGTGCCCGGTGGCGCTCCCGTGTCCTCCTTTTCTTCTGAGCGCCAACCTCGTCCCCACGTGCGCTCCCCGCGTTGTCTCGCGAATGGCTAGGGTGGACGGGGATTGTGGGAACTGAATAATTCAAGGTCAGGAGTGATCCGTGCCAGCCAATAACAGCACCGCGACCGTGGGGGACGTCATCCGCGTGATGGAGCGTGCCTACCCGCCGTATTTGGCGGAATCGTGGGACGCCGTGGGTTTGATCTGCGGCGACCCCGCCGAATCTGTGGAATCGGTGGTGTTCGCGCTGGATTGCACGGACGCAGTGGCAGACGATGCGATTGCGCGGGGCGCGGACATGCTGATCGTGCACCATCCGCTGCTGATGCGCGGGGTGAATTCCGTGGCGGCGAATACGCCGAAAGGGCGGATTGTGCACAAGCTGATTCGCGCTGGTGTGGCTCTGTTTGCGGCGCACACGAATGCGGATTCCGCGCGGCCGGGTGTCAATGACAAGTTGGCGGAGCTGCTGGGCGTGACTCCTGGGGCGCCGCTACGGCCGATCGTGGATGAGCTGGATAAGTGGGGATTCACGGTGCCCGCAGAGAGCGCGGAGGCTGTGAAGGACGCGGTGTTCGCGGCCGGTGCAGGAACGGTGGGGGATTACACCGAGGCTGGTTTCGAATTCGCGGTGACGGGCCAGTTCCGCCCGGGCGAGGGCGCGGATCCCCATATCGGTTCGCGCGGCGAGCTGGAGCGCGTGCAGGAACTGCGCGTGGAATTTGTGGCCCCGCGACGCGCCCGGGAATCCGTGCGGGCGGCGCTGGTGAAGGCGCACCCTTATGAGGAGCCCGCGCTGGACGTGGTGGAAACGCACTCCGGCACTCGCGAACTGGGCGAAAAAGACTTGGGCATCGGGCGCGTGGGTGAGTTGGATCAGCCGATGACGCTGCGCGAGTTCACTGAGCGCGTGCGCACCACGCTGCCCGCCACCACCTGGGGAGTGCGCGCCGCGGGTGATCCCGAGGCGATGATCCGTAAGGTGGCTGTGGCAAGCGGGGCAGGGGAAAGCTTCCTCGGCACCGTGGCGAAGATGGACGTCGACTGTTTTGTGACCTCCGACCTGCGCCATCATCCCGTGGACGAGCACCTGCGCGCCGGTGGCTGCGCCGTCATTGACACCGCCCACTGGGCTAGCGAATTCCCGTGGTGCAACCAAGCCGCTGAGGTGGTGGCACGCGGACTAGAGGCCGAGTCAATCCCCGTTGATACGCACGTACTGGACATCAGGACCGACCCGTGGACAATCCACGGACAGGGAGACGAGTAAACCATGCATTGCTCTACAGACGACCGACGCCAGTTGGAAACCCTGCTGGCCAGCAACCAAGAACTGTCCGTCCTGCAAGCGCGCCTGGATACCCTCGACGAGCGCGAGAAGCTGGAACACCTCAAAGCCGAGCAGATCAAGGCGCGCAATGAGCAGGTGCGCAACCGCGCGGCGGGCAACGAACACCGCACGGACGTGTTCCGCCTGCGCCAGGAAGTGGCCAAGCTCAAAGAGCGCGAGCGCGATGATCGCGCCACGCTGAGCACCGCGACCGACCGCGAGCAGCGCAGGGACCTCAAGCACGATCTCAGCACCACCTTGGCCAAGCTGGAGGATTTCGAAGATCGCCTGGAGCGGGCAATCCGCACCGCGGAGTTCTTCGACGGCAACGAGTCCGAGCAGCCCGATGCCTACCAGGCCAAAATCCGCGAAGCGGAAGACAACGTGCAGCGCGCGGAGAATGCCCTGCGCGCGGACATGGACGCCGCTACCGCTCGCGTTCAATCCGCCCGAGAGAACCTGGATGACAAAGTGCTGGCAGCCTACGACCGCGGAGTGGAAGAGCAGGGAATTGGCGCTGCGTGGCTCAAAGGGCGCATGTGTCAAGGCTGCTTCATGGAGCTGGACCCAGCCTCGCTGAAATCCATCCAACGCACGCCCGCAGACGAACTTCCGCAGTGCCCGGAATGTAACGTGTTACTGCTGGTGTACCGCGAAGACGAGTAATTTTTGCGTTACCCGTTGGGCGCCCACTGAGCGCTCAACGAGCGCCCATCGAGGATTCACACACGGGACACCCACGAAACACAGCACATAAGGAAAGGCGATAGGCACAATGCGACTTCGGTTGGAAGCTGACGGCGGTTCACGAGGCAACCCCGGACTCGCAGGCGCGGGCTCCAGCATCGTCGACCCCGCCTCGGCCATCGCAGGGCATAAGACCGAGCTGGCCTGTCAGTGGGAATACATCGCCAAGGCTACCAATAACGTCGCCGAGTACCACGGCGTGGTTAACGGCCTGATGCTGGCCAAGACCGTCGCCGAGCGTGCCGGGCACTCCCCATCCGAGACCACCGTGGACGTGTTCCTGGATTCCAAGTTGATTGTCGAGCAGATGAGCGGCCGATGGAAGATCAAGCACCCAGACATGAAGCCCCTGGCCCAGCAGGCCAAGGAACTAGAGCGCGAGTTCGCATCCGTGAACTACACCTGGGTGCCGCGCGCGCAGAATAAGCGCGCGGATGAGCTGGCCAATCGCGCCATGGATGACAAAGAATCCGGCATCTACTTTGCAGAGCCCGAGGAGCAGGACGAGACACCTGCGCAGGCTTCAGGGGACAAGGCTGTGGGGGAGGAGGTTGGCGTCGAGAAGGAAGAAAACACAAAGGAAACCTCCGCCGACTGGCACGGCGGCACCCAGCCCGCACGCTTCCTCCTGCTGCGCCACGGCGAGACCGAAATGAGCGTGTCCAAGCAATTCTCCGGCCTCTCCGACCCAGCGCTGACGGCCAAGGGCGAGTGGCAGGCGCGCCGGGCGGCCGAGTACGTGGGCGCGCGCGGAAATATCGCCGCCGTGCTCAGCTCGCCGCTGGGCCGAGCGCAACAAACCGCACGCGCCGTCGCAGATGCGCTGGGCACAGACGTGGTCACCGATGACGGCCTCATCGAGATGGACTTCGGCGACTGGGAAGGCAAGACGTTCACCGAGGTGCGCGCCGAATACCCCGATCAGCACAAGAGTTTCTTTTTCGACGCCAACTCCTGCACCCCAGACGGGGAATGCATGGAAGATGTCTACGAGCGGATCCAGGGGGTCATGGACAGGTTGGCCAGTGATTACGCCGGGCAGAACGTGGTACTGGTCAGCCACGTCACCCCGATCAAGGCCATCCTCCGCTACGCGCTGGGCGTAGACGCGACGATGTTCCGCACCCTGCACCTGGACCTGGCGGGACTGTCCATCGTGGAGTTCTACGGCGAGGGAAAAACTGTGGTGCGGCGTGTCAATGACACGCACTACCTCGAGGGCTAAAACCGAGACGGCACTCACGGGTTTTCGGTGATGGGCCAGCGCGCAGGTAGAGTAAGCACCTGCCGAGAAGACCGGGTGGTCGCGGCGAGCTGGAACCAATCCCACGCTGGGATGAGGCCGCACGTCGAGGAAAGTCCGGACTCCACAGAGCACGGTGGTTGCTAACGGCAACCCAGGGTGACCTGCGGGACAGTGCCACAGAAAACAAACCGCCCGCTTCGCGGGTAAGGGTGAAAAGGTGCGGTAAGAGCGCACCAGCACGCCAGGTGACTGGGGTGGCTAGGTAAACCCCACCGGGAGCAAGGTCAAGTAGTTGCACGGCTCGTTCCGTGCGGCTGAGTTCCAGAGCTGCTCGCTTGCTGATGAACAGGTAGACCGCTTGAGGTGCCCAGCAATGGTGCGCCCAGATGGATGGCCGCCTCGCGCTGAGGACACCTTCGGGTGGAATGAGCGTAGGACAAAATCCGGCTCATAGGTCTTCTCGGCGTTCAAAACTTCTTATGCTCAAACTTCTGCGCTTGGCGCAGCGCGCTGGCAGCCCAGTTGTGCCACTCTGGAGCAATGAAACTCTTCGCCGCCGAACTGGACTTCCGCGCAATCGCTCGGGAATTCGACCTGCCAGAGACCTTCCCTGAACAGCTCCACTCAGAGGCCATCCTGGCAACGGACAGGTACCCAGACGGCAGACGTGACCTGCGCGAGGTGGAGTTTGTCACCATCGATCCGCCCAGCTCCATGGACTTGGATCAAGCGGTGCACATCGAATCTTGGCAGGCAGACGGTGTTGCGGGCGCAGGTTCCGGCGCGCCGGGTTGGCGCGTGCGCTATGCCATCGCCGACGTCGGGGCCTTCGTGGAACCAGGTTCCGCCCTCGAAGACGAATCCATTCGCCGCGGGCAGACGATGTATCTTCCCGACGATCCCGTACGCCTGCACCCCGCGGAGCTCTCCGAAGGCAATGCCTCGCTACTGCCGGACCAGGACCGGCCCGCCGTGGTGTGGGACATCAACGTGGATGCCGATGGAGAAATCCACGACTTCACCGTCTACCGCGCGACCGTCCGTAGCCGCGCAAAGCTGAACTACGAAGGCGTGGAGGCAGACCGCCTGGCAGGCACGCTGCATCCCTCGATCGCACTCTTGCCGGAGTTAGGCGAGGCTCGGCAGCGCTCGGACTTGCGACGGGATGCGGTGAACCTGCGCTTGCCCTCGGTCTCCGTGGAAAAGAGCCACGATGAGCAGGCCGAATACCAATTGGTCATCGAACCGCGCCAGTTGATGAATGACTACAACGCGGAACTGTCTCTGCTGGCTGGCATGTGTGCAGGCCAGATGATGGTTAAAGTAGGCAAAGGCATCCTGCGCACCCTGCCACCGGCCAGCCCCAAGGACATCGCCAAGTTCGATTCCGCCGCCAAAGCGCTGGGCTTCGAGCGCGGCAACAAGAGCGTTGGCGAGCTCCTAGCCAGCATCGATGCCTCCACCCCGCAGGGAATGGCTTTGATGCGCGACGCCCAGAGATTGCTGCGTGGGGCTGGCTATGTGGCGTTTGGGATTGCTGGCGTCGAAAATAAAAACGAAACGTCCATCCACGCCGGAATCGGCGGCCACTACGCCCACGTCACCGCGCCGCTGCGCAGACTGAGCGACCGATTCGCCACGGAAATTTGCCTAGCTATCGCCGAAGAACGCGAGGTGCCAGCGTGGGTGGCCGAGCGCGCCGATGAGGTCATCGAGGCGATGAAGCGTAGCACGCAGCTGGCCAACCAAGTGGACCGGGCGTGCATGGGCCTGACCGAAGCGGTGGTGCTGCAGCCGTGGGTGGGGCAGAACTTCTCCGCCGCAGTGATGCATAGCAGTGGCAAGGGCGCTGATATTTTCGTCAGCGAGCCGCCCGTGATTGCGGACTGCCAAGGGAATCCGGAGGAGGCCTCCCAGACGGCGGTCACCCTGATTACCGCAGATCCGGAGACCCGGACCGTGGAGTTCGCCTGGCCCGCGGACTAGGTGCGGGACTTGGGATTAACTAAGTGTGGGAGGGGCGGGGGACTAGCCACGCGAGAGCCCGCACAACTGTGGTAGGAAAGTTCTATGACCGATAGATGGTACTTTGACACCGAAACCGGCGAAGTTACTCAGGGCCAGGTTGGCGGCTGGGAATCCCGCATGGGCCCGTACGACACCCGTGAAGAGGCTGCTCACGCCCTCGAAACCGCACGTAAGCGCAACGAAGAGGCAGATGCCTACGATCGCAATGAGCTCGGCGAGGACTAAACCGGCCAAGCCTTCCCGCTCGTGGCTAGCGCGCACGCTGCTGCCCACGGGCTCTGAACCCGACCCTCGCTTCACCCTCGCCAACGAGCGCACGTTCCTCGCCTGGATACGTACCTCGTTGGCGTTTTTAGCGGGCGGGATCGCTCTTGAGGCCTTCCGTTTGCCCAACGTCCCCAGCTGGCTGTGGAGCGGCGCGGCAATATTAGTACTGCTGGTGGGCATGTTCATTGCCCTGGGTGCGGCGGTGCGTTGGGTGCGGGTGGAACGCGCGATGCGGGAATCCCGCGCGTTGCCAGTGCCGGGCATCGTGCCGTTTCTCTCCGGCGTGGCAGTGATGGCCACCGTCACCGTGCTCGTGGTGGTGCTGGCCTACTAATGGCTGATTCTCGTTCTCCCTCTCCGGCCGATCCGTCCAGGGACATCTCCCTGCACAGCGACCCGGGCCTGCAGCCCGAGCGCACCACGCTGGCCTGGACCCGCACCGTGGTGGCGATGCTAGTGGTGGGCGCGGTGATGCTCCGATGGGCGCACTTGTATGGCTCGGCCGTGATGCTGGTAGCTGGGGCGTTGTGTGCGCTGGCCATCTTTATCGTGGCGACGCAAAGGCGGCGCTACCAGGGTGGATGCCGAGGAATTGTCCGGGGGAGAGCTGACCCGAATGTTGGATCCGTGGTGGCCTTGACGGGATCCTTGCTGCTGCTCGGTGCCGCCGGGCTGGTGTTCGTGCTGGCGGACGCGCTGGGATAGCAGATTTTTTTGGGGGGCTAGCTGTCTTGGACTCGCGCTGGGTTGGCCAGCGCTAGCTGTTGAAGGTGTGTTCCTCGGCCGGGAATGTGCCTTCTTGGACTTCTTTCTTATACGCCGCAGCGGCGCGGGTGAGTACCTCGCCCACGTTGCCCCACTGCTTGGCGAACTTGGGGCGGTGCCCATCCTCTGGGAATGCGACCATGTCATGCCACACCAGAACCTGGCCGTCACAATCCGCACCCGCGCCGATGCCAATGGTTGGTACGGGACATTCTGCGGTGACGCGCTTGGCGACGTCGGACGGAACCATCTCCATTAACACGATGTCCGCGCCGGCCTCCACCACGGCCTGCATATCCGCGATCAACTGCTCGGAGCCAGCCCCGCGCCCCTGCACCTTGAAGCCGCCCAAGTTGTTGACCGACTGCGGGGTAAAGCCAATGTGCGCGCACACCGGAATGCCCGCGTCCTTGATGGCCTTGATCCGTGGCGCGATGCGCACACCGCCCTCGAGCTTCACGCAGTGCGCGCCCGAGCGGTGCAAAATCTCCGTGGAACTGCGCACGGCCTGCTCATCAGAGGCCTCGTAGCTGCCGAACGGCAGATCCACCATCACGAAAGCTTTATCCGCACCGCGCACCACTGCAGCGGCGAGGTAGCACATCTCATCCATAGAAATATGAGAGGTGGTGGGGTAGCCAAATACCACGTTGGCAGCGGAATCGCCGACCAGCAGCACCTCCACGCCTGCGGCGGCAAACGCCTTGGCGGTGGAGTAATCGTAGGCGGTCAGCATGGCAAAAGGAGAGTCCGAACCCTTGCGAGCCTGCAGGTCCGTCAAACGAACCTGCTTGGTGGGCTCCATGTACCCGACGGGCGAATTATCAGAACGGTCAGCCGTGTTCTCAACCATGCATTCATAGTGCCAGAACCGCGGACACGTCACGGAATTGAGGCCAGCCAACCCCATTCATCAGCCCGGCAGATGGCAAGTCCGCCCGCGTTGTCGCGGGACTCTCTACAATGGAAAACCATGAATCGCCAGCAGGAATTTGTGTTGCGGACCATCGAAGAGCGAAACATCGGTTTCGTCCGCCTGTGGTTTACGGATGTCCAAGGCTTCCTCAAGTCTGTGGCCGTGGCTCCCGCAGAGTTGGAAGGTGCCTTTGAAGAGGGAATTGGCTTCGATGGCTCGGCCATCGAAGGCTTCTCCCGCGTCGCAGAATCAGACACCATCGCCAGGCCAGATCCCAGCACGTTCCAAATCCTGCCGTTCCAGTCAGACCGCGATGGTAGCCTATCTGCCCGCATGTTCTGCGATATCACCATGCCGGATGGCCAACCGTCATGGTCGGATCCGCGGCAAGTCTTGCGTCGACAGATGAACACCGCCGCAGAGATGGGCTTCACCTGCTACGTTCACCCGGAAATTGAGTTCTTCCTGGTGCAATCCATCGAAACCGGCGGGCAACCACCGGTGCCCACGGATACGGGCGGGTACTTCGACCAAGCCGTCACGGACGAGGCCCCGCACTTCCGCGCGGATGCCATCAATACCCTGGAGCGCATGGGCATCTCCGTGGAGTTCTCCCACCACGAAAACGCCCCCGGCCAGCAGGAAATCGACCTGCGCTTCGCGGACGCCCTGTCCATGGCTGATAACGTAATGAGCTTCCGCTACATCATCAAGCAGGTGGCCCTGCGCAACGGCGTGCGCGCTACGTTCATGCCCAAGCCGTTCCAGGAATACGCGGGTTCGGCGATGCACACGCACATGTCGCTGTTTGAAGGCGATGAAAACGCCTTCCACGATCCGGATGACGAAACCCGTCTGTCCCTGACCGGCAAGTCATTCATCGCGGGCATCCTGCATCACGCCTCAGAGATCTCCGCGGTCACCAATCAGTGGGTCAACTCCTACAAGCGCATTTCCACTGGTGACGAAGCTCCTCGTTCGGCCGCGTGGGGTGCTGCGAACCGCTCCGCGATGGTCCGCGTGCCGATGTACACGCAGAACAAGTCCGCCTCCCGTCGCGTGGAAATCCGCACCCCGGATTCCGCCTGCAACCCGTACCTCTCTTACGCCGTGCTGCTGGCCGCTGGGCTGAAGGGCATTAAGGAAGGCTACGAATTGGCAGCGGCCGCCGAGGGCGATATTGCGCTGATGACCGCCCGCGAGCGCCGCGCTGCCGGATTCAAGGACCTGCCGCAGGACCTGAGCTACGCCCTGCGCGAAATGGAAAACTCCGAGCTGGTGGCCGATGCCCTGGGCGAGCACGTCTACGAATACTTCCTGCGCAACAAGTGGCGCGAGTGGAACAACTACCAGTTGCAGATCACTCCGTGGGAGCTCAAGAACAACCTTGAGTTCTAGCCCCTTCGTCTTCGAGTATCCCCCCGCGTCAGTACAGCGTTTAGTTTGTGAAAGGCTCCAGCATGGATCGTCCACGGTCGTCCCGCGCCAGAATTCCCTCCGCGAAGACTCTGGGCCTGACCAGACCGCGTGCGCAAGACGATCTCAACGACCTCGGGTGGAATACCGAGGAGCACGTGGGGCTGCTGCGCACTCTGGGCGCCGCTGGCAATCCTGACCTGGCCTTGAATAACCTCGTGCGGCTGGTGGAAGCCCTGCGCGAGCGCGAGGATAATGACCAGTTGGCCGCCGTTTCTTCCTTGCCGTCCGTGGGTAAGGATGTGCCTTTTGCCGACGCCACCGCGGACACACTCATGGCCGCGCTCAAGGATGATGCCGAGTTGCGTCGGCGAGTGATTTCCCTATTCGGCGCATCCAGCCTGCTGGGAGACCACATAGTGGCTCACCCCGAGGAGTGGGTGAGCCTGTCTCTCCCTCTGCCAACTGCGGGCGAGATGACGGACACGATGCTGGACAGCGTGGGCGCTGTGCGGGTCGACGAAGTCTTGGCCATGGATGAATTCGCCGAGTTCAAGGACGATAACGGCGAGAAGGCTGTGGAACCTGCGGGGGAGAAGTCCCGCACGTATCGCGCTCGCATCATCGGGCATGAGGCGGACGTGGCGATGCGCGATGCCTACCGCACGCTGCTGGCGCGCATTGCCGCCATCGATTGCAATGGCACGTTCATCGTCAACCGGGATGACGAGCCAGACCGGCTGCCGTTTGTGACCCTGGGGCAGCGTTTGGCTGATGCTGCTGATGCTGCGCTGACCGCAGCGCTGGCCGTGGCGTGTACCACTGTGTACGGAGGTCCGGACGATGAGGACCGCAAGCCACCGGCGCGCTTGGCCGTGCTGGCGATGGGCAAGTGTGGCGCCCGCGAGCTGAACTACATCTCTGACGTGGACGTGATCTTCGTGGCCGAGCCCGCCGATTCCCGCGCCACGCGCTGGGCCGGCGAGTTCATCAACATCGGCACGCGCGTGTTCTTCGAGGTGGACGCGGCCTTGCGCCCCGAAGGTAAGCAGGGCGCGCTGGTGCGCACCTTGAGTTCCCACAAGAAGTACTACGACCGTTGGGCCAGCACCTGGGAGTTCCAGGCGCTGCTCAAGGCCCGGGCCATGACGGGCGACGTAGCGCTGGGCGAGAGGTACGTGGAGACGCTGGCGCCGCTGGTGTGGAGCGCCTCCGAGCGGGAAGATTTTGTCTCCGACGTCCAGGCGATGCGCCGCCGAGTCATTGAAAACGTCCCGGATAGCATCCGTGCCCGCGAGCTCAAGCTGGGCCCTGGTGGCCTGCGCGACGTGGAGTTCGCCGTGCAGCTGCTGCAGATGGTGCACGGACGCACGGACGAATCCCTGCGCGTGCGCCCGACCGTCGCCGCGCTGAAGGCCTTGATGAAGGAAGGCTATGTGGGTCGCGATGACGGCCAAAAGCTCATCGCCTCCTATGAGTACATGCGCCTGCTGGAGCATCGGCTGCAGCTGCAGCGCCTCAAGCGCACGCACACCTTGCCGCCCAAGGATGAGCTGGAGGCTCTGACCTGGCTGGCGCGCACCTCCGGGCATCTCCCGCAGGGCATGAATACCTACGCTGAGCAGCTGGAAGACGACGTACGCCGGGTGGGCGTGCAGATCCACCAGCTGCACTCCAAGCTGTTCTACCGCCCATTGCTGACCAGCGTGGCGGCCATGAGCGAGGACACCATCCGCCTGACGCCAGACGCGGCCAAGCGCCAGCTGGCCGCCCTGGGATACGAGAACCCCAACCGCGCCTACGAGCACCTGTCCGCCCTGGCCGCAGGGTCTTCCCGTAAGCAGAAGTTGCAGGCCATCATTTTGCCGACGCTGTTGGAGTGGCTCGCCCCGACCGTTGATCCCGACGCCGGGCTGCTGGCCTACCGTCGCCTCTCCGATGCAGCCTCGGAGAAGCAGTGGTTCCTGCGGCTCCTACGCGACGAAAACGTGGTGGGCCAGCGACTGATGTTCTTGCTGGGCACGTCGCCATACTTGGCGGAACTGTTGCTGAACAGCATCGATACCGTCAAATTGCTCTCTGACGGTGCCACGGGGCCTAAGCTGATCAAGCGCGACGCGGCCGTAGTAACGCACTCGCTGGTGGCCGCCGCGGCTCGCCACTGCGACCCAGACAAGGCTATCGCGGTGGCTCGCTCGCTGCGGCGCGCCGAGCTGGCACGCGTGGCTGCCGCGGATTTGCTGGGCTTCATGGATATTCAGGATGTGTGCCTGTCCCTGTCCCTGGTTTGGGATGCCGTGCTGGAGGCCGCTTTGCAAGCGGAAATCCGTGCCTGGGAGGACAAGCATGATCAGAACGCGCCCGCCCGGATCAGCGTGATTGGCATGGGCAGGCTCGGCGGAGCCGAGCTGGGATACGGCTCGGACGCGGACGTGATGTTCGTGGCCGAACCCGTGCGCGAAGAGGCGGAAAACTTGTCCGATGAGGAGTTTGACGTCGGAAAAGAGGATGCGGACTCCACAACGAACAAGGCCATGAAGTGGGCGGCCATGATCTGCGACTCCATCCGCACGCGCCTGGGACGGCCCTCCCAGGATCCGCCGTTGGAAGTGGACTTGGACTTGCGGCCTGAGGGGCGCAACGGTGCGATTGTCCGGACGATGAAATCCTACGAGCGCTACTACCAGCAGTGGGGCGAGACCTGGGAGATGCAGGCGCTGCTGCGGGCCACGTGGATTGCCGGTGACAAGGACTTGGGCATCAGCTTCCTACGCATGATCGATAAGTTCCGCTACCCAGAAGGCGGCGCTACTGACGAGCAGGTGCGAGAAGTGCGCCGCATCAAGGCGCGCGTGGATGCTGAGCGGCTTCCGCGGGGCGCGGACCGCAATACCCACACCAAGTTGGGGCGTGGCGCGCTGACGGACGTGGAGTGGACCGTTCAGCTACTGACCATGCAAAACGGGCAGGTCAGTGAAGGGTTGCGCAACACTTCCACTTTGGCCGCGCTGCAGGAGATGGCCGCAGCAGAGCTGATTAGCGAGGCGGACGCGGAAGTATTGCGCGAAGCGTGGATCACCGCGACGAAGGCTCGTAACGGCATCGTGCTGGTAAAGGGCAAGCGCAAGGATCAGCTGCCGACCTTCGGCAAGCCGTTGGCGCAGGTGGCTGCAGCATCGAACTGGGATCCCACGGAATCGCAGGAATTCCTGGATGACTATTTGAAGAAGACCAGGCGTGCGCGCAAGGTGGTGGATAAAATCTTCTGGGGTGAAGACGTGGTCCACGACTATCGTGAAGACTAGCCTTCTGTGCGGAAATAAGGCTATACTAACCTGCATTCGGTTCCGTGGATCACGCTCAAGAATCTGCACAATGATTGTGCACGGCCGATCCCGCACAACAACGATGAATGGAGGTGCCGCACACATGAGTGCAGTGGAAGAGTCCCCGCGCCACATCGACGTGGCACCGCTGGTCATCGAAACCGCTGGCACTGTCCGCGAAGTCCTGCACCGCTCACCCCTGTGGGAACGCATCACCAACGGCTCCATGCCCTTCGCCGGGCGCGCATCCTACTTGGAACAACACTGGGAAGGACTGCGCGTGCTCCTCGGTGCTGTAGAGCAGCTTGAGGCACGGACCAACGGTGTGGCAGAAATGCGAGACACCCTGCGGGAGACTACGGACAAGATGGGTAGTGCGTTGGACCGCTCGCACGCTACAGCCCGCTGGCGCGAGCACCACGTGACCATGCCCTCCATGCTGCAGTTCCGCCGTAGAGTCACGGAGATCACCGAAGCGGATGACGTGGTCAGCCTGTTTGCCCACTGCGCGGTACGTCTCGCGGCAGTCGGAGCTTGCCCCGTGCCCAGCACCACCGGCGCAAGTATTCCCCGCATCACCGTGGTCCGCACGGAGGAGCAGGAAGAGCTGTTTGCCGAAGAACTTTCCGCCGCGCTGATCGGGCTGCTGGCTCACGGAAGCGACGTGTGCCGCGCCTACCAAGGCCAAGAGCGCGCCCGCACCTGTGCAACCACCGCCGCGATGATCCGTAACGCACTGCGTGGTTAATCAGAGTAAGGCCTAGTCAGGCGCCTGTTTTCACCCCACTCCGGACACTGTCTCGCTGAGGAGTAAGGTGCCTTAAGGTGAGCACGCAGCCAGAGAACACTCCAGGAGAAAACAAGGCTGGCGTCGAAAAGAAGACGGCCAGCCACACCACCAACGTCTCTACGCACCCGGCCAAGAAGGCCGCACAAAGGGCAGCGCAGAAGGCGTTAAGCACGCGCGGACTGATCATCTGGCTGACCGCGGTTCTGCTGTACACGATGGCGGTCACGGGCAGGACGTCTTTCGGCGTGGCCAGCGTGGAGGCGATCGAGCAGTATCATATCGACGCCACACGCCTGGCAGTCTTCGCTTCCCTCCAGCTGGGTGCCTACTCTCTGTCCCAGATCCCCGTGGGGCTGATGGTGGACAAGTTCGGCCCACGCAAGTTGCTGATCGCCGGTGCGCTGGTGATGGGAGTGGGGCAAGTCATCCTCGCATTCGGATCCAGTTACCCGGTTGCGCTGTTCGCACGCGTGCTCGTGGGCATGGGCGATGCCACGGCGTTCTCCTCGCTGATGCGGCTGATCCCCGCATGGATCCCGCTGCGCCTGGCGCCGATGCTGAGCCAGCTATCCGGAGCACTGGGGCAGTTCGGGCAATTCCTCTCGGCGGTCCCGTTCCTGGCCCTGTTGCACGCAACCAGCTGGACCACGGCGTTCTTCTCCTTGGGTGCCATGGGGCTGCTACTGGCGCTGATGGCGGCCGTGCTGATACAGGATTCGCCCGCTGCGAAGGAGACTGCGCGGAGTGACGAGGATCTCGGTGAGGAGTTCGGCGAGGAGCTCAGTGAAGAAATTCGTGAGCCGGAGCAGCAGCCGAAGCTTTCTCTGACTCACACTCTGCGGGAAGTCCTCACCAATCCCACGTGTTGGCACGGCTTCTTTGTGCACTGGACTGGTCTGGGCACACTGGTGGCCTTCACGATGCTCTGGGGCGTGCCCATCTTGACCATCGGTATGGGGCAGAGCAGCGGATACGCCGGTTTAGCTCTGACCTTGGCTACGGTGGCAACGGTGTTGGCCGGTCCTTTCGTGGGCATGCTCTCCTCGCGCATGGGGCGCAAGCGTTGGATCGCCACTGTTTCCGGAAGCAGCGTCACCATTGCTTGTTGGATCCTACTGTTCCTCCCTGTAGATCCACGTGGCGCTGCATTCGGGCTGGCGTTTGCCATCGTCATGGGCACGATGGCGCCGGTATCCAACCTCGCATTCGATTCCGTCCGCGAACAGGTGGATCGCTCGATCTTGGCCACCGGCACCGGCTTGGCCAACATGGGCGGATGGACCGCAGGCATCATCATCGCCCAAACTACGGGACTGGTGCTCAGCTGGGCTGCGCCTGATGAAGACTATGCGTGGGCTGATTTCCGCCTCGCAACAATCGCCGCTGTCGCCGTGTGGATCTGTGGCGTGATCGGAATTGTGGCTACGCGCCCACGGACGTCCGCGCGCTCGGCACGGCCGATTTCAGCGTTGCGGCGGCAGAAGTTTTCCGCAGCGTCGTAAACAGAGCCACCGCCACGGAGAAGGTCATCAGCACCATCGCCAGATTGCGCACCGTGAGCACCAAGATGGGCCATCCGCTGGAATTATGCAGGATGGACTCGTAGGTCAACGGGTAGATCACGGTGGTCAGCGCAGCCACGATCAGCGTGCTGATGCGCAACGTGCGCATCGACGTGGCTGTGCACAGGATCGAGGCCACCGCCACCAGCGGTCCCACCCACGCGATGTACTGCGGACTGAACACCTTATTGCTCACGATCAGCAAACACACCAGCAACAAAGCGAACAACACCGCAGACTGCCGAGTCCACCCACCGCGCAGGAAACGCCACAGGGCAAAGCCCAGCGCGAAAACCAGCATGCCCACCAGCACTACGCTGGCGCAGGTCATCGCGATATCCGCGCCCGGACCGGCAATTTCAAAGCTTTTCGACGAAGCATAAGACACGTCCCAGCGTTTGTCGTCGAACAGACGGGCAACCATCAACGGGGTGGCGAACACGGACTCGATCTGCAACCCGCGAACATCTTGGTAGGTGATGGGGGACAGCAGGCGATCTGGACCCCACACCACTACCGTCACCATCGCCAAGGCCACCAGCGAGATGAAATAGGAAATCAGCCGCACCCACGTGGGGCGGGACTTCGCATGGCCCACCAAAGCAGAGGCCAGCACGCCCGGCCACAGCTTCGCCAGGGTGGCGTACGCCAGAATCAAACTGGAGAGGCGCGGGTAAGTGATCAGCAGAGCCATGGTCAGTCCCACGGCCACTCCGGAATACAAGTCCAAACGCGTCAGCAAGATGGGTCCTGCTGCGCCGCTGAATAACACCCAGAACCAGGCGGCGTGGAACTCGCTGTCGGTATTGCGCTCGTGGTGCGCCGAGCCCCAACGCAAAATAAACCACAGATAGGCGCCAGAAATGATCACGCAGACCAGCGAAAATAGGAACAGAAACGCGGATTCGTTGTCCTGGGTGACTAAGTCCAATAGGCGCAGTGGCCACACTCCAGCATCCGGATATTCGCCCAATGGAACCGCTCCGCTGGGAGTGTAAATGGAGCTCGGGCCTGGGGCATGATCTGCGTGGGGATTGATGCCGTGAAAGTAGTAGCGCACATCCTCAGTGGTGGTTTTGCGCAGCGAAACGAGAGCCAGCATCAGGCCGTTGATCACGGCCCAGCTTGCCCATATCACTTTCACACTTTTCAGCACGCAGATGATCCTAACCGAACCAGCACCGTAGACCGGCCATCGAGGGGCGGAGCGTTGACGTCAGGCACACTGGGAGCCATGTCCGTTTACATCAAGCACAACCCCGGCAGATCTGGAGAGTGGGAAGCAGCGGGACTGCGATGGCTCGCCGAATGTGCCAGTGATTCCTCGCTGCGCGTGGTGGAGGTGCTCGCCCGCGAGGGTGACGATCTGTACCTGGAACGCATCACCTCTGGCCAGCCCACCCGCGAAGCTGCGGAGAAGTTCGGCAGGGGACTGGCGCGCATGCATGCCACAGGAGCAGAAGCCTTCGGCACGGGCCCCGACGGATGGGATGGCGATGGCTATCAGGGGCCCAATGACGATCTCCTCGCTCTTCCTCTCCACCCCACGCATAGTTGGGGGCAGTTCTACGCGGCGGTGTTGGAGGAGCTTGCGGAAGGGGCGTTCTCGGCGTCGAACAAAAAAGACATTGAGGCACTGCTGCGGCGACTGCGCAACGGAGATTTTGACGAAACAGCCACGCCCGCGCCGCTGCATGGCGATTTGTGGAGCGGCAACGTCATGTGGACCGCCGAGGGCGACGTGGCGCTGATTGACCCGGCCGCGCACACCGGACACCCGGAGACGGACCTGGCGGCACTGCAGATTTTCGGCACGCCCCACCTGGAGACGATCCTCGGCGCATACGCGGAACAGGCAGGGTTGGACGCGGGATGGCGCGACCGCGAACCACTGCACGAACTACAGCTGCTGTTCCTGCACGTTCGCCTATTTGGCGGTGCTTACGAGGATCAAGCGATGGCCGCGGTGCGCGCGAGCCTCCGGCTGTAGCGGGCACGCCAACACCGAGGAACACCCAGGTGCGCCCAGGCCACAGCGTGGCGAAACCCTGCCGAAAACGGCGGGCGGATGGCCCGTTCACGCGCGCGACCGGCTACGATGAACAATCGTGGACTACATTTCAACGCGCGATGCCTCCCGTACCCCAGCGACATTCACCGACATCCTGCTCGGTGGACTAGCGCCGGATGGCGGCCTGTACTTGCCCGCCGAATACCCACAGCTGGACGATGTCACTTTGACCCAGTGGCGTGGTCTGTTGGACCAGCCGGAGGGGTACGCCAAGCTGGCTGCCGAGGTGCTCAAGCTCTTTATCGACGACATCCCCGCCGAAGACATTGAAGGCATCGCCGCCCGCGCGTACACCACCGAAAAGTTCGCGAGCGAGGACATCGTTCCCGTGACGCGCCTGACCGGTGACCTGTACATCGGCCACTTGTCCGAGGGACCCACCGCGGCCTTCAAGGATATGGCGATGCAGCTGCTGGGCGAGCTGTTCGAATACGAACTGGCGCGCCGGGGCGAGACGTTGAACATTCTGGGTGCGACCAGCGGCGATACCGGTTCTTCCGCCGAGTACGCGATGCGCGGGCGCGATGGCATCCGCGTGTTCATGCTCACCCCAGCCGGGCGCATGACCCCGTTCCAGCAGGCGCAGATGTTCGGCCTCGATGACCCGAATATCTTCAACATCGCGCTGGACGGCGTGTTCGACGATTGCCAGGACGTGGTCAAGGGAGTCAGCGCTGATGCGGACTTCAAGAGCGATAACCGCATTGGCGCGGTGAACTCCATTAACTGGGCGCGCCTGATGGCGCAGATCGTGTACTACGTGTCCTGCTGGATTCGAGTGACGGAGTCCAACGAGCAGAAGGTCAGTTTCTCCGTGCCCACGGGCAACTTCGGCGATATCTGCGCTGGCCACATCGCGCGTTCCATGGGACTGCCGATCGACAAGCTGATCGTGGCCACCAACGAGAATGACGTGCTGGACGAGTTCTTCCGCACCGGCCACTACCGCGTGCGCAGCTCCGCGGAAACGCACGAGACCTCCAGCCCCTCCATGGACATCTCCCGCGCCTCCAACTTCGAGCGCTTCGTCTTCGACCTGCTGGGCCGCGACGGCGCACGCATCGCCGACTTGTTCGGAACCCAGGTCAAGCAGGGAGGGTTCAGCCTGAACGAGGATGCGGCGTTTGCGGATGCCGCCGAGAAGTTTGGGTTCCTCTCCGCCACCAGCTCGCATGCGGATCGCGTGGCGACCATCGCGGAGTGCTACAAGGACTTGGGTGTGCTCATGGATCCGCACACCGCTGATGGTGTGAAGGCCGCTCGCGAGTGGGCGGGCAAGGTGGACTCGCCGATCGTTTGCCTGGAGACCGCGCTGCCCGTGAAGTTCGCGGACACCATCAAGGAAGCCCTGGGCACCGAGCCCGAGGTTCCCGAGCGTTTCCGCGAGATCATGAATGCCGACCGTCACGTGGTGGATCTGCCCAACGACGCGGACAAAGTCAAGGAGTTCATCCTCGAGGCCATCGCGGAAACCCCGGAGATCGCTAACTAGGCTGGCAACCATGAAGATCGGATTTCTTGGTGCAGGTGCAGTAGGCGGCTACTTCGGTGGCCTGATGGCACAAGCGGGGCAGGACGTGGGGTTCGTGGCCCGCGGCGAGACCTTGGAAGTGCTGCGCTCCACGGGGTTGACGTTGATTGATCCCGACGACAACACCACCACCGTTCCCGCCACCTCCGCCGAGTCCTTCTCTGAACTGCGCGAAGCGCTGGGCGGCCTGGACGTGGTGATTGTGGCAACCAAGGCGCTGCCGGGCAATGAGACGTTCCCGGATGTTGAGGGAGTTCCGGTAGTCACCACCCACAACTCCGTGGAGGTGCCGTATCTCGCGGCGGAGCGCTTCGGAGAAAACAATGTTCTGCCTGGGGTTATTCGCGGCTACCTGACGCATCTGGGCCCGGCGAAGATCAAGCTGCACCCGGGGCCGCTGAGCCTGAACGTGGGAACGTTCGCGGGTGATTCGGCTTCGGCTGGTGACCGGGCCGCTGCCGTCGCCCGCGAGCTGACCGAGCACCTGCACGCTGCGGAAATTGGCGGGAAGTGCTTGGACGACATCTTCGTGGACGTGTGGAGCAAGGCTCTGTTTGTCACCACTACCGGTGAGCTCGGCGCGCTGGCCAACCAGCCGCTGGGATACCTGCGCACCGAGCTGCGCGGATCTTTGGAACAGCTCATGCGTGAGGTGGAGGCCGTTGCGCGCGGTAACGACGTGGCGCTGCCGGAGAACATCGTGGAGAAGACCCTCGGCTTTGTGGACCAGCAGATCTCCGAGGCCACTAGCTCCATGCAGCGGGACATCACCGCGGGCAAGCCCAATGAGCTCGACGCTCAAGTGGGTGCCATTATCCGGATGGGGCAGAAGGCTGGCGTCGAAACTCCACTACATGATCTGGTGTACGGCGCGCTCCAGGGCCGCCTTGCGGCGACCAGCTAATCGCCGCAGCTAAGCGCTATTCGCCGAACTTTTCCAGCAAAGCCAGCGCGGATTCCTTACCCAGCTGGTGGGCGGCCAAAGGGCTGTCACCCGTGAGCAGATTGCGATCACGCGTGGTGGCGCCGGTCATGTCGTCGTTCTTAATGACCACGCCTGCTTCCTGCAACGTCTCACCCAACTTCCATGGCATCTCGCCCGGCAAGTAGCCGATATCAATGTTGGCGCCGAAGTCCAAGGAATCGGGGAACGCGACGATCTCATAGCCCGCGAACAAGTTCTTCTCGGAGTTAGTGCCTGCGGCCAGCAGAGCCGCCGGGCCGTGGCACAGGGTAATGACCAGGCGGTCGTTATCCACGAAGTACTGCAAGGCTTCACCGAGCTCCGTGCTGAAGGGGATTGAGTTCATGGCACCGTGGCCACCGGGGATGAAGATGGCCGCGTAGTCATCGAGGCCATCTGCCAGCACCGCAGAAAGCTTCTGAGGGCTCCGGAAGGCTTCCTCGGTCTGCTTCCATGCTTCGGCGACAGCCTCGTCCTTGTCTGGGTAGGCCCACCACTCGAACTTGCCGGGATTGCCGGAAACGGTCGCCACATCGATGCCGTAGCCCGCCTGCTGCATGTGATGGATGGGCAGTAGGGTCTCCACGGGGTGGTTGCCGGTGGAGAAGAACTTTCCGTTCTTCATCTGCATGTAGCGTTCGTCGGTAGCGATGACGAGCACCTTCCACCGGCCACCCTGATACTTCTGATCTGTCGCTAGTCCGTCGAAGTTCGTCTTGTCCGCGGTGTACTGAGACAGTGAATAAGGGGAGGGGAAGAAGGCGTTCGCTTCTGCTGGGTCGGCGGTGGGCTGGCGATTGTCTGCAGTGTCCGTCATACTTTCTGTCACTCTGACCTTTCTGGGGAGAGTTTGGTTGTGTTCGCTTTTACTGCGCTGCGGCAGAGCTTGCCGCATGCACATCCACCGTAACGCCGGAGCGGAGAAGTTTATTGCACGCTGGTGAAAGTGGGATTTTTTGTGCGAGACGGCAGCCTTTTGGTCTTCGTCCTGATTCTTCGACGCCAAAATCCTCTCCTTTTCTACCTATATCTGACCCCTGCCTCTTATCCTCACCGCTTGCCACTCCGCGGTATGCACAATGATCCCCCGGAAGTGCCACCGCTTCTGCAAAACCCCAGGTCAGATTTTTCGGGTGGCACTTCCGGGGGATCGTTGTGCAAAAGGCCTGCATGCACGCAAAAGGCCGGTGGAAACAATGTTTCCACCGGCCTTTCATCTGCAAGTTGTCAGCCAGCTGCGGCTAGCTAACAACCAACCAGCCGGTCCAACGAACCAACCAGCCAGCCGTCTAACAAACCAACCAACCAACTACAAGACTGCCGTTTAGCAGTCGTAGTACAGCTCGAACTCCTGCGGGGTTGGGCGCAGGCGGTTCGGGGAGATCTCAGCATCGTACTTGTAGCCGATGTATGCGTCGATCAGGTCGTCGGTGAACACGCCACCCTCGGTGAGGAACTCGTGATCTTCTTCCAGTGCCTTCAGGGATGCCTCGAGGGAGGTTGGTGCCTGAGGGATGGACTTTGCTTCCTCTGGAGGCAGCTCGTAGAGGTCCTTGTCCACTGGAGCGTGTGGCTCGATGCGGTTCTTGATGCCGTCCAGACCGGCCAGCATCATGGCAGCGAAGCCGAAGTATGGGTTGCCGGATGGGTCCGGAGCGCGGAACTCCAGGCGCTTGGCCTTCGGGTTGGAGCCGGTGATTGGGATACGCACGGCTGCGGAGCGGTTGCGCTGGGAGTAAACGAGGTTGATTGGAGCCTCGAAGCCTGGCACCAGGCGGTGGTAGGAGTTCAGGGTTGGGTTGGTGAACGCCAACACTGCGCCTGCGTGCTCCAGGATGCCGCCTATGTAGTAGCGAGCCATGTCGGAGAGTCCGGCGTAGCCGTTCTCGTCGTGGAACAGTGGCTTGCCGTCCTTCCACAGGGACTGGTGGGCGTGCATGCCGGAGCCGTTGTCGCCTGCCAGTGGCTTTGGCATGAAGGTGGCGGATACGCCGTTCTGCCATGCAGTGTTCTTGATGATGTACTTGAAGGACTGCAGGTCATCAGCTGCGTGCAGCAGCGTGTTGAACTTATAGTTGATCTCCTGCTGGCCGCCGGTGCCTACCTCATGGTGTGCGCGCTCCAGGTCGAAGCCCGCGTTGCCCAGGTTGCGGCACATTTCGTCGCGCAGATCCTGGTAGTGGTCGTATGGGGCGGTAGGGAAGTAGCCGCCTTTTGGACGGGTCTTGTAGCCCAGGTTTGGGGTGCCGTCGAGGTCGGTTTCGGCACCGCGGTTCCACCAGCCCTCTTCGGACTCAACCTCGTAGAAGGCCTGGTTCATCTCGGTGGAGTAGCGAACGTTGTTGAAGAGGTAAAACTCTGCCTCTGCACCGAAGAAGCAGGTGTCGGCGATTCCGGTGGAGTTCAGGTACTGCTCTGCCTTGCGGGCAACATTGCGTGGGTCGCGGGAGAATGGCTCGCGGGTGAAGGGGTCGTGGACGAAGAACTTCATGTTCAGCGTCTTGGCCTTGCGGAATGGATCGATTTTCGCGGTAGCGAGATCCGGGAGCAGGTTCATGTCGGACTCTTCGATGGAGGTGAATCCACGGATGGAAGAGCCGTCGAAGGCCATTCCGTCCTCGATTGCATCTTCGTCGAATGCGTGAGCGGCGATGGTGAAGTGCTGCTCTTGGCCTGGCACATCGGTGAAGCGGATGTCGACGAATTCAACGTCGTTGTCCTTGATGTACTTAACGACTTCTTCAGGAGTCTTGAATGACACTGTCTTAATTCCGTTCCTTGCGGTGGGATACTTTGCTACGAGTCGAGCCGAAAGCGGAGCTTCGGCGTCTCATTGGATCTAGTCTAGGGAACTTACGTTTCTCTATGGTCAACCCAATGTTTCGCCTTTGTTAACTTGTTGCCGTCTCACTTGCGATCTTGGCAGAGCGCGGCTCGACTTTTGGCCATATCTCACGCCAAACTTTCGCAGTTGCGAATCGTCGTACGCGAAACACTAGGTACAACCTTATAAGTTTTTCGTGAGTTCTGTGAGTGGGAGGGTGCCCTCGCTCACATGTGGCGCGCGATGTGGTGTGCATCGTTGTGCTTTTTCCTGACGCCAAGTTCGCCCTTCATCCCACCCCACACCATCCTTTTGCTGGGAGGAGGGCCTAAAATTAGGCAGAAGTTCTGCCTGCGATTAGTGTCTAAATCATCATGAATGAGAAGCGCTCTTGGCTGGAAGGCCCGCTGGTACCGGGCGAAAACGAGGATCCCACTAATCTCTCTGCCTACGCGGGCGAGAACTTGGGACTGCCCCAAAGTGGACCCGGTTCCCTGTCGGGATTGTTCCCGCGCATGGCCGCGCTGCTCATCGACTGGCTGCTCTGTTACGCCATGGCGGCATTCATCAATACGATGACGGACTCGTTGGGGGATAACGCGTTCCTCACGTTGGGGCTGTTTGTTCTTCTGCGCATCGTGACCGTCTTGCTGTTCGCGCAGTCCCCAGGCCACGCGATCATGGGCATCGGCGTGGCACGCGTGGACGAGCCGAACCAGCGAGTGGGCATTGTCCGCGCCGCATTCCGCGCGTTCCTCACCATCTTCTTGCTGCCACCGGTGATTCAGGACACTGACGGGCGCGGTATGCACGATCGCGCCACCGGCACCGCCGTCATCCGCACTCGCTAACTTTTAAGCGCTAGAGCAGCGCCGAGCCGCCCACAATCAGAAGCGTCACGCCGGCGATGCTGAAGAAAGCACCTGCCGCGAGGTCGATATACGGCCCAGCTCCGAGGAGCTTGCGTCGCATAGTGGAGGTGGACACGGACAAAGCGATGGTGGAGAAGATCACTAGAGATTCCATCACCACGGCCACCACGATCATCGCCACAGTCCACCACGGCGCGCCCACCGGCAGGATCGGCGCCATGATGGCGCTGAAGTAAAGAATCACCTTGGGGTTGGACAGATTAGTGGCAAAGCCCTGCGCAAACGCCGCCCGAACAGACCCCAGTTGTGAGCTGACGTCAATGTCTGGATGGACGCCAGCATGGCGTCGGCGCCAAGAAAACTCGCGCCACCCCGCGCGCACCAAGGACTGGGCCATGAACAACAACCACAGCCCGCCTGCCACCTGAATCCAGCCCAGCAGCCACGGGTAGCGGCCCAGCAGGGTCGCAGCGCCCAAGGCCGTGAGCAGCACCCAGCCCGTCAGGCACAGGTGAGAGCCCAGCACCGCCGCAATGGCATGACGCCGCGAACGGGATGCCAGGCGCAGCACCAAAAACAAATCTGGCCCCGGCGTGAGAATCCCGCCGAGGTTCAGCAGTAATAAGGTGCCGAGGAGTTGCCAGATCAACCGCGCTTGCCGCGATTAGCAGCGCGGCGCGCACGGCGGTTCATGCCCGCCACCTGGCCGCCCTTTGGCAGAGGACCCTTCGGCATCGCGTTGGCAGGGTTGTTCAAACGCGTGATGGAAGAGATCTTGTGCTCGAGGCCATCGACCTCGTTCTTCTTGATGTTGCGCGGAAGCCGCATCAGGTGGTTCTGCAGCTTCTTGACAGGCACTTGGCCTTCTTCGTCACCCACCACCACGTCATAAATCGGGGTCTTGCCCACGATGCGCGCCAAACGACGACGCTCCTGCGCCATCATCGGCTTCAGGCGGTGCGGCGTGCCCTCGCCCACGAGTACCACGCCGGGGGTGCCCACCACGCGGTGCACGGCGTCCATGTGGGAGTTCGTGGCCACGCCCGTTTCCGTCTTCCATTTCATTCCGACGCCATCGCGCAGGTTGGACAGAGCCCATGCTGCGGCACCGGATTCTCCCTCGATCTGGTCATACACACCAGCCTGGAGACGACGGGTGAAGATGAACAGAGCCGCTGCCACACCCAGGATGATGCCGACGATGAGGTTCAGCCACCACCAGCCGAAAACGAGGGAGAGTAGCAGCAGAAGGATCACGGGGATCAGGAACGCCAGCAGCATGTACGGGATGAGCTTATTATCCCGCTTGCGCTGCAGCTGGAATGCCTGCCACATCTGGGAACGGGTTTCTTTGCCCCGTGCCCGCTTCGCGGCCTTTTCGGCCTTCTTATTTTCCTTCTCGCGGATATCCTTCGCCATGCCCTTAACAATAGGCCATGGGCGAGACAGTGAAAAAGGCCAGGGTCGGCGATTCCCTGGCCTTCGTGCTGGCCGCAGCAACTACGGCCGAAAATTCAACTATCGCGCAGCGACAGGAGTTTCCTTGGACGCGCCGTACTTATTCAGCAGGCTGGATGCCTCCTGGGAGGTGGTGCCGTCCAGCGTCTTTTCCAAGTGACTGAGGTTCTCCGGGATCTGCTCGCTGCGGGCCTGCTTGGCCTGAGCGTACAGACGGCCCGCGCGGTAGGAAGAACGCACCAACGGGCCGGACATGACGGCGTTGATGCCGGCATCGTAGGCGGCCTCGGAGTGCTCCAAGAACTCCTCCGGTTTGACCCACCGTTCAATGGGGTGGTGCATCGCGGTGGGGCGCAGGTACTGGGTGATCGTCAGGATGTCCGTGCCGGCTTCAGCCAGGTCAGCGATGGTGCTGCGGACTTCCTCGGCGGTCTCGCCCATGCCCAGGATCAGGTTGGACTTGGTCACCAGGCCGTAATCGTGGGCGGCCTTGATGACTTCGAGGGAGCGCTCGTAGCGGAACGCCGGGCGGATGCGTTTGAAGATGCGGGGAACCGTCTCCAGGTTGTGCGCGAACACCTCGGGCTGGGAATCGAAGACGATCTTCAGCAAGTCCGGCTTGCCGGAGAAGTCAGGCGTGAGATTCTCCACACCGGTGTGCGGGTTGATCTCGTGGATCTTGCGCACCACTTCCGCATACAGCCATGCGCCTTCGTCATCCAGGTCATCGCGCGTCACGCCGGTGATCGTGGCGTAGTTCAACCCCATCTCCGCGATGGACTCCGCCACACGACGTGGCTCATCGCGATCCAGAGGGGATGGGCGGCCAGACTTGATCTGGCAGAAGTCACAACGGCGTGAACAGGTATCGCCACCGATGAGGAAGGACGCCTCGCGGTCCTCCCAACACTCGTGGATGTTCGGACATCCTGCTTCCTGGCACACCGTGTGCAGGCCAGCGCCAGACACTCGGTTCTTCATGTCCCGGTACTCGGGCCCCATCTTCGCTGTCGTACGAATCCACCGAGGTTTTGCCTCGATTGGGGTCTGAGAGTTCTTTGCTTCAATGCGAAGCATCCGTCGTCCATCAGCACTCACACTCATGGGCACCACCCTACGCTCCAGGCACAGGAAGGTCACCGTTGAGTGCATCGATAATGTTGCGTTCCAAGTCCTTTTCCACTTGCTCCACCGTGACCTCGCGGCCCAGCTCTGCGCTCAAGGACGTCACACCCGCATCGGAGATGCCACACGGCACGATGTTCTCGTAACACTCAAACGTGTTATTGCAGTTCAGCGATACTCCGTGCATCGTCACGCCACGGGTGATGCGGATACCGATGGCCGCGATCTTGCGTGCGGGCTTGAGCTCGCCGTCCACCACTCCCGCAGAAAGCCACACGCCCGAACGGCCTTCCACGCGGCCTGCGCCGTGAACACCAGCAGCCTCGCACGTAGCGATGAGAGCCTGCTCCATGCGTCGAACGTAATCAACCACGTCCACGGGATCGGCCAGCTGGATGATTGGGTAGGCCACCAACTGACCTGGCCCATGCCACGTGATGCGGCCGCCGCGGTCAACATCCACCACCGGAAGGCCGTTGGTGGGGCGATCCTCCGGCTCCGTGCGCTTGCCTGCCGTGTAGGTGGAGGGATGCTGCAGCATCAGCACGGTATCGGCGATCTCGCCGTCCGCGCGCTGCTTGGCCAGCTCCGCCTGATTGGTCCAGGTCTCGGAATAATCGACCTCGCCGAGATAAGAAACGTCAATGCCCTCCGCGGAATTGCGGATACTACCGTGCTGGAATCCCATGCAATCGATAGTACCGCCGCCCGCGGAGGGCACTGGCGAAAAGGCTAGAAAGAACTAGCCTGTGGAGCGCGCTTAGAGTTCGAGATCAGCCTCGAAATCGCCGGTCTCCAGGCGGTCACGGACCGTGGAGAGGAAGCGACCAGCGTCAGCGCCGTCGATGACCTGGTGATCGTAGGTCATTGGCAGCAGCACCATGTGGCGGATAGCGATGGCGGCGGCGCCATCCTCCGTCAGCACGATCGGACGCTGCACGATAGCGCCGGTGCCCACCATTGCAGCCTGTGGCGGAACCAGGATTGGGGTATCCGTCAAGGCGCCTTCGGAACCAATGTTCGTGATGGTGAACGTGCCACCGGTCAGGTCGGTTGGCTTGAGCTTCTTGTTGCGGGCGCGATCGGCGATGTCGACGATGGCCTTGGCCAGCTCCGGCAAGCTCAGATCCTGCGCATCGTGGATGACAGGGGAGAGCAGGCCAGCCTCGGTGTCCACCGCGATGCCCAAGTTGACCTGGCCGTGGTAGGTCATTTCCTTGGACTGCGCATCGTAGGATGCGTTGACGTTTGGATGATCCACCAGAGCCTCCACCATCGCCTTGGCGAAGAACGGCAGGTAGGTCAGCTTCACGCCGTGCTTGTCCTGGAATGCTTCCTTGGACTTGCTGCGCAGCTCCGCCACGCGAGTCATGTCGACCTCGTGCACCTGGGTGAGCTGAGCAGTGGACTGCAGGGACTCCAGAGTCTTGGCAGCCGTGATCTCGCGGATGCGGTTGACGCGCTGGGTGGTGCCGCGCAGTTCAGCCTTCTTGGCATCCACCTTGAAGGTGGAGTTGCGGGAAGCCGGTGCCTCGGACTTGCCGGACTGGGCCTCACCAGCGGATTCGCCGTTGGCTGCAGCCAGAACGTCCTGCTTGCGGATGCGGCCGCCCACGCCCGTGCCGGAGACCTGAGACAGATCCACGCCATGCTTGTCCGCCAGCTTGCGCACCAGTGGAGTGACGTACGGCAGGGAATCGGAGCTAGGCTGGCTGTCGGCGGAGGAGCTGGACTTCGCTTCGGAACTGTTGTTCTTCTTTTCGTCCTCCTGTGCTACTTCCTTGGCCTTTTCTGCAGCCTTCTCGCGAGCATCTTCCTTCTTCGCCTCGCCGGACTTTTCTTCGGAAGAGGACTCCTTGATCTCGGTGGACTCATCTGGAACGGACTCTTCGGTCTCGTCAGACTGCTCGGTCTTCTTGTCTGCGTCGGTCTCGGCCTTCTTGGACTCAGTCTTCTTGGAGTCAGACTTCTTGTCCTCGGACTTGGATGCCTTAGCGGAGCCGTCGCCGATGCGGGCGATGACATCGCCCACGTCGACGGTGTCGTCTTCGTTGGCCAGGATCTCAACCAAGGTGCCTGCCACTGGGGAAGGGATCTCGGTATCGACCTTGTCGGTGGAGACCTCGAGCAGTGGCTCGTCGACCTCGACCTTGTCGCCTGGCTGCTTCAGCCACTGGGTGATGGTGCCCTCGGTGACAGACTCGCCGAGCTCTGGCATGACCACGTCTTCAGCCTCGCCGGAGCCACCCTCGGAGCTGGAGTCAGCGGAATCGGAGTCAGAGGAAGATTCCTGTTCGTCAGCGTCATCGTTCGACTCTGCTTGTTCTTCAGACTTGGCTGGCTCTTCAGACTGAGCTGGCTCCTCGGCCTTCTCTTCCTTCTTTTCAGCCTTGTCCTCGGACTTGGAGGCTTTGGCGGAGCCGTCGCCGATGCGGGCGATGACATCGCCCACGTCGACGGTGTCGTCTTCGTTGGCCAGGATCTCAACCAAGGTGCCTGCCACTGGGGAAGGGATCTCGGTATCGACCTTGTCGGTGGAGACCTCGAGCAGTGGCTCATCGACCTCGACCTTGTCGCCTGGCTGCTTCAGCCACTGGGTGATGGTGCCCTCGGTGACAGACTCGCCGAGTTCTGGCATGACCACGTCTTCGCCCTCGCCGGAGTCGGACTCGGGAGCCTCAGCCTCAGCAGAGTCGTCTTCGGAAGTTTCTTCGTCCTCGTCGGCGGACTCCGCCTCGGCAGCTTCCTCGGAGGAATCCTCATCGTCGTCAGAGTCAGAGTCGTCGCTGGAATCCGAACCGGCCTCGTCCTCATCGCCAATCTTGGCGATCACGGCACCCACGTCCACGGTGTCATCCTCATCGGCGATGATCTCCAGCAGAACACCGGCCACAGGGGATGGGATTTCGGTATCCACCTTGTCCGTGGAGACTTCCAGCAAAGGCTCATCGACCTCGACCTTGTCACCAACTTGCTTGAGCCACTGGGTCACAGTGCCTTCTGTTACGGACTCGCCCAGTTCGGGCATTTCGACGGAATGCGCCATGGTCTTGAAGCTCCTCGTGCTTACGCGAAAATCAGCAGTGGTCGTATCTGATTGAAATACTACATAAGTGTACGCCCGCCGCTTTTTCGATTCAGGACAGCTAGCGTTTCTTTTCGACGCAAAACTCACCCTATTTTTCGCAAAATCCCGAATTGCTCACAGTGAGCTGTCAGGCGAACTCGTGGAGATGCACGAACCGGCTCGGATAGACTGAACCTCGTGTTTAATCTTTTCGGCCGTTCCAGGAAGTCCAATCTGAGGCCACCGCGCGCGCCAGGGGAAACTGTGCGCGCGAAAGACCTTGCGTACCTGCAGAAATGGTCAGCTTCTCGCACTGGCGTGGAGGGCTTCGTGGAGCCGGAGACCATCGTCAATGAGATGTCCGTGGTCTTCGTAGACGGCACGGGGGAGTGGACGCGGCGCAAGATCGGCGGACCCAAGGGGATCGACGCCGTTTTTCAGGGCACCGGAGTTCCGCTTTATTTCGCGGAGGAAACTGGTTACCCCCAGCGCATGCGAGATCGTATAGAAAAAGATCGAATTGTCCGCGAACGCCTCAAGCAGAGGGAGCGCCGCGCCCGGCTGGAACAAGAGCGCGAGCGCTAAGGCGTCTACAGATAGAGCCCCAACCCGCTAGCCCCTCTACTTAGCCAGGTCCTCCAACACCGCGATGATCGTGCGCACAGGCACGCCCGTAGCGCGCTTCGGGGTGTATCCGTAGGCGGAGCCGGTGTTGTATGCAGGGCCAGCCACGTCGATGTGCACCCACTCCACGCCCTCGGAGACGAAGTTGGATAGGTAGTGGCCAGCCACGGACATGCCACCAAAGCGCGAGTTGGAGATATTGCGCAGATCCGCCACATCGCTCTTCAGCGCCTCACCGAGTTCGGTCGGCAGTGGCATTGGCCAGCCGTTTTCGCCAACTTCCTGGCTGAGCATGGTCACGTGATCGCGGAACGCTGCCGAGCCCATGATGCCTGGGGTGCGATCGCCCAGCGCCACCATCTGTGCGCCGGTGAGCGTGGCGGTCTCGATCAAGTAGTCCGGCTCATCCTCGCAGGCGCGGGCGATGGCATCAGCCAGGATCAAGCGGCCCTCGGCATCCGTGTTGAGAACCTCGGTGGTCAGGCCACCGTAGTGTCGCAAGATATCGCCTGGGCGGGTGGCCGTGGCAGAAGGCATGTTCTCGGCGATGGGGATCGTAGCGGTGACCTGGGTATTGATCTGCAGTTTCGCCGCCGCCAGCGTGGCCGCGATGACCGCTGCGGAGCCGCCCATGTCCATGATCATGTCCCACATCTTGGCGCCCGGCTTCAGGGAAATTCCGCCCGTATCGAACGTAATTCCCTTGCCCACCAGGGCAACCTTGGACAGATCAGAGTTGGCGTCGGATGGAGAATACGTCACCCGAACCAAACGGGGAGGGTACTGCGAACCCTTACCCACGCCCACGATGCCGCCAAATCCCTGCTCTTCCAGCTGCTTCTCGTCGAGGATCTCCACCTCGAGCCCCGCAGCCGTGGCCTCGGCGCGGATGATCTCCGCATAGCGGGCGGGGTAGAGGTCATTGGCGGGAGCGTTGACTAGATCGCGGGCAAATGCCACGGATTCGGCAATCGCCGTCACGCGCGCCAGGATGTCCTGATCCGGCTCGGAAACCAGCGCCACGACCTTCCCGATGGTCTCCCTGGCCTCCGCCTTCTGGCCGGAGTAGGCGTACGCGCCCAGCGCATGGCCCAGCAGTGCCGCCTCTGGATCAAAGATGCCCAAGCTGGAGACCACGGTCTCTGCCTTGCCCACGCGCCGCGACGCCGCACCCGCCGCCTGCCGAATGTCCTCGTCAGATAGGTCCTCTGCGTTCCCCAGCCCCACAGCCAAGATCCGGGTGATCTCCGGGGAATTGTCCTCTTGTTCCGACGCCAAGATCTCGCCCGGCAAGAACGTCATCTCGCCGACAGTTCCCTGCGCACCCACGGAGGTGAGCCACTTCCATAGCTCAATTTCCTGCTCGGAAGTCAGCACGGATGCCGGGCCTCCCGCGAGCTCCAGGCCGTTTTCGCCTTGGAAGGCGGGAACGATAAACACATCGATGCTGCCATCGATGTCCGACCAGCTACCCACCATGCGCAGCTCTGGGAGGGTGCCGCGGGAGACGAGGGTGAAATCGGTGGACGAGGTGTCAGCCATGAAAATCCTGTTCCTAGAAAAGTTGCGTACTCAAACCCCTAGGCTACATCTACTCGGAGACACTGGAGTATGGTCTTGTCCATGAATACTGTGCCTGCAACGCCTGACTCTTTCACCATCGAGCGCACGGAAAACCCCACGTCTTCCGAGCGAATTGCGGAAATCCTGACCAGCCCAGGTTTCGGCAACTACTTCACGGACCACATGGTGGTTATTGATTGGAACGAGTCCGCGGGTTGGCACAACGCTCGCGTGCAGCCTTATCAGAACTTCCAGATGGATCCTGCGTCCATGGTGTTCCACTACGGGCAGGCCATCTTCGAGGGAATTAAGGCATACCGGCAGCAGGACGATTCCGTGGTGACATTCCGCCCGGATCAGAACGCGGCGCGCATGCAGTCCTCCGCGCAGCGCCTGGCGATGCCGGAGCTGCCAGAGGAGCTGTTTATCGAGTCCCTGCGCCAGCTGGTGGAGATCGACAAGCAGTGGGTTCCCGCAGCCGGTGGCGAAGAGTCCCTGTACCTGCGTCCTTTCATGATCAGCACCCAGGTGAGCCTGGGCGTGCACCCGGCTAACGCTTATACCTTCGCCGTGATCGCCTCCCCAGCTGGCGCGTACTTCTCCGGTGGCATCAATCCGGTCAGTGTCTGGCTGTCCAAGGATTACGTGCGCGCCGCACCAGGGGGCACGGGTGCGGCGAAGTTCGCAGGCAATTACGCGGCCTCTCTGCTGGCTCAGCAGCAGGCAGAGAAGAAGGGCTGCGACCAGGTGGTGTGGCTGGATGCCACCGAGCACAAGTATGTCGAAGAGATGGGCGGCATGAACCTGGCGTTCGTGTTCGGCTCAGGTGCGGATGCCCGCATCGTCACCCCGGAACTCTCCGGCTCCTTGCTGCCAGGTGTCACGCGCGCCTCGCTGCTCAACGTGGCCGCTGATCTGGTCTTTGACGTGGAAGAGCGCAAGATTTCCACCGACGAGTGGGAAGCTGCGGCAGAATCTGGCGAGCTCACCGAAGTATTCGCCTGCGGAACCGCTGCCGTGGTGACCCCAGTAGGCACCGTCAAGCACGAAGATGGCGAGTTCAAGGTTGCCGGTGGCAAGATCGGCGAGGTGACCATGCGCCTGCGTGAGCATCTGACGGGAATCCAGCGCGGAGCCGTGGAAGATTCCCACGGCTGGCTCTACAAGCTCGTCGACTAGATTCTGTTCAGCCTGGGCAGTTAGCCGGAGAACACCTCGGCCGCGTGCCGCACCAGCGGCACGGCCAGCAGAGCGCCGGTGCCCTGGCCAGCGGAGATGCCGGCGTCTAAGACAGGGGAGAGGCGCAGGGCACTCAAGGCTGGGGTGATCGCGGGCTCGTTGCCCTTGGACGCGACAACCCACCAGTCGGAGGATCCCGGGGCAATCATCTGCGCACACAGCGCGGCGGTAAGCACGCCCACGCCATCGATCAGCACGGGAGTGCGGCGCACTGCAGCCTGCGCCAACAGGCCAGTCAGCACGGCCAGATCAGCACCTCCAACGCGCCGCAGCACCTGCAACGCGTCCGCTCGGTCATCCCGCACGCGGTACATCGCGTCCCGGATGATGGCCGTCTTCGTCCGCCACGCCATATCGCCAATACCGGAACCCCAGCCCACAACCTTGACCGGCTCAATGCCGCACAGCGACCCGATGACTGTTGCCGCCACCGTGGTCAATCCACGGGCTGCATCGCCGACGGCCAGCAACTGCGTGCCCTGATCCGCTTCCGCATCGGCCAGATCCATGCCCTTTTGCAGGTACTCCGCCAGCTGAGCGACGGTCAGGGCATCCTCATGGTCGATTTCTCCGCTGGAGGTGGAGGAGTTGGCGTCGACTAACTTCACATCCACATTCAACGACCTCGCCGTGGACGCGACGGGGGAGGCACCGGACTCGATGGCCTCGGTGACAAGGGAAGACAACTCTGCGGGGAGAGTGGAGATCTCCGGGTGAGCGGCCGCGATGCCGTGCTCGCCGGTCACGATGATCAGGCGGGTGGATTCGGCGCTGGAAGACTCAGCCGAAGACTCACCGGAAGAGCTGGAGCACGCAGCGCACGCCGCCATCCACGCACCCAGTTGCTCCAACCGGCCCAAGCTGCCCGCGGGCAGCGCATACCCAGCAGGCAACTCAACGTGGTGGGACGTGGCTCGCTCTCGACGCGCAGCATCGGGGGCGACGATGGCGGGAAACTCCGGGAGATCGCTCATGGTTTAAACAGTATCGCCCACGTTCTTCTGTGGCGCAGGCGTGCGCATACGGCGGATCATCGTGGCGCGGGTAAATGCGTAGATACCCAGCGAGAACTTGGAATGCGGATTGTTAGGGAAACGCTCGTTAACCAGGCGATTAACCTTGCGTCCCAACCACAGACCCTCGGCGATCATGATCACGAAGATCACCACCATCACGATGGAAGACAAGTTGGCGATGGCCGGATTGCGCGTGCCCAGCAGCATGATGATGATCACGATGAACGTCATCGGCAGGAAGAAGTTCATGATGTAACGGTGCGCATCCACCCAATCGCGGACAAAGCGCTTCTCCGGGCCCTTATCGCGATCCATCAGATAGTTCTCATCGCCGGCCATCATGCGCTCGTTGGCCTTGCGGCGATCCCGGGCGGCCTCGTCGCGCTCGCGCTGCTTCATGGCCTTGTACTCGTCCTTGGACATGGAGTTCTTCAACTCCTTGCGGCGCTCTCGAGCTTCCTTCGAAGTAGAAGGCGCGTCGAAGGCTGTACGACGCACGCCCACCTCGCGCTCTACCTCGTTGCGCTTCGGCGTGGGGCGACCCTTCTTCGGGGTAAACGCCTTGCTCTGTCCAGTCTTCTCATCGGATTCCGTGCCTGGTGCGCTGTGCGTAGCACCAGCAGGGGAGGTGGACTCACCCGTGCGCTTTGACGAAGAATCGACAGGGGACTGATCTACTGATGCGGAAGCCACGTCAGCACCGGCTTCGGCATCCTTTTTCCACGGCATTTTCACGCCCTTAAGGTTAGGGGACGAGGTTTGGTGGGGCAAAGTTGGTGCCGGTTAACTACGCATCGAATTTCGCAAGCACTTCGCCAAGTACTCCGCAAGTACTCCGCAAGTACTCCGCCAAGAACTCCGCAAGTACTCCTGCAAGAACTTCGCGAACTTGCCGATGCGGGAACAAATTGTTGTCTCGCCTTGTTGTGGGGAGTAGTTTGGCTCATATCAGCAATCTTTACTAGGAGGAACCATGACTGCTCCCGAGAAGGTCACCGGTGTTGAACTGACCACCGAAGCAGCCGATAAGGCACGCGCCCTGCTGGCACAGGAAGGTCGGGATGACCTCGCCCTGCGTATTGCAGTGCAGCCAGGTGGCTGCGCAGGCCTGCGCTACCAGCTGTTTTTCGATGACCGCACCCTCGATGGAGACCTGGTGGATGACTACGACGGCGTCCAGCTGCGCGTAGACAAGATGTCCTCCCCATACCTGATGGGCGCAAAGATCGACTTTGCAGACACTATCGAGTCCCAAGGCTTCACCATCGACAACCCCAACGCTGGCGGATCCTGCGCCTGCGGCGATTCCTTCTCCTGATCAACTCTTAGGCGCCCCAGCGCCCAGCGGGGTGGTGGGATGAGTTGTTGATTTTTTGATCGACGCCAACGCGCCCGTCGTTCGTTTTCACGAACGGCGGGCGCGTTGTTTATGTCAGGAGTCTGGCGTCGGGCACAAAGACCGCGAGCCCGCCCCACCGAGGGGGGAACTTAGAGCTGCACGGGGTAATCGCGCTGGTCGATCTGCGGATCGATGCGTTTCTCCACGAAAATGCCATGCCAGATCATGAATGCGATGAGGGTCCACAGGCGGCGCGAGTGATCCGGACCGGAGCCGGAGTTCATCGCCACGCGGTGCTCATCCAGCATCTTCAGGACTTCCGCCTTATCGATGAGGTAATCCGTCTCAGAAGCCTCAATGTTCTCGCGAGCCCAACCGTAAAGCTCATCACCGGCCAGCCAGTGGCGCATCGGCACGGGGAAGCCCAGCTTCTTGCGGTGCAAAACGTGCGCGGGAACGATGCGCTCCATCGCCTTGCGCAGCGCGTACTTGGTCGTACCGTGGCTGATCTTCATGTCCACCGGCAGCGTCTCTGCGGCCTCGAAGACAACCTTGTCCAAGAAAGGAACGCGCAGCTCTAGTGAGTTAGCCATCGTGATCTTGTCTGCCTTGACCAAGATGTCCCCACGCATCCACGTGAACAGATCCAGGTGCTGCATGCGTACCACGGGATCCATATCCTGCGACTTCGCGTAGATCGGCGCGGTGACCTCGCGGTGATCCCACTCCGGACGGACGTGGCGCAGCACGCGCTCTAGCTGTTGGTAGTTAAAGGAACGGGCGTTGCCGTAGTAGCGGTCCTCCATGCGCATCGTGCCGCGCTGCAGGAGAGACTTGCCGCGCATGCCCTCGGGGAGAGCGTCGCCCAGCTTGCCCAGCACGCGGTTGATCGGGGAAGGGATCTTCTCAAACGGCGCGAGGCTCAGTGGCTCCTTGTAGATGGTGTAACCGCCAAATAGCTCATCGGCGCCCTCGCCGGAGAGCACCACCTTGACGTGCTTACGGGCTTCCGCGGCCACGAAGTAGAGAGGAACCAGGGAAGGATCAGCCACGGGATCATCCAGGTACCAGATGATCTTGGGTACAGCCGCGGCGTACTCCTCCGGGCTGACCACCTTCACGATGTGTTCCGCACCGATGGCCGCTGCGGATTCAGCAGCCACATCGACCTCGGAGTACCCCTCGCGCTCGAAGCCAGTGGTAAAGGTCAGCAGATCCGGATTGTGGCGCTTGGCCAGCGTGGCGATCGCGGTGGAATCGATACCACCGGACAGGAAGCTGCCCACCGTCACATCGGCGCGCATGTGCTTGGCGACAGAATCCTCCAGCGCCTCCGCAATCTTCTGGAACACCTTGTCCTCATCGCCGGCAGCCACCTTGCGCACGGGGAAGCGCGGCTCGAACCAGCGACTTTCCTGTGGTGACTGACCCGGCTTGATCACGGCGTAGCTGCCGGATTCCAGGCGACGGATGGACTTGTGCAGGCTCTCTGGCTCCGGCACGTACTGCAGATCGGTGTAGTGCGCCAGCGCCCGCAGATCCAGCTCCGTGTCCAGGCCGAGTGCGTCCGCCATGGAAAGAATGCACTTCTTTTCCGACGCAAACACCGTGCCCGCTGCGGTAGTGGCAACGTACATGGGCTTGATGCCGAACTGGTCGCGCGCGATGAATAGCTGCTGTTCGCTCGCATCCCAAATGCCGAAGGCGAACATTCCGCGCAGGTGATTGACTACATCCTTGCCCCAGTGGTGGAAGCCCACCACGATCGTTTCGCCGTCGCCTTCAGTATTAAAGGTGTAGCCAGCGGCCTGGAGCTCTTCGCGGAGCTCAACGTAGTTGTAGATCTCACCATTGAACGCCAAGGAGTAGCGGTTGGCCTGGCCTTCCGGGCCCCACTGCAACGGCTGGTGGGAGTGGGCGATGTCAATGATGGACAAGCGGTTGAAGCCAAAGACAACGCTGTCATCGCTCCACGTCCCGCTGTCATCAGGGCCGCGGTGGTGCATGCACGGCAGCGCCTGTTCGACGGCCGAAACATACTGGGAAGCCGAACCATCGGCCGAAATAAAACCAAGCAATCCACACATGGCTGCTGACTTTACGCGCTGGCTGTCCCGCCGAGCCACTTGCCACGCGGGGAGACCATGCACCCTTTGTGGGGGGAGAATGCAGTGGAGTCACACCCGAATAGGGAACGCACCCTGTGGGGATGGTGGCAAAGCGCTGCACATGGTCTAATGTTTCTGTTTGAACCGGTCTAGAACTTGAAAGCAATCTGCGAACTGCAGGTGGGTTGCTAACGACGTGAGTGATAGACCAAATGACGTGTTACGAGGAAGGCAAACTCGCGTGGAACAGCGAAAAGTGCACGGAATGACTCGCCGCCTGGGCTTGGCTGGCTTGCTTGGAGCAAGCGGAATTGCTCTGGCTGGCTGCTCTGTCGCTCCGCCGGAAAACGGATTCTTCCATGCCCTGCGCATGGGATGGCCAGAGGGCATCACTCCTGAGTCCCAGGAGATCGGCAACTTCTGGGTATGGACCTGGGTTGCTGCGTGGACCATCGGCATCATCATGTGGGTGCTGATGTTCGTCACGATCTTCCGCGACTCTGACCGCGCGTGGAAGCGCCGTGGAAACAAGGAAGAGTTCCCACGCCAGACCGGTTACAACGTTCCTCTGGAACTTGTGCTGACCACCCTTCCTATCCTGATCATCATGGGACTGTTCTTCTTCAACGTTCCCGTGCAGGACAAGGCAACTGCCTTGGACAAGGATCCAAAGGTCACCGTGGACGTCACCGCATTCCAGTGGAACTGGAAGTTCGGCTACGGCGCCATCGATGGCGAGCTGTCCCCAAGCAGCCGGGAGTACAACGGTGTGGACGAAGAAGCTCAGAAGGCAGCCGATGCCTCTAAGGACGAGCTGCAGGACGGTCAGGAGACCGGCCCAATCCACGGCAACTCCCGTGAGAACTTGAGCTACCTGAACTACGACAAGATCGAGACCGTCGGTACTACCGAGGAGATCCCAGTTCTGGTTCTTCCTTCCAACACCCCACTGGAGTTCAACGTCGCATCCTCTGACGTTATCCACTCCTTCTGGATCCCAGAGTTCCTCTTCAAGCGCGATGCTTTCCCACACCCAGAAGCTAACCGCTCCGAGCGTCGCTTCCAGGTGGAAGAGATCACCGAAGAAGGCGCATTCGTGGGCCGCTGTGCAGAAATGTGTGGTACCTACCACGCGATGATGAACTTTGAGATCCGCGTGGTTTCCCCAGAGAAGTTCACCGACTACGTTCGCTACCGCGAAGAGAACCCAGAGGCTCCAAACTCTGAGGCACTGGAAGCTATTGGCGAGAAGCCATACGCAGTGACCACCAGCCCATTCGTTACTGACCGTCAGGGCACCCGCGACGCGGGCTCCGACATCGACCGCAACGCCTAAACGATCAAGAGAAAGAGGAATAGATCATGGCCGCAGGCGCAAAACTCTTTTATGCCATCGCGACGTTCTTCGGTGTCGTGACCATCGTCTACATGGTTGCAACATCCTTGGTGAAGGATTCCGGATCCCTGCAGGGACTCGAGTGGGCTGGTGGAACGGGACTGTTCATGGCCTTCCTTCTGGCCCTGATGCTCGGCGTGTACTTGCACCTCACCGAAAGCA
Organism: Corynebacterium sp. ED61; assembly: GCF_015233855.1. Lineage (NCBI taxonomy): Bacteria > Bacillati > Actinomycetota > Actinomycetes > Mycobacteriales > Corynebacteriaceae > Corynebacterium > Corynebacterium sp. ED61. Next base: position 155,864 of record NZ_JADGIT010000001.1, on the reverse strand, counting down.
AGTCTGACATCGGACCTGCCGACTGGGAAGAAGCAGAGATCGTCGACGGCGCTGGCGTGCTGGGATTCTTCTCCGCTAGCTCCATATGGCCATTCGTTATGACCGTGGCCATCACGATCATGGCTTACGGCCTGGCCTTCTTCCACCTCTGGCTGGTGGCCTTCGGCGCAGCTGTGCTGATCTGGTCCGGCACCATGCTGAACCTGCAGTACGGTCTGCCTCCGGAGAAGCACTAAGGCTTTGCGCTTGAGCTTTCGCGCTCGCCGATAGGTTTAAGAAGAGCCCCACAGTTTCCACTGTGGGGCTCTTCTTTTTGGGCTTGGTGCACAATGATCCCCCGGAAGTGCCACGAGGCATTCTGCGACCTGGGAAAACGCAAAACAGGTGGCACTTCCGGGGGATCGTTGTGCAAACGCGCCCGCAGATCTGCGCTAGCCGATGAGCTGCTGCAGCTTTTCCTTAGCGGCTCCGGATTCCAGCGTCTGGCGCGCCACGTTCACGTAGTGCTTGATCGTCTCATCCAGGCCCTGTTCCTCCCAGCCATGCACGGTGGATAGGGCAGCAGCAGCATTGATCAAGACTGCGTCCTTGATTGCGCCCTCAAGTTGGTTGTCGAAAAGCTGGCGGGCGATCTGCGCGTTGTACTCCGCATCGCCGCCCTTGATGTCTGCGAGAGGGTAGAAGTCCAAGCCCATCTCCCGAGGGTTGATTACGGCTTCTCCGGTCCTGCCGGTGGAATCAACCGTCACCACTTCGGTTGGAGCGGAGACGGAGATCTCATCCATCCCATCCATGGAACGCACCACCAGCACGCGCGAACCCTGGTGAGAAAACGCGCCGCCCACGATCGGCATCATGTCGCGGAAAGCACAGCCAATGAGCCCAAACTTCGGGGAAGCGGGGTTGGTCATAGGACCGAGCAGGTTGAAAATCGTCGAGACACCCAGCTCTCCGCGCACCGGTCCTGCGAACTTCATGGCCGGGTGGTAGCTCTTGGCAAAGAGGAACGCGAAATTATTATTCTTGGCGTCGTCGACAACACTTGCTGGGGAACGTTCGATTTCGTAACCCAAAGATTCCAACATGTCCGCCCCACCACACTTGCTGGACGCCTTGCGGTTACCGTGCTTGACCACAGGGACACCGCAGGCTGCTACAAGGATGCCGGCCATGGTGGAGATGTTCACGGTGTTGTGTCCGTCGCCGCCAGTACCAACGATGTCCACGCGCTGCGGCACCTCGGAAAAGTCCACCGGCGTAGCGAAGCTGCGCATGGTTTCGGCGGCCGCTGCTAGCTCCGCTGCGGTGATGCCCTTAACGCGCAGGCCGAAGGCGAACGCTGCGATCTGAGAATCCGTGGCGGAACCATTCATGATCTGTTGCATGGCCCATTCCACCTGGGACTCACTGAGTTCGTCCTGGTTACCCAAGCGATCCAGCACGCCGGGCCACGTGAAGTAGCTCTCTGGCAACTGGTCGGCCTCAAGGTGCCTGCCCTTGGTTACGGAGACGGCAGAGGTGCTGCTGACCTGGGGTGCGTGCATTAGATCTTCTTCCTCACCGCGAGCCGCGGTCTGATTGGGGGACAGGGGCAGCACTTACGTGGGCTGCATTGGTCTATCGTATCCTTGCTGTGCGAGTGGGTGAGTTGCGGGGCAATCCGGTTGCTCTTTTGCCGTTTCGACGCCAGGGTCCGGCGTGGTTCCCACGGCGGGGGATTGTGACCACTTATGGGGGTGTATGTGTGGCTTCGAGTTTGCAAACTATGCGGGTGACCTGTTGGTTTGGCGCGCGTCGGATGCGGGGGCGCAAAAGTTCCCAACAACCCCCTAACGGGGTAGATTGCCAGCTAAACCCAAGCATTTACCTGCGGGTTTTCAGAAAGCTTCAAGAAACACTGCAGAGGGAATCGACTAACGGCTCAGGAGAGTCCATACTGATATGCGTGACGAGCGCAGTTGAAAACCCAGGTATGGCAGCACCACATCGTGTTGCGACGCTGAATCGACCAAACATGGTCAGCGTCGGCACGATTGTGTTCCTGTCTCAAGAATTGATGTTTTTCGCTGGCCTGTTCGCGATGTACTTCGTGTCCAAGGCCAACTCTGGAGGCGATTGGCCTTCGCACCCTACTGAATTGAATGTGCAGTTCGCGGCAGCAATCACCGTGATTCTGGTTTCTTCCTCTTTCACGGCTCAGTGGGGCGTGTTTGCCGCTGAGCGAGGTGATGTCTTCGCACTACGCAGGTGGTATGCACTATCTGCTCTGCTGGGCACCGTCTTCCTCATCGGACAGGGCTACGAGTACTTCAAACTGGTGGAGCACGGAACCACGATCTCCAGTTCGGTATACGGATCGGTGTTCTACATCACCACCGGATTCCATGGAGCCCACGTGCTGGCCGGTGTGCTGGCATTCGTAGTTGTCCTGCTTCGTACTTTTAAGTCGAAGTTCACCCCAGCCCAGGCCACCGCAGCCGTCGTTGTGTCTTACTACTGGCACTTCGTTGACGTTGTGTGGATCGGCCTGTGGATCACGATTTACTTCATTCAGTAGGCCGTAGCGGCCGGTAACTTCATCGGCCTACTTACAGCCCATCGCATTCCACAGACGAGTTAATAAGGAACAAGATGGATACCAACTCCACGAGCGTAAAGAGCGAAGGCGTGACGTCCTCCGCAGCACGTAAGGCGAGCGGCCTCCGCCGCCGCCGTAAGATCCGTAAGGCATTTGCAGGCGCACTCGCCATGGCAATTGCTCTAACGGGCGCAGGCTTCATCGCCAACGCCCTGACCCCAGATCCGCAGACCGCTGTTGCCGAGCAGGACACCACTGCACTGGTAGACGAAGGTAAGCAGATCTACCAAGTAGCTTGTATCACCTGTCACGGTGCCAACCTTCAGGGTGTGAAGGACCGCGGTCCTTCCTTGATTGGCGTCGGCGAAGGTGCCGTCTACTTCCAGGTTCACTCCGGACGCATGCCAATGCTCCGTAACGAGGCACAGGCTGCTCGTAAGACTCCTCGTTACTCCGAGCAGCAGACCCTGGCTCTGGCTGCCTACGTGAACTCCAACGGTGGCGGCCCAGGCTTGGTCCGCAACGAAGACGGATCCATCGCCATGGACTCCCTGCGCGGTGCGAACAACAACAACGGTGAGATCGACCCAGCCGACGTTGCTCGTGGCTCGGATTTGTTCCGCCTTAACTGTGCCTCTTGCCACAACTTCACCGGCCGCGGTGGAGCACTCTCCGGTGGTAAGTACGCACCGGTCCTGGATCCTGCCAACGAGCAGGAGATCTACCAGGCCATGCTGACCGGCCCACAGAACATGCCTAAGTTCTCTGACCGTCAGCTTTCCGCCGATGAGAAGCGCGACATCATCGCGTTCATCAAGTCTTCCAAGGAGACCCCATCCCAGGGTGGCTTCGGACTGGGCGGCATTGGCCCAGTTACTGAAGGCATGATGATGTGGTTCGTCGGCATTCTGGTGATGATCATCTTCGCAATGTGGATCGGAAGCCGGCAGTGAGCGATAACCTAAAGAATCAGTACACGGACGAGCAGCTCAAGAAGATGAGCAACGATGAGCTCGCCCGCTTGGGCACCGAACTCGATGGTGTCACCGTTGCATACCGCAAGGAGCGTTTCCCGCTCGAGAACGATCCCGCGGAAAAGCGTGCCAGCCTCGGAGTAGGCATCTACTTTGCCCTCTCCGTAGTCTTCGGTCTCGCTTTTATCGCGACCTACCTCTTCTGGCCATGGGAGTACAAGCACTTGGCCGAAGATGGCCTGTGGCTGTACACCCTGTACACCCCATTGCTGGGCATCACTTCTGGTCTGGCAATCATCCTGCTGGGCGTGGGTGCCGTGAAGTACACCAAGACGTTTGTGCCGGAGGAAATCTCCGTGCAGGTTCGCCACGATGGTCCTTCTGACGAAGCAGACCGTCGCACCCTGGTAGCACTGCTGAACGACTCTTGGCAGACCTCGACCCTGGGCCGCCGCCCAGTGATCGCTGGCCTGGCAGGCGCTGGCGCAGTACTCGCTGGCCTGGCCGTGATCCTGCCAATGGGCGGCATCATCAAGAACCCTTGGAAGCCAAAGGCCATGGGCATCCAGGGCGATGGCACCCTGTGGACCACCGGCTGGACCCTCGTTGAAGAAGGCGAGAAGGTCTACCTGGGCCGCGATAATGGCAACATTGCTGAAGAGCACGACGGCCAGTACACCACGCAGGGCATTTCCCGCCTGGTCCGTATCCGCGCTGTCGACCTCGATGCCGGCGCCATGGAAACTGTCTTCCCGCTGACGGAGGAGATGGTCAACGATGGTGACAAGTACGACCCACAGCGTGACGTGTACGAAGAGCACATGCACTCCGTCCACGGCTCACGTAATTCCGTGATGCTGATCCGTCTGCGTCACGAAGATGCACAGCGCGCTGTGCTGCGTGAAGGTCAGGAAGACTTCCACGCAGGCGATTACTTCGCCTACTCCAAGATTTGTACGCACATTGGCTGCCCTACTTCCTTGTATGAGCAGCAGACCAACCGCATCCTCTGCCCTTGCCACCAGTCGCAGTTCGACGCACTGCACTACGGCAAGCCAGTCTTCGGCCCAGCAGCACGTGCACTGCCACAGCTGCCCATCGCCGTTGACGAAGAGGGTTACATGTACGCCAAGGGCAACTTCGTCGAGCCTGTTGGCCCTGCTTTCTGGGAGCGCCGTTCATGACCACTAAGACTTCCCGCCTCAGCCAGGCGGCAAACAACATCGATGAGCGATACACGGCTTCTGGCCTGATTCGTCCACAGATCAACAAGGTATTCCCGACTCACTGGTCCTTCATGCTGGGTGAGATCGCACTGTACGCGTTCGTCATCCTGCTGCTGTCCGGTGTGTACCTCACGCTGTTCTTCGACCCTTCTCTCTCGAAGGTGATCTACGACGGCACATACGCACCACTCAATGGCGTGGAAATGTCCGCGGCGTACCACACTGCTCTAGACATCTCCTTCGAGGTGCGCGGTGGCCTGTTTATCCGCCAGGTCCACCACTGGGCTGCACTGCTGTTCGCCGTGTCCATCATGGTGCACATGTTCCGCATCTTCTTCACCGGTGCGTTCCGCAAGCCTCGTGAAGCTAACTGGGTCATCGGCTGCGTTCTGCTGCTGCTGTCCGTCGCAGAAGGTTTCATGGGTTACTCCTTGCCAGATGACCTGCTCTCCGGCGTGGGTCTGCGAATCATGTCTGCCATCATCGTGTCCCTTCCGATCGTGGGTACCTGGATGCACTGGATCATGTTCGCTGGCGACTTCCCAGGTGAGATCATCATCCCTCGCCTCTACATCGCTCACGTGCTGCTGATCCCAGCCATCCTGCTGGCCCTGATCGCGGCTCACCTGGCTCTGGTTTGGTACCAGAAGCACACCCAGTTCCCTGGACCTGGCCGCACTGAGAACAACGTCATTGGCGTGCGTATTCTGCCAATCTTCGGTCTGAAGGCAGCGTCCTTCGGTCTGATCACCGCAGGTGTTATCGCCTTCATGGCCGGTGCATTCCAGATCAACGCCATCTGGAACCTGGGTCCATACAACCCATCGCAGGTCTCCGCTGGTTCCCAGCCGGATATCTACATGCTCTGGACTGACGGCGCTGCCCGTGTCATGCCAGCGTGGGAGCTCTACCTCGGTAACTACACCATTCCGGCCGTGTTCTGGGTAGCCCTGTTGCTCGGCATCCTGGTTGGTCTGCTGTTCGCTTACCCATGGATCGAGCAGAAGATGACCGGTGACGATGCGCACCACAACCTGCTGCAGCGTCCACGCGACGTGCCAACCCGCACCGCGCTGGGTGTCATGGCCATCACCTTCTACGTGATCCTGACGATCTCCGGTGGTAACGACTTGTTCGCCTACCACTTCCAGATCTCCCTGAACGCCATGACCTGGCTGGGCCGCATTGGCTTGGTGCTGGCTCCGCCAATTGCTTACTACGTCACGCACCGCATCTGTGTGGGACTGCAGCGCAATGACCGCGAGGTTCTGGAGCACGGCATCGAGACCGGCACCATCAAGCAGCTGCCTTCCGGTGGCTTCATCGAGGTCCATCAGCCACTGGGCGGCATCGACGAGCACGGTCACGCCATCCCACTGGAGTACCAGGGTGCACCAGTGCCAAAGACCATGAACGAGCTCGGCTTTGCTGGCGCTCCGGGTCGCGGCGGCATGTTCTCGCCTGACTCCCCAGAGATCGCTGAAAAGGCAGAGGATCTGGACCACCGTAACCACGAGGAGCAGAAGGAAATGTTCACTCGTCTTACGGAAAAGGCCCGCAAGGACCACGGCGAGCACTAAAAGCTCGCAGCTAGCTTCCCGCTAGTACGCCTCCTGCTCCGCAGCGCCCCTGGTGGGGCGAGGAGTTAGGAGGCACAACGAGAGGGCCCTCAAGCATCGCGCTTGAGGGCCCTCTTGCTGTGTCTCAAGGGGGAGTAGTTAGGCAGGCGGGGGAGTGTGGCGTCGGGAAAGATCGGCGAGACCCACGAGGACCTCGAAGGTGGCCTGCGCGTCATCGAGAGCACGGTGAGAAGGCCGATGCGCAGTGTCCAGGTGCGCGGCCACATTGCCCAACTTGTAACGTCCAACGCGCTCACGGCTGATCAACTGGCGGGAATTTTCCGCCGTGCAGATCGAGGGAGTGCGCTCCAAGAAGTCCCACTGTGTGGAGTCAGCTCGCTTAGCTTCTGCAGCAAGGAAGCTGATATCGAAGTTGACGTTGTGGCCCACGAGGACCGGCTGCGGGCCTACTGCGGTCAGGAAGCGCTGCAAGGAGGGCAGTACCGCGTCCATCGTGTCAGCGTGTGCGACGTGGCTGTCTTGCAATCCCGTGAGTTCTACGACAAAAGCGGGGAGCGACTGCTGAGGATTCACGAGGGCGTGGAAGGAATCCGCCACCTCGCCATTTTCGATCCGCAGCGCGCCTATCTCGATGATGCGCTCGCGCTCTGGATCCAATCCTGTGGTTTCCAGATCGAGGACCACACAGCTGCGCAGCGCGTGCTGAAGATCGGCGGCCAAGGAGTGGTTATTCACGTTCGCCATCCTAATTGTGGGCGGGACAAGGCCGTGTGGGTGGGTGCGGGATGTGGTGTTTTTCGACGCCAACCTCAGGAATATCGTTAAATGTGACGAAGGTCACACAAGGAAATAGTGGCGGATATGCAGCCCGAGTGAGGATTTTTGCATGAATGCAAGCCATTGCGTTCGCGCAGGCCAGGGGAATATAACGACTTGATAACTTTCGTTGATATTTTCAGACTTACCCTCGGGGCAAAAGTGCACTAGATGCAATCCGTGACCAATTTGAGATTTTTGGCGAGTTGGGTTGGACACGGATCGCAATCATTTCGTAATCTTTTCGAGACCTGAGAGGCGAGGGCTACTCGTCTAGACCCTCCAATCAATCCGCGGTAGTGGCAATTGCTATCAGCGAGAGGCGCAACCGCCTCAGACTTAGGATCGAAAGGTACGAGACGAAACTTATGGGAAAGCACAACCTGAAGAACAACACCCACACCAAGCGTAATGCTGCCATCGTTGCAGCAATGGGCGTGGGCGCTGCAGTCCTGAACCCAGCAACTGCAGGTGCGGCTCCTGTATCCGTCCCAAACACCAACTACACCGTTGATGTTCCGGACGAGGCAATGCCATACGTTCAGCCATACATCGACCAGGCCACCCAGGCTGCTCAGCAGGCTGAGGCTCCATCCGCTCCAGCGGCTGCTTCCCCAATCAAGTCCGACGGACAGAAGATCGTCGACTTCGCCATGAGCAAGGTTGGCGCTCCTTACGTGTGGGGCGCTGCCGGCCCAGATGCCTTCGACTGCTCCGGCCTGACCTCCTGGTCCTACGCCCAGGCAGGTAAGCAGATCCCTCGTACCTCCGACGCGCAGGCTTACGGCGGCACCCCAGTGGCCCTGAACGCCCTGCAGCCAGGTGACATCGTGTCCTTCTACTCCGGTGCATCCCACGTGGGCATCTACATCGGCGATGGAAAGATCGTGCACGCACTGAACTCTGATTCCCCAGTGCGCGTGGACACCCTGGATTACATGCCGATCAACAATGCGGTGCGCTTCTAAATAAGTGCGCGTTGTGACTCAAGAATTATTCACTTCAGTCACAACAATTCACTCCTAGAACACTAGGAACGCGGGACTGATCTTCTACCCCTAAACGGGGAGGAGGCAGTCCCGTAACTTCGTTAAAACATGTGGCAAGATAACGAACCGTTACAACTTCTCCATGTTTTTAGTCTTTATCTTTTTTGAACAAGAAGGTTAGAGTGTCCAGCACCTCATCTCGCCACAGTGGTCGTTTCTCCCGCTCCGTCAGCGCAACACTCCTCGCACTGGCAGTCAGCACCTCCATCGCAAGCCCCATGGCGATCGCCGACCCAGCCCCAGCGGCTGCACCAGGGCCGGACAATCCGGCAGAGTTCGACCGCTACATCGACGAGCTGCTCCGCAAGCCCATCCCACAGGACGTGGACGGGCTGCTGGCACACATGCGCGAGATCTCCCGCGTCACCGGCGCGACCAACGAGCAGGTGCAGCAAAACCAGATTGATATCGACAAAGCGCAAGGCAAAGTGGGCCAGTCCCAGCAAGCCGTGGAAGAGACCAAGCGCAAGGCTGACGAAGCGCTGCGCAAGCTCGAAGTGTCCCAGGAAAGCATCACCGATGTTTCCCAGGCCATGTACCGCGGCGCCTCCGTGGATCCGCTGACTGCCGTGGCGGGCGCCACCGGCCCTCAGGCCGCGATGGAACGCGGTAGCTACTTGGCCAGCCTCTCGGACAGCAAGAACCGCGTGCTCTCCGTACTGGACGAGGATCTGCAGCAGGCAGTGGAGGCAAACTCTGATGCCAACCGCGCCAAGTTCCGCGCAGATTTCCGCATGAACGATCTGAGCGCGCAGCAGCGCAAGCTGGATCAGCGCAATTCCAAGCTGGATCAGCTCAAGGGTCGCGTCATGGAGGTCGTCAACGGCCTGAGCCCCGAAGACCGCCAGCGTTGGGTGGATAGCAACGGCCCCATCGACGTGGACGTCGATGAATTCCTGGGCAAGCTCAAGGCAGAAGCACCGGAAACCGGTGGCAACCACACTGGCGCCGTGGCCGCCGCGCTGTCCAAGCTGGGCGCACCTTACGGCTGGGGAGCAACCGGCCCTGACGAGTTCGACTGCTCCGGCCTGATGCTGTGGGCATACCAGCAGATGGGCAAGACCATCCCTCGTACCTCCCAGGCACAGCTCGCCGGCGGTCAGTCCGTCACCCGCGACCAGCTGCAGCCAGGCGATATCGTGGCCTACTACCCAGGCGCTACTCACGTGGGCATGTACATCGGCGACGGCCAGCTGGTCCACGCCTCTGATTACGGCATCCCCGTTCAGGTGGTTCCCGTGGATTCCATGCCAATGGTGGGTGCATCCCGCTACTAGTAGCCCACTACACTGAAGCACCATGACCGTTCGCGTGCTCGTAGTAACTAATGATTTCCCGCCCACCGTGGGCGGGATTCAAACGTATGTACGGGACTATCTGTCTGCTCTGAGTACGCAGGACGTGGAGATCGTGGTGTTTGCCTCCACCCAAGACGCACACGCCGCCGCAGAATTCGATGCAAGCGTGGACTACACCGTGGTGCGCTGGCCCCGTTCCGTCATGCTGCCCACGCCGGCCACGGCCAAGCGCATGCAGGAGCTGATCAAGCAGCACCGCATCGATACCGTCTGGTTCGCGGCAGCTGCCCCGCTGGCGCTCATGGCTAAAGCCGCCAAGCGTGCGGGAGCAACGCGCGTGGTGGCCTCCACCCACGGCCATGAAGTGGGCTGGTCAATGTTCCCCGGCTCGCGCCAGATCTTAGGGCGCATCGGGCATGGCGTCGACTGCCTCACATACGTCTCCCACTACGCACGCGGGCGCATGGCTGGCGCTTTCGGCCCCGACGTGGCCTGGGAGCCCATGCCCGGCGGCGTGAACACGGAATTATTCCAACCCGATCCGCAGATGCGAGAGCGTTTGCGCGCGCGGTATGGCGTCGAAAATAAGAAGGTCATCGTGGCGGTTTCGCGAATCGTTCCGCGAAAAGGCCAGGACGTGCTGGTCGAGGCCATGCCACACATCGTGGAACGCGAGCCGGACGCGCATCTACTCCTGGTCGGGCCCGGGGCGATGGGGGACAAGCTGGCGCGCCGCGCGGCCGCATTGGGCATTGCCGATTCCGTGACCGTCACCGGAGCCGTGGACTTCGCGGAACTGCCCGGACACTACTGCGCCGGCGATGTCTTTGCCCTGCCCGTGCGCACGCAGGCCGGAGGGCTCTCCGTGGAGGGACTGGGCATCGTCTTCCTGGAGGCACAAGCATGCGGCGTGGCAACCATCGCCGGCAGCGGCGGCGGCGCGCCGGAGACCGTGGTGGATGGACAGACAGGAACCGTGGTCAATGGTCGTGATGTGCGCCAGGTGGCAGCCAGCATCCTCGATCTTTTATCCGACGCCAACTTCCGCCACAGCATCGCTACCGCAGGAAGACACCGCGTAGAAGCTGCCTGGACGTGGGAACAGCTCGCGCACCAGTGGATGGCAGTGATGGAAGGCCACGGGGGAGTGCCGCCGCGCGTGGCGTGGAACGTGCCGATGTGACCGGCTGAGCCAGCGTGGGGACGGCGAGGATGGGTTTCACACCCGCGCAGGATAGAGTGAAACAGATTTTGTTGAGGGATGAGAGGCAGCGGCGTGAGTGAACAGCTTCTGACCATTGGCATCGATATCGGTGGGACCAACCTCCGAGCTGCAGTGGTGGACGAAAACGGGCAAGTGCTAGACGTGGAGCAGTTGCCAACGCCGCCATCCTCAGAGGCCTTAGAGATGGCCGTGGTAGCCGTGGTGGATAAACTACGGGCGCGCCACGAGGGTGTTGCTGCAGTGGGGCTGGCCGTGGCGGGATTCGTGGATGAGAACCAGCAGATGGTTCGTTTCGCGCCACACCTGCCGTGGCGGGAGACCCCCGTCAAGCGCGTCATGAGCCGAGCGCTGGAATTGCCGGTGATCCTGGAACACGATGCGAACTCGGCTGCCTGGGGTGAACACGAATTCGGAGCGGCCCGGGACGCGAAGAACTGGGTGCTGTTGGCGCTGGGCACCGGCATCGGCGGCGCGATCATGATGAACGGCGAAATTTACCGCGGTGCTTTTGGGGTGGCCCCGGAGTTCGGTCATCTGACCGTGGTGCCCAATGGACGCAGCTGCCCATGTGGCAAGCGCGGATGTTTGGAGCGCTACTGTTCGGGATCCGCGCTCCCTCTGACGGCGCAAGACCTGATCGCGCGTGGCCGGTTCCCGCACTCACGTTTGGCGCAAGACTTTGGCAAGTGCCCCGAGGAGATCAGCGGCCGTGCGGTGGTTCGCATGGCTCGGGAGGGCGACGAGCTGGCCCAGGCCGTCATCAAGGACATGGGCACCTGGCTGGGCCGTGGATTGGCCATGATTCAGGACGTGCTGGACCCGGAGCTGATTGTGGTGGCCGGGGGAGTAGCGGTGGATGCTGACCTGCTGCTGGACTACGCCCAAGACGTCATGGGCAAGACCATCGTCGGTGCGGGGAGCCGGCCGGTGGCTCGCGTTGCTGTTGCCGAGCTGGGTTCGCAGGCAGGTATGATCGGCGTGGCAAAGCTGGCGCGCACGCTGCTGCCGGAGCAGTAGGCGCGCTGGGCGCTTTACTTTCGGCGCTTTCGGCTTATCAACCTTGTTACCCGCGTGAAGGACAACTGGAAATGCAGAATAAGACTTATTGGTGGCTCAAGCATGTGTTTGTTGGACCTCTGCTGTGGGTATACAACCGTCCGTTTAACCGTGGAATAGACAAGATCCCTTCCGAGGGGGCGGCGATTCTTGCCTCCAACCACCTCGCGGTGATGGACAGCTTTTATCTTCCGTTGATGGCCAAGCGACAGCTGACTTTCTTGGCGAAGAAGGAGTACTTCACCACGCCGGGGTTGGTGGGCGGTATCCAGAAGTGGTTCTTCTCCTCGGTGGGGCAAGTGCCGCTGGATCGTTCCGATAAGGATTCCCAGAGCGCTGCTTTGGAAACCGCTACCCGGGTGCTCGAGCGCGGAGATGTTCTGGGGATGTACCCGGAGGGCACGCGCAGCCCCGATGGGCGTTTGTACCGCGGCAAGACCGGGCTGGCTCGCGTGGCGCTGAAGACCGGGGTGCAGGTCTATCCCACCGCGATGATCAATACGCGCAAGGTCAACCCCATTGGCTCCTGGATTCCACGCCCGTTCTGCTGTGGTGTTTATGTGGGAGACCCCATTGACCCGGCGGATTTCCGGGATGCCGGCGACGAGTACGCCCAGGCGCGCGCACTCACCGATGCCATCATGGAAGCGCTGGCGGGGCTGTCCGGGCAGGAGTACGTGCAGGACTTCTACGCAGCGGACGTGAAAAAGTCCCTGGAAACCGGCGACGGTTATCCGAAGGGTTCCGAGCCACGTTCTTAGGGCTTTCGCAGGGTCGCCTGGTTCACTGGCAATGCCGCCAGTTCAGGCAACCATCTGTGCATTGCTGGGCAAGACGGTTTGTGTTTTCTGCCTATGCCCTGTGATTCTTAACGGCAGTCATGAACGCCCCAGCACAGTCCCAAACCCGTCGGCAGTCGTCCCAACGACAGTCGGCTTCTGCAGCGTCCGGTCGAGTGAACTGGGCCGACTGTGCCAAGGGGCTGTCCATCATCGGTGTGTGCCTGATGCACGTGGTCACGGGCGCGCCGGGCGGCACAGACACCGCGTGGGGTCCGGTATCGAGCTTCCTCGATCCACTGCGGATGCCGTTGTTCTTCCTGGTCTCGGGCCTGTTTGCGCACCGCGTCATCACGCGCAACTTGGAAGATCTCTGGTACCGACGTCTCTGGTTCCTCTTGGTGCCGTATCTGATTTTCACTCCTTTTCAGGCCGCCTCGCGTTTCTACATCTATGATGAGCTGACCTGGCAGAACGTGGTTCGAGCGGTGATCGTTGGCGATCCTGGGTTGTGGTTCCTGTACACGCTGATGGTGTACAACATCGCGGCCGTGGTTCTTCGACGCCAACCTCCCTGGCTGGCCGTAACCTTGTCCTTCGTCCCCGCGCTCGTGGCGGCCATGAGTGGGCTGATGGTGCATCAAAGCGTGCACCAGGCATTGATGTACGGGCCGATCTTCTTCATCGGCTTGCACTACCGATGGGCGTTTTTCCAACTGTCTCGCCGCGCTTTTCACCTGCCGACGATCGCCTGGGCGCTCCTCCTGTTCGCTGGCTGGGAAGCGGTCTACCGCGGAATGCAGGCCTTCTACTTCGATGGATGGGATGAGGCAGTAGCAGGCCAGCAGGCAGTGCTCGCGCTGGTGCGCACAGTTACGGCAGCACCCATGGGCGTGATCATCGCGGTCTGGCTTTCCCGTATTCCCGTGGTGGAAAAGATGATCGGCTTCGTGGGTCGTCACACACTGCCTGTCTACGTGTCCCACCACGCCACCCTGACCTTCTTCGATTTCTACGTCTACCCACGTCTGTGGGAAAGCCATCCGGCCTGGCGCCACCTGATCGATGACCCGAACACCCGCATCATCTGGGGGCTGCTGATCTGCATCGCCGTGGGCGGACTGTTCTACGGCATCTCCAAGATCCCCGTGCTCAAGTGGTGCCTGTACCCGCCTCCGCTACGCCGACGCACTGCCACGCCCGCCACAGCCACCGTTTAAGCTGGGCACCGTGCGCTATTTTTATGACACGGAATTTATCGAAGATGGGGAAACCATCGACCTGATCTCCATCGGAGTGGTTGCCGAGGACGGCCGGGAGTTTTACGCCGTGTCCAAGGAGTTCGACGCCTCCCAGGCAGGGGACTGGGTGCGCCGTAACGTGCTGAACCAGCTTCCGCCCAAGTCTGACGCACGATGGATGGATCGCGCCACGCTGCGCCGCAAGCTCTACGAGTTCTTGCTTCCCGATCACGTTCCCGGCCAGCGCTTGGCACAGCAAGACCGCCCAGAACTATGGGCGTGGGTGGGAGCCTACGACCACGTGGTGCTGGCACAGCTGTGGGGAGACATGACCGGCCTGCCCCGAGAACTGCCCCGCTTCACCCACGAGCTCAAGCAACTGTGGGAAATGGCCGGTCGCCCCCGGCTTCCCGAATCACCCTCCAACGCGCACGATGCGCTCGCGGATGCGCGGTTCAACGTCATCAAGTACCGGCTTTCGATGGAAGCGCTGCGGCGCTAGGTTGGCGTCGAAAAAGGAAAAATTGCGCCGCCATGTACCCTAAACGGGGGCAAAAACACGGTGAGGTGGGCGAAACCATCCGCCCATTCCAGGTCAGACAACCGACCGCGTATGCTGTGATCCATGGCTTGGACTATTGACCTCCCCTTGGACGAACTTCCTGATCTCCCTCCGCTTCCGGAACCGCTAGCGGAAAAGCTGTACTCGGACGTGCTTTCGCGCGACGCGAAGCAGCAGCCTTCGTGGGATCCGGACCACGCTGCACGCGTGCGTAAGATCCTCGAATCTGTCCCGCCGATCGTGGTGGCACCGGAGGTACGTCGGCTGAGCAACCAACTGCGCGACGTGGCACTGGGCAAGGCATTCCTGCTGCAAGGTGGCGACTGCGCCGAGACCTTCGAGTCCAACACCGAACCGCACATTCGCGGCAACATCAAGACCTTGCTGCAGATGGCCGTGGTGCTGACTTACGGTGCCTCCACCCCGGTGGTGAAGATGGCTCGTATCGCTGGCCAGTACGCGAAGCCCCGCTCCGCAGACCGCGAGGCCAATGGCCTGCTGAGCTACCGCGGTGACCTCGTCAACGGCGTGGAAGCCAACGAAGAGTCCCGCAAGCACGATCCTTCCCGCATGGTGCGCGCATACGCTAACGCATCCGCGGCAATGAACTTGGTGCGCGCGCTGACCGGCTCCGGAACCGCAGACCTCTACCGCCTGCACGAGTGGAACCGCGAGTTCGTGGCCAACTCCCCAGCCGGTGCCCGCTACGAAGCGCTGGCCGAGGAAATCGACCGCGGTCTGGAATTCATGAACGCCTGTGGCGTGTCCGATTCCCAGCTGCACACCGCAGATATCTACGCCTCCCACGAGTCCCTGGTCATGGACTACGAGCGCGCAATGCTGCGACTGGGCCACGATTCCGAGGGCAATGACGCGCTGTACAACCTATCCGCACACCAGGTGTGGGTCGGCGAGCGCACCCGCGGACTCGAGGACGCACATATCCAGTTCGTCTCCATGATCGCCAACCCAGTGGGCGTGAAGATTGGTCCGACGACCACGCCGGAAGAGGCCGTGGATTACGTCCGCACCCTGGATCCACACAACATTCCGGGGCGCCTGACCCTGATCTCCCGCATGGGTTATGACAAGATCCGCACCGCCCTGCCTCCGATCGTCAAGGCAGTGGAAGCCACCGGGCACAAGGTCATCTGGCAGTGCGACCCGATGCACGGCAACACCTACACCTCCTCCAACGGTTACAAGACCCGCGACTTCGATCGGATCATCGACGAAGTACAGGGCTTCTTCGAGGTCCACCGCGAGATCGGCTCCCACCCCGGTGGCATCCACGTGGAGCTGACCGGCGAGGACGTCACTGAGGTTGTGGGCGGCGGCCAGTCCATCACCGACGTGGACCTGCCTACCCGCTACGCCACCACCGTGGATCCACGCCTGAACACCCAGCAGTCGCTGGAGCTGGCGTTCCTCGTGGCGGAGATGCTGCGCAACTAACGCTGGCATAGTCCGCCACACGCGATAACCCCTGCTGGGCACGCTCTGGAGAAATCTAGAGCGTGCCCAGCGTTATAGTGTCGCCCACTCGTACGCGAGAACCGAGGCCAGGGGACTGGGTGATCACTAGGCCGGAACTGTCTGAAGAGAACTTCACCTTCAAGCCCAGCGCCTCGAGCTTCTGCTTTGCCGAGGCCGCAGTGCTGCCGATGACAAACGGCACGCGCACCGAATCCGATTCGTGGATGGTGACGTTCGTGTCTTCTTCAGGATTGATCAGCTGATCGGCAGCAGGGGACTGTGAGGCAACGTGACCGGCCTCAACGTCCTCGTCCGTGATGGGATCGCCATGGACAGGATTGAGTCCAGCCTCACGCAGCTTCTCCTTGGCCTTGTCTGCGGATAGCCCCGTGATGTTCGGCACCTTGATGGCATTGCTGATCACTAGGGTGATTTCGCTGCCTCCCGGGGCCTCTTCTCCGGATCCAGGCCGAGTTCCTATGGCATCGCCAGCTTCCACTTGCTCGCTGAACTCCTGGACTACGTCGCCGACCTCGAGACCGGCCGCCTCGATGGTTTCGGTGGCGCGCTGTTCCGATTGTCCCTTCACTCCGGGCACACGAACCGGCCGCGGCCCCTTGCTCAACTGCACTTCCACGGTGGAGCCCGTGTTCACTTCTGCACCGCTGGCAGGCTTGGTACTTGCGATCTTGCCCTTCGGCACGTCATCCGAGTACACCTCGCTGCCGAGCCGTGCCTGCAGCGTGCGGTCTTCTAATTTCTGCGTATACGTGGCAACAGTGTCTGCGCTTCCAGGCTGCGGGACGGTGGGCTTTCCTAACGAGACGAGCACCGCTACCTGGCTTCCCCGCGGCGCTCGTTCACCGAAAGGGGGATCAGTCCCCATCACGGCCTGCCGGGCCGTGTCATTGGAGTATTGCTCCTCCAGATCCGAGGTAAACCCCGCCTCCTCCACAGTGGCCTGTGCGGAGGCCTGATCCATGCCCACCACGTTGGGCACCTCTCCATAGCGCCCGCTGGTCAGCCACCATGCGCCCGTGGCTACGGCAGCAACCAGCGCGAGGATCACCAGGATCCACACCACGGTGCGGCCGCTGGACCGGTTGCTCAACGCTGGCTTGCGGTTGCTTTCGTGGCTCTGTGCTACCTCTGCGGCATGTCCGCTGTGGTGTAGCGGACCAGCGGGATAGGCACTGGGCGGGTAGCCCTGAGGGTTTCCGGCATGGGCAGCACCGGGCTGACCAGCACCCGCGTGTGCTCCCGCCGGGTAGGCAGCAGCGGGACTGTGAGCGTCCACGCCGGGAGTGCCGGAATACGGAGAATAACCGCCGTCCGCAGGTTGAAGCTGAGTGTGCGCAGTTTCGCTGAATGGCTGAGCATGGCCGGGCTGCTCCGAGGTGCGCGGATCCGTGCCCAGTGCGACAGCGCGCGTGGACATGGACTCGTCATCCCAGGACAAACGCTCGCCGTAGTCCGCGCCTTCCAGTGCGCGGCGCACCGCGGAATCTGCAGGGGAGGGCACCTTGAAAGGCGGAAGGTTGAGATCCCTCGTGACGGAATGAACCGCGTTGAGGAACTCCGTGCCGTCGGAAAAACGGGTCTCCGAGCTGCGGGAGGTTGCCCGCGCAACCAACTGGTCGATCTCTTCAGGCACGCCGCTGATCACGCTGGACGGGGCCGGTACGTCCCGATTGAGGCGGGCCATCGCCGTGCCCACGGGAGAGTCCTCCTTGAACGGCGTGGTGCCGGTGATCAGCTCGTACAACAGGATGCCGGCGGAGTAGACGTCTGACGTTTGATGCAGCGACTTGCCCTCGACCTGCTCCGGAGACAGGTAGCCGACTGTGCCGATGACCTTGCCATCGTGAGCAGTGTGCGCACCCGAGTTCACCCCGGTGGCGATGGCCCGCACCAAGCCGAAGTCCGCGAGCTTGACCTGGTGGGAATCACTGATCAGTACGTTGTCCGGCTTGATATCGCGGTGAATCATGCCGGTGGCATGCGCCACGGACAGTGCTGTCAACACTGGCTCCATGACTGCGAGTGCGGCGTGGGGAGGCATGGGGCCGCGTTCTTTCAGCAGTTCACGCAGAGATCCGCCGACCACCAGTTCCATGACGAGGAAGACGTACTCTCCGTCCACTCCCTGGTCGAAGACGTTCACCAGCGCTGGGTGATTGAGCTTGGCCACGGCGCGCGCCTCGCGCTCAAAGCGGGCACGGAAAGAACGCTGGTCAGCCAGGGCGGGATCCATCACCTTGACCGCCACTTCGCGGTCCAGGCGGGTATCCACCGCGGAGTAGACCGTCGACATGCCACCGCGGGCGATCTGCGCACCGATGCGATAGCGATTGTCGAGCAGGTCTCCGGAGTACAACTGGCTCACAGCGGGTTCGGCCGTCCTTTCATCGCTTTGCCGAATGGGAATGGCTCAGGGCCCAATGGAAAGGCCTAGGTAAATCCCATCCAGACATAATAACTTCCCTCCATCTTAGGGCGCGGGGAGACAAGCCCGGCTTAGGCAGGGCGTTCGGACGGACGGGCGTGGGGGTTTGGCTACGTGTGCACTACAGTGGCAGCTGTGAATAACGAGCGATCAAAGACCACTGCACAGTCCGTTATTTTGGAAAAGCCCGTTGGTGGCATTCCTGCGGGAGAGTCCGTCATCTCCATCCCAGACGCCGCCGAGCGCATGGGCGTGGTGGTGACGAAGGTGATGGATCTGCTCCGCAACGGCCAGATCCTGGCGGTTCGCGTGAACAACGTCCGTTACATCCCGGAGTTGTTCTTCGATGAAAGCGGCCGGCTCAACCGGTTCGTCCCCGGCGTGGTTTCGCTGCTCGGTGACGGCGGGTATTCCTCGACGGAGGTTCTTGAGTTCCTCTTTAAGTCCGACGACACCCTTCCCGGCCGACCAGTGGATGCCCTCCATGGTCATCTGGCCCGGGAGGTCATGCGCCGAGCGCAAGCGATGGCGATTTAGCCGGTTCTTCCCGGGGGAGACGCGGTTCATCGAGAACCCACGCGTCTGTGTCTCGTGGCTTGCGCAAGGGGCTGTATCCCAGTGAAGAGCGCATTGCCCACCACATGATGGCACCGATGGTTAGTACCCACCAGAGGTTGTAGAGGCGGTTGTTGCCCCCGCCGTCGAACATCATGCACAGGAACGCGGAGAACCACGCAGCGAGGAAAATGATCCGGCGATCCGTGACCCACACGGCCAGCAGAGCGAGCACCGCGGCGTAGTACCACGGCAGGGTCACGGTGTTGAAGACACAGGTGACCAGGTAGGCCACGCACGCACCCTTGAGTGCTTGGAGCTCGTCGCGGCGGAAGACCCACCATGCCACGATCAGCCCGATGGCCATCAGCGCGGTGCTATAAGGGCGGAAGAAGTTCACCAGCACGTTGAAGGTGAGATCATCGTTGACTAGGCGCGTTAGCGCTGGTTCCAAGGTGGATGCCAACATCGAGGGCAAGGCCAGAGGGTTGATCACCTTGGTGTTGCCGGACATTTCCTCGACCCAGCCCCACGTCTGACCGGAGAGCATGGTCACCGCCTGCATGACCAGCCCGGTCAGACCCAGCGCGGCGATTCCACTGACAACCAGCGTTACTAAGCGTTTCCACGTTTCCTTGAACAGTCCCTCCGGGCCGCGCCCGGCCCAGCGGGCGACAAAAATCCACACGAGGAACGGGAAGGCCAGAAATGCCGTGGCCTTCAAAGACGTGCCCAGGGCAATCAGCAGCGTGCCCACCAACAGGCCGGGGATCGGCTTGAGACGGAAGCTAAACACCAGGCCTGCCATCACCAAGGCCATCATGGTGTTTTCATTGTGCATACCGCCCACCAGGTGGATGATGACCAGGGGATTAGCCACACCCAACCACAGCGCGACAGAGGGGCGCACTCCGAGGATGTGCGCCAGCTGAATCGTGGCCCAGCCCATCACCGCCACAGAAGCCAAGGACAAGACCTTGTAGGCGATGGTTCCGACGGTGATGTTATCGCCGGTCACGCTGGTGATGATCTCGCCGATCCACAAGTGCAATGGGCCATAAGGTGTGGTGGTATTGCGCCAGTCCGCGCTGACCTCAAACAAAATCGGGCCGGGGTTGGCCGCGGCGCCGTGCTGGTAGGGGTTGATGTCATCGCGAGCCAACGTGCCCTGCATGAGGTAGGAGTACAGATCCCGAGACATCATGGGGCCGGCGAAAAACAATGGCGCGATCCACGCGGAGACCATCCGGGCATCCAAGGACCGGCCGTGGCGCAAAATATGACCGCCGGCCACGATCCAGCTCAACAGCAGCAGAACCACGCCGATCCACATGATTACCACCAAGATGCCGGTGAAGTGCCCGAAGGTCAGCGAAGTCAGATTCAGCACGTGCAGCACACCACCGCGGGCGCGAACAGCACCAGCCGCATGGGAACTTAGCGCGAGAATGATCGAGCCGACTAGGCCGATGATCAGAGCCTGCTGCCAGGTGATGCGGCGCAACTTTAGGGTCAAAGGATTCATCGAACGCCACCTCCGGTGATTCTGCGGGCGGCAAGAGCGCCAGATAACAAGACCGTGGGCACGCCTACTCCCGGCGTGGTGCCGCTTCCCGCGAGGATCACGTTATCTACTCCGTAGCCGCTGACGTTGCGTGGCCGGAACGGGCCGGTCTGAGCAAAAGTATGAGCCAAAGCAAACGGTGTACCTTCGCCGTAGCCGTAGGTGTTCGCCCACGATTGCGGGGTATCTACCCGCGCGATGGATAGGGACGCACGTAG
Organism: Corynebacterium sp. ED61; assembly: GCF_015233855.1. Taxonomy (NCBI): domain Bacteria; kingdom Bacillati; phylum Actinomycetota; class Actinomycetes; order Mycobacteriales; family Corynebacteriaceae; genus Corynebacterium; species Corynebacterium sp. ED61. Next base: position 135,221 of record NZ_JADGIT010000001.1, on the reverse strand, counting down.
TCCGGAAAAACCTCGTTCCTCCAGTTCGCGAAGAATCTCCTCCACGTACCGGTCCTGAATGTTTTCCCATTGCACTGGAGCGGAGGCGAGATTGGGCACCGGGGCGAGGATGCTGATCGGCTCGAAAGTCTCGCCAGCGTAGACGGAATCCTCCGCACCCTGAATGATGCGGCTCGGGGCGGACTTCGCCGGGCGGGTGATCAACAGGGAAGGGTCGGTCATCAGTGAACCGCGCCCACGAGCGCCGGTGATCTGCGTAAACGTCTCATCCCAGGCTTCGCCGAAGCTCAACGTGTGATGGCTCTGCGAAGCAAAAGTATCGCTGACCGCGGTGGGCACCGTGCCGTGGATAACCACGGCCGACGGTGCCCAACGCAGGGGAACCGGCCGCCGCTGTGGAGTGCGCGGGCGGTTCATGAGGCGGTCCGTCACCGCGAGGTCAGTGGTGCAGATCACTGCATCGGCTTCGACGACCTCTCCGGAGGCCAGCCGTACCGAGCTCACGGAGGTGCCGGAGGCAGCGAAATTGAATCCGGCCACGGGAGTACCCGTGCGCACATCCGCACCTGCGGCCACCAACGCCCCGGCCATGGCCTCCGCGGCCTCACCGATCGAGTGCTGCGGGTAGAACACGCCCATTCCCGTGTCCATGTGGCTGATCACCGAATAGACAGCCCGTGCCTTCGCGGGTGCTTGACCTGCATAGAGGGCTTGAAAAGTAAATAAGCGGGCGAGCTCGGCGTCGGGCACAAAACCTCGCGTGGCGCGTGCCAATGAACCAAACGCACCCAAACCAACCAGCCGCCCCAGATCCGATGCCGAAGACGGAGTGGCCACCAAATCCAGGACCGAATCGAAGTCCGCGGCCAGGAAATTATCGAATGCGGCGCTGAACATGTCCTGCGACCAAGCACGATAGTCCTCGTAGCCACTGACCAGACGCTCTGCCTGGCGGGAGGCATCCTCCGGAAACTTGGCGGCGGCGAACTCCGCGATCTCCTGGCTCATGCGTGCCGGGTCCGAATACAGCCGGATGCTGCGCTCCGAGGCGAACTGCGCGGTATACGCGGGGCTGAGCTTGGTGAGCTTCCACGAGTCCGGCATCTGCTGACCCAGCGACTGCACCGCGGCCTCCACCAGCTGCGGCATGGTCAGAACCGTGGCCCCGGTATCGGCCTCGAACGCGCCATGTGCGCTGGTCAAGCGCTCGGTCTTGCAACGTCCGCCTACGGTTTCTTCGGCCTCCAGAACCGTGACTTTCAACCCGGAAGCGCGCAAACGTGCCGCCGCAGACAGCCCGGACAATCCCGCGCCCACAACCACCACGTGCTGAACATCTGCCGCCAACCGCCGACGCGTGGTCGCGCGCGTCATGGGAACCAGCGGACGGGGAAGCTTCAGGTGGCGCCTGCTGCCCGCCCTGCTCTCGTAGGTCTTGCGCATTGTCCTAGAACTTCCTATCGCTCAGCGCCACAGTCATCTCCACCAGCTCATCTGTAATTTGTGCACCGAGCTGCGCAGACGTAATGGTCTCGATGGCCCGCTGACTGCGCTGCGTGATCCAGCGCTCCACAGTTTCGGCCGCCCCGGTTGCCTCGATGACCTCGCGCAACGCATCGACTTCTTCTTCCGTGCTGGCCGTGCCCAGTCCATCTCGTAGTTTTTCGACGCCAACCCCCGCGCCCTCGCCACGATTTTCCGCCTGCAGCGCGAGGTTGATCAGCGCGGTCCGCTTGCCCGTGCGTAGGTCATCACCACTGGGCTTGCCCGTCACAGAAGGATCCCCAAACACACCCAGCTGATCATCGCGGAGCTGGAACGCCTCGCCGATGTCCTGACCGATGCTTCGCAACGTGTTCATTAGCTCTGGGTCCGCGCCCACCATCGCTGCTCCAATGTGCAGCGGGCGCGACACGGTATAGCTGGCAGTCTTGTACTCGATGACCTTCAGCGAATCATCCACACTCTCGCTGCCATTGGCCTCCATGGCCACATCCAAAATCTGCCCGGCGATGACCTCCGTGCGCATCGCCCGCCACGCCGGACGAACCGCAGCAAGAGACTGCGGGCTCAAACCAGACGCCAGCAACATGTCATCAGCCCACGCCAAAGCCAAGTCACCAGTGAGAATGGACTGGCTCACGCCGTAGTGCTCGCTGCTTCCCGCCCAATTGGAGGAACGGTGCTGAGACTCAAACCTGCGATGCGTAGTGGGATTGCCACGCCGGGTATCGGACTGGTCAATGATGTCATCGTGAATTAGCGCGCACGCCTGGATGAACTCAATCGCAGAAATTGCGGTGAGAAGTACGGAGGGATCGGGGTTGGCGTCGGGAAAAGGAACCTCGATGCTCCCGCGACCGCTCTCCAAACCAGCACGCACGCCAGCCCACGCGAACATCGGGCGCACTCGCTTGCCGCCCTGCACGGTGAACGCACGCAAGGCCTCGATGGCGTCTGCGAATTCGGGGCCGATCGCGGAAAACTCGCTGGTGCTGGCAGCAAAGTACTCCGAGACGCGTTGATTGACGGCCGCGGGCACATCAGCCAAGGAAGAAGACATACCCCAGGTGGCTGTACCCCGATCAAACTCAGCAGAACTCATGAGTCCTTATCCTACAGTGCCGCCATTTCCGCCCTCGCTGCACAGAGCAATGTGCGCTGGCATTATCATCATTGGGCATGGCACACATCCGCAGGCAGGTAGCAGTCTCTGACTCCCTCAAATTCACCACGCCCGGTCGAGTACCTTTCAGCGTGGAATTTATGCCTCCGCGGGACGATGCTGCAGAACAGCGACTGTGGAGCGCAGCGGAGGCCTTCCACGACCTTGGCGTGAGCTTCGTCTCCGTGACCTACGGTGCCGGCGGATCTACCCGCGGACGCACCCTTCGCGTGGCCGAGCAGCTGGCGACAAAGCCGCTGACCACGCTGGTGCACATGACGCTGGTGGAGCACACCGCTGAGGAAATCCGCTCCCTGATCAGGACTTTCGCTGACCTGGGGCTGACCAACCTGCTGGCACTGCGCGGCGACCCGCCGGGGGACCCGAACGCAGAATGGGTGCAGACCGAAGGCGGGCTGCTGTACACCAACGAGCTCATCGAAATGGTTCGAGAGATGCCCGAGTGTGAGAACTTCGATATCGGCATCGCGAGCTTCCCCGAAGGCCACTTCCGTGCAGCTGACTTGGAGATGGACACGCAATACACGCTGGCGAAGCTGCGCGCTGGTGCGGAGTACTCCATTACGCAGATGTTCTTTGACGTGGACCACTACCTGCGGCTGCGCGATCGCTTGGTGGCGGCGGATTCGGAGCACGGTTCCAAGCCGATCATCCCCGGACTGATGCCCATTACGTCCCTGCGTGCGGTGCGCAAGCAGATGGAGCTGGCGGGCGCGTCTCTGCCAAAGTCACTGGAGCGGCGCCTGTTGGATGCAGCGAATGGTGATGAAGAGGGCAACAAGGCCGCCATTCGCGAGGTGGGTATCGAAGTGTCCTCCGAGATGGCGGAGCGGTTGATCGCGGAAGGTGCGCCTGACCTGCACTTCATGACCATGAATAACGTGCGCGCCACGCAGGAAGTGCTGCACAACTTGGGCATGGCACCGGCGTGGGGGCCGGGGTACGGGCACGATATGGTCCGCTAGGTTTGTGGTTCTTTGGGGTTTTGATCTTTGTGGGGGCGCTTGGCTTTACAGCGCTTTGCTGAGGATCGCGAAGGGGCGCGCATCGGCAGGGAAGTAGAAGTTCCGCAGCACGTCTTGGAACCCTAGGCTGCGATACAGACGCCACGCACCGTTGGCTTCTCCTGGCACTTCGGGCGTGGAAAGCATGACGTGCTGCTGAGAGATCGACTTCATATGGACAGTCAGTAGCCCGCGCCCGATGCCGAGCTGTTGCACGCGGGGATTCACGTGGATTTCCGATAGCTCGGCGTAATCCTTGAGCACGGATTCTATCTGGCGCCGCGAGTGCCCTGCTTCGTGGAGACCGCGTGTGACCTGCTGATTCCACCAAGTATCTGAGCTGCCGCGGAAGCTAAAGCACACTCCCGCGCACGGTTGCTGTGGGTCGCTGGGGTCCGGGCGAGCATCGTCTGGGTGGACGAGGGCGAGGTGGCAGCGGAAATCAGGGTGGTGGATGTTGGACAGCCAGAGTGTACGTCGTTGGTCTTTGTACGACGCCGGGTAGTCCATAGCCGAGAGGTGTATATCTATCAGCTCGTCAATACGACGGCGGAACTGCGCTGGGGTGACAGCGACGATAGATACCAAAGACATGACGTACATCCTGCCATGTGGTGCAAAAGTGCGGTTGAGATTCCTCAACTTGGCACTAGTTCGAACAGGTGTTCTATTAATGAGTTGGTGGAGGCGGTTGTTGTCTCGCTGCTGAATACCTTGATGGCTAGTTGGATAAGCGAAGTGCTGCTTCGGAGCGTTGCAAGATCCAGCGCTGCAAGACCCAGTTAGCCAAAGATTAAGGAAGGCGAAGGCGCAATGAGTACGATACGAAAATTACGGGCGCACACGGTACATAAGAGCGCTGTGTCCTTCCTGGATGATGCGGAGCGACAGCTTGCTGCATCAAGGCAGGCGGAACGTTTGGATGAGGCTCTATCGCTTTCTTACCGTGCCGCTTTGCGTGCAGCGGGGGCGCTGATCGAGCACAAGATGGCAGGCCGAAAGCGGCGGCCGCAGGGGAGTGCGTGGGACAAGTTAAAGATGTTGGATCCTGCGATGGAACAGCGCTGCCAGCGTTTTGAAGTACACGCTCGTCTTGCGAGCCGGGCGGACATGGGGCTTGAGAAAAACGTCAATCCCTTGGTGGTGCAGAAGCTCTACGACCAGGCGTGTGTGCTGGTAGATGAGGCTCGGGCAGAGATCGAAGGCGCTGCAGTGGTTGCTTAGGCTTGGTTGGATCTCGGTGGGAGCGGTACGGCTCGATTGCCATGGTGGTTCGGATTCAGGTGATTGTTTGATGAAGCTGAGCGGAGGAAGCTGAGCGCGATTTCGGATTTTCTCTGGCGATGGGAACTAAATACGTATGCTGGACGTTGTACCTAACAGAGCCTTCATATCCGCTGGGTTGAGTTTGCGTCTTCTAGTGCGCGGATCGGATATTCAGTAGTTACCTTTCACTTCTTGAACCACCTTTTGAAGTTGTGAGGGGCACTGATCACCTAGCCGGTGAAGGCACCAAAACAGCAAGAACGATGAGCACCCACCAGGGGTTTCATCGCAGCGACAGTGGAGGTTGGACGTGGCTCTATCTGAGCAAGAGCAACGGATGCTCGAAGAGATCGAACGCGCACTCATCGCGGACGATCCGCGTTTGGCGCACCGGGCTTCGAGGGAAAGCAAGGGAACTTTCTCCTTCAATATTCAATCCGTGGCGATCATGCTGGTCGGCCTATGCATGTTGGTTGGCGGAGTGAGCCTCGCACAGTTTTCCCTATGGTTCGTGGCTCTGAGTATCCTCGGCTTCTTCATCATGTTCGCTGGAGGCATGATGGCGTTCCATGGCACTGGAACTCGCTCGAATGCAGCTAAGGGTAAGGGTGCTGGTTCAGCGAAGGTCTCTGCTGCTAAGTCGAAGGCGGCGAAAAACGGCGGTATCGGCGACCGCATGGAAGATAGCTTCCGCAAGCGCTTCGAGCGATAAGCGGCATCCGCGAGGCTCCTTGGGAGTGAGGCACCTTCTTCAGGCACCTTGATTGGCTGTCACGACTATCCTGATCGCTCCACTGGAAACGGTGGGGCGATTTTTCGTGTCTACTGTGCCTCTTTTATCTTCGCGCCTGCCTTCCTGACGCTTGTCCGCTTCTCCTTGTAGCACTTTCTCTCAGCACTACCAATTGTCTTCGTCCTTCAACCCGGAAATCAGTCCAATTCGGGCGCTTTTGCGCGGCGGGCAAGAGCCGTTCATACTTCCGTACCAAAACTCATTTAGAGACGTCACTTGCGCCACATTTACCTGGGGAAACACGGTGCGCCATTTGAGGATTGGTACAGAAGTATGACGCTTGGCAGAAGTCAGGGAAGTCGGGGAGTCGTGGAAGCGGGGGGAGTCGCTCGGGCGCGGAGCTTGCCATTAGTGCCGCCGCTCGCGCTGCTTGGGCCGACCACTTGCGCCGCCGCTTGCTCTGGCGTGGCCTGGCACCAGTGCCGCCCCTAACACTTCCGCTTGCACTGCCTGGGCCGACCACTAACGCCGCCCCTAACACTTTTGCCCGATCCCGCGGCTCACTTCTGGCCGGAGATTGCCGAAAATCTGCCATTAGGCCCCATTTTGCCCCCACTTTGCCCCACATTGGCTCAGTAAGGGGCCTCGGCAGGGTTGAGCAGCAGTCAAATGCGGCTGAGAGAGGAGTGGCGGAGATCCTCCGGAAGACAAAATAGTGCTCGTGAACTGCGATAATAGAACGAGCTCCGCAAAGCGGACAACAAGGTAAAAGGCCCACCTGGCTGACACACAGTGGTGGGGCCGCCGCCCTGCAAACCTGGACGAAAGGCGCGCGAACCGTAGAAGCACCTGTGAATCCCGCTTGCGGAAAATCTCCCCACAGGGAAAGATGGCGCAGGTCAGAGGAAACATCCGGAAATAAAAAGCCTTAAGTATTTGTTTAATGTTCGGCGTGTGGCTGTTCTGGTGGGGGACAGTGGGGTAAAGTGGGGCACAGCGACGCGCTGAATAACTGAACAGAGCTGGTGAAAAAGACAACGTTGTGTCGATCGGTAACAGGAAGGAGCCGCAGACATGTTCTTCGGCACCTTCACACCGAAGTTGGACGACAAAGGGAGACTCACCCTGCCGGCCAAGTTCCGCGAGGAACTGGCCGATGGGCTGATGGTGGTCAAAGGGCAGGACCGAAGCCTGGCGGTGTATCCGCGAGGTGAATTCATGGTCCGCGCCAAGAAGGCCGCAGCTGCTTCACGCACAAACCCCAGGGCACGAGCATTCGTGCGCAACCTGGCGGCGAGCGCCGACGAGCAGACTCCTGATTCGCAAGGCCGCATCACCATTCCCGCTGCACACCGCGATTACGCGGAACTCAGCAAAGAATGCGTGGTCATCGGCAATGTGGACTTCCTCGAAATTTGGGATGCCGAAGCCTGGGAGGCATACAGCGCCGAACATGAGGCTGACTTCTCAGTAGGCGATGACGAATCCTTCGCGGAGTTCCTCTAGAACTTTTTCGACACACAGAGTGTGCGCAGGCCCTTATCTGCGTGGACGACGTGACGTTTGATGTACTTCCCCGATATCAGACCCACACCCACGCAGGTAAGGCCCTGTTCACACTCTTTAACTTTGTCACCAGCTTTTTCACGTCGGCACGAAGCTGATTCCGCGAAGGGCGGCGTCGGCACAAAAAGAACAGCAAGATCCCGCAACAGCACGAAAGGAGGACAACAATGAACCCACGCCAACCTGGCCACACCCCGGTCATGCGCGATCGGATGGTCGAGCTGGTGCAGCGGGGTGTCCAGTCCTCCGATGCGCCGGTGACGCCGGTAATTGTCGACGGCACGCTCGGCGCAGGTGGACACACCGAGGCATTCCTTGAGGCGATGCCGCAGGTAGTGGTGGTGGGGCTGGATCGCGACCCGAACGCGCTGGCCGAAGCCAACGAGCGGCTGGCTCGCTTCGGTGAGCGCTTCGTGAGCTACCGCACCCGCTTCGATGGCATCACCGATGCTTTGAACGAGCTGGCGGAACAAGGGCGCATCCCCACGGACGTACGCGAACACGGAATCTCCGGATTCCTGTTTGACCTGGGTGTTTCCTCAATGCAGCTGGATCAAGCGGATCGTGGTTTTGCTTATAGCCAGGATGCACCGCTGGACATGCGGATGGACCCGGAAACCTCGCTGACCGCCGCGGACATCTTGAACACCTACTCGCACGGCGATCTTGCGCGCATCCTGAAGACCTACGGCGACGAGCGTTTCGCGGGCAAGATCGCCAGCGCCGTGCTCCGCGAGCGGGAAAAGGAAGCGTTCAGCGATTCCGGGCGCCTGGTGGAGCTGCTCTATGCGGTGATCCCGGCAGCGTCCCGGAGGACCGGTGGACACCCCGCCAAGCGCACCTTTCAGGCATTGCGCATCGAGGTCAACGCGGAGCTGGAAGCACTGGAAAACGTGGTTCCCGCAGCGGCAAGTTGGCTGCACCTCGGCGGCATGGGCGTGTTCATGAGCTACCAGTCGCTGGAAGACAAGATCGTCAAGAAGGCGCTGGCTGAGCTCTCCGCCTCGCAGACCCCCGCCGGTCTGCCGATGGAGCTTCCCGGATCAGAAGCGGAGTTCGAGCTGGTCACCCGCGGTGCAGAGAAGGCCACCGAAGAGGAAATCGAACTGAACTCTCGTGCCGCACCCGTGCGCGTGCGGGCTGCTGCTCGAGCGAGCATGCGGGGATACAGCACATTCCCCGTGCCCCCGAGGACAAAAACATGACCACGCGGATCCCCACCAACCCACGAGCAACCACCACACACTTTCCAGAAGGACACAGTATGACCACCGGAACGCTAAAGACCAGGAGCACCGCCTCACCACGCCGTGACTCTGGTGCTCGCTCGTACCAGTCCACGCGCAGCACTCGCGCTACTCGTACTTCGCGGACCGTGGAGCGGCCAGCCCAGCGAGGCGAACGCACCATTTCGCAGCCGCAGGCGTTGCAGGATCGACGCAAGCGCACGGGCCGTCTGGGCTCCCAGCAGCAAGTTTCGATGCGTGGTCGCCGGATTGCACCTCGGGATAACACTGATCCGCGGGCGCGCAACTTGGCCTTCTTCATGGCTTTCGCGCTGATTGCGGGCATCGTTTCGGTGATGTGGCTGTCCGGAATTACCACGGATCAGTCTTTCCAGATCGCGGATGCGCGCAAGCAGTCCACCAACCTGACCAATGAGCTGGAATCCTTGGAACGTGACGTCTCTGATGCACAGTCTGCAGCCAACATTGCGGCCCGCGCCTCTGAAATGGGAATGGTGGTGCCGGATCAGACGGGTGTGTTGAACGTCAACGGCGACAAGGTTGACGAGCAGCGTCCAGCTGACGCTGCCGAGAACCGTCCGGTGATCGACGTCAACGGCACTAAGAAGCCAAGTACCGCAACGTCCGATCCAGCCCAGACGGCGAACGTGCCGGGACTGGCCCCTGAGAGCCCAACCGGTGCCGCAGCACAGAACGGCACGGGCGAGGTTCCTTATTCCAATCAGAATTCTGCAGGCGGCGCAGCCGCGGGCAACCAGGCACCAGCGCCTGCAGCACCAGCACCAGCACCAGCCCCAGCGCCGGCTGCGCCTGCGCCGGCTCCCGCGCCAGCGGCACCCGTCGCCCCACCAAACTGATCAGAAATTACCAACTAGTTACCCACCGTTGACCTCAACGAGGTAGACACGCAATCGAAGGACAACCGTTGGCTCACCTCATGCTGACGGAGACACGCCGGGCAGGTTGCCCGGCACATTGCGTTCAGCGGTGGACAATGAAGCAACATGCTGTCCGCAGAAAGGAGTGAGTAGGTTTTGGCACAACAGCGAAAGCCTCAATCTTCGCGTACTGCGGAAGCAAACAGCTGGTTGATTCTCGATAACAGCAGCGCCCGGTTCAGCAAGCGTCTGCGCATGGTTCTGAGCCTGATCTTGCTGCTGGTCATCGCACTGGTACTGCGCCTGACGTGGGTGCAGTTGATCGCCGGACCTTCATTGGCCGCGCAGGCACAGATGCAGCGCACCACGGTGCTGGCCGAGCCTGCACACCGTGGAACAATCACGGACCGCAACGGCAATATTCTGGCCTACACCATGGAGGCTCGTTCGCTGTCGGTACACCCGGGCAAGCTTCGCGACTTCATGCAGGAGCGCCACGAACTCGACCCAGAAAACGTCCCAGAGCCGGACGAACGCCTGGATGAGATCGTCGAAAAGCTGCCGAAAATGATCGACCAAGAAGGCGCGGACATCAAGGAGTCCGACCTACGCAAGAAGCTCACCTCTGATGCCACCTACGAGGTCCTCGTACGCAACGTGGATCCGGACATCGCGCAAAAGGTGGTAGCCGAGTTCCCGGAGATCACCTCGGAGCGTCAAGACATTCGTCAATATCCCAACGGCGCAGTGGGAGACAACCTGATCGGAAAGATCAGCCAGGATGGCCAAGGCCAGTTTGGCTTGGAGCTGTCCCAGGACGCCCGCCTGCAGGGAATCAACGGATCCCGGACGGTGGACGTCGGCGGCGATGGATACGCCATCCCGGGCTCCGTCCGCGACGAACACCCACCGGTGGATGGAGATGCCTACCAACTCTCCTTGGATCTGGATGCCCAGACGTATATCCAGCAGCAGGTCCAGCAGGCTAAGGACAATTCCAAGTCGAACTCCGCCAGCGTGGTGGTTCTGGATGTGCAGACCGGTCAGGTTGTAGCCATGGCCAGCTCCGATACCGTCGACCCGAACGGCGACGTGGAAAAGCAGCTGGATCAGGACAAGATCTTCGGCGACCGAAACACCACCAATGCCTTCGAGCCGGGTTCCGTGGCCAAGATCATGACCGCAGCAGCGGCAATCGAAGAGGGCAAGACCCGCCCATCTGAGGTTCTGCAAGTTCCCGGCAGCATTGAGATGGCGGGTGTGACCGTCAAGGATGCATGGGAGCACGGCACGGTTCCGTACACCACCACGGGCGTGTTCGGTAAGTCCTCCAACGTCGGTACGTTGATGCTGGCCCAGCGCGTGGGTGAGGAAAAGTTCAACCAGTACCTGCGCGATTTCGGCGTGGGCCAGGCCACCGGCGTGGGGCTGCCGAATGAGACATCCGGTTACGTGCCGGAGCTCAACCAGTGGTCCGGAGGTACGTTTGCCAACCTGCCAATCGGCCAGGGCATGTCCATGAGCCTGTTGCAGATGACCAGCATCTACCAAGCGCTGGCCAATGACGGCAAGCGTATCGAGCCTCGCCTGGTGGAATCCATCACCACTGCGGATGGCTCCACCGTCAACCCGCCAGCACCGAAGGAAACCCAGGTGGTGTCCCCGGAAACCGCGAAGACGGTGGTGGATATGTTCCGTGCAGTCACCCAGTCTGATCCGACTGGCGTGCAGCAGGGCACGGGCGCTTCCGCATCTGTGGAGGGCTACCAGATTTCCGGCAAGACCGGCACGGCCCAGCAGATCAATAAAGACACCGGTGCCTATTCCAATTCGGATTATTGGATCACCTTCGCCGGTATCGCCCCAGCCGACAACCCTCGGTTTGCCATTGGTGTGATGCTCGATGACCCAGAGCGCGGCACCGATGGTGGTGGCGGCGGTTCAGCAGCTCCTTTGTTCCACGACATCGCATCGTGGCTGCTGGATCATTACAACGTTCCTTTGTCCGGTGACCCCGGCCCGATGCTGATGTTGGAGAAGCAGTAGTTATGACCACCCTCATTGAATTAGCGCGCCTTACCGGAGGCTCCCTTCTGCCTGATCCAGAAACTGCTGGACGGGTGGAGGTAGCAACCTGCACGCTGAGCTCCGACGAAGCCGGCACGGACACGCTGTTTTGCGGCGTGCCCGGCACCCGTACTCATGGCGCATCCTTTGCGGTGGATTCCGGTGCGCCGGCTGTACTGACGGATTCCGAGGGTGCGGCGATTATCACTGCGGCTAGTCCTGAGTTGCCTGTGTTGGTTGTTGACGACGTCCGCCGTTGGATGGGCGAAGTTGCAGCCGAGATTTACGGGCATCCCTCCAGCAAGCTGACCGTGGTGGGCATCACCGGCACCTCCGGCAAGACCACCACCAGCTACTTGGTGGAACGCGCGTTGATGGACAGCCATTCGGTGGGCATCGTCGGCACCACAGGCACCCGCATCAATGGTCGCCCGGTGGAAACCAAGCTGACCACCCCGGAGGCGCCCACCATGCAGGCCCTGCTGGCTCGCATGGTCGAGGAAGGGGTCACGCACGTGGTGATGGAGGTTTCCTCCCACGCGCTGGCGCTGGGTCGGGTGCGCGGTATTGGTTTCGACGCCGCCGCGTTCACGAACTTGAGCCAAGATCACCTGGATTTCCATCCCACGATGGAGGACTACTTCCAGACCAAGGCCAGCTTGTTCAGTGCGGAATACGGCGATCCAGTGCCAGTAATCTGCGCAGATGACGAGTGGGGACAGCGGCTGGCACAACAGGTGCTGCGCAAGGCGGAATCCACTACCGACGTGGCAGCTTTGTCCTATGTGGTGACCACGAATGCGGATGCCGCTGCGGCGACCAGCGAGTTGCCGGTATGGCACTGGAATGCCGATGACGTGCGCGTACAGCCCAACGGCACCCAGCTGATCCACGTTTCCCGCACCGGCCGCACGGCCTTGGCGGAGCGCGCGGACAACGAAGACTTTGAATACAGCATCGCGCTGGCGGGCAGCTTCAACGTGCCCAACAGCCTGCTTGCCCTGGCGTGTGTTGACGCACTGGGAGAACAGCAGGACGCGGGAAGCGCCGCAGAACTCGCCACCCGCATCGCAGAGGTGCAGGTGCCGGGCCGCATGCAGGCCATCAACGTGGGTCAGCCCTTCCTGGCGATGGTGGACTACGCCCATAAGCCAGGCGCGGTGGCCAGCGTGGTGCAGACTCTGGCGGACTACGTCCCGGCAGAAGACGGTCGCATCGCCATGGTTCTCGGCGCAGGTGGAAATCGCGATCACGATAAGCGCCCAAAAATGGGGTACGAAGCAGCTCGCGTGGCAGATGCTGTGTTCGTGACGGATGATAACCCCCGGGACGAACAACCAGCAGACATTCGGGCGCAAGTCCTGGAGGGAACGAAGCGGGCGGCGTCGGAAAGAAACGATCACCCCGTGCACATCGAAGAGGTCGCCGACCGAGCTGAAGCGATCTTCAAGGCCGTGCGCTGGGCTCGCCCGGGCGATGCGATTGTGGTGGCTGGCAAGGGGCACGAAAAAGGCCAGCTGGTTGCGGGCGTGATGCACGACTTTGATGATGTGGCCGTCCTGACGTCGGAGCTCAACGCTCTGATGGCGGACAACGGTGAGACGACAGACCACGGTGAGAGGAGCTAGGAAGACATGATTGAACTAAAGCTGGGGGAGATCGCCGACGTCACCGGAGGCAGTCTCATCAACGGTGCCGATCCCGAGGCTGTCATCGCTGGTCCCGTGGAGTTCGATTCCCGTGTGATCAAGCCGGGGCAGATCTTCATGGCGCTGCCGGGCGCGCGCGTGGACGGTCACGATTTTGCGCAGGGCGCGCTGGACGACGGCGCTTCGCTGCTGCTGGTGGGGCGTCCCATTGAGTTGCCCGCGTTGCTCGCGGCGCCGGTAGAGACCTCCGAGGAGGCCGCCAATGCCTCTGCGTTTGAGCACGATGACGAAGGCCACGGCGCGGCAGTGCTGGCCGCGGTGGACAAGCTGGCTCGGCACAACACTGATCGCCTGGTGGCCGAGGAAGGCCTGACCGTGGTGGGCGTGACCGGGTCTGCGGGCAAGACCTCCACGAAGGATCTGCTGGGCGCTGTGTTGCGTGCGGCGGGAGAGACCGTGGCGCCTCCGGGCAGCTTCAACAATGAGATTGGCCTGCCATACACCGCGCTGCGCGCTGGTCGCAGCACGAAGTTCCTCGTCTCCGAGATGTCCGCTCGAGGCGTGGGTCATATCCGCCACCTCACCGAGGTCACTCCGCCGTCCGTCGGCGTGGTGCTCAACGTGGGCAGCGCGCACCTGGGCGAGTTCGGTTCGCGTGAAGCCATCGCGCAGGCCAAGGGCGAGTTGGTGGAATCCTTGCCGGCAGAGGGCCTTGCGGTTCTCAATGCCGACGACGACAAGGTCAATGCCATGGACGCGCGCACCCAAGCCCGAGTGGTGCGTTACTCCACCAGCGAAACCACGGGTAAGGCTGGACGCGCGGAGTACTACGCCACCAACATCGCTTTGGACGAGGTAGCACGCGCTGAGTTCGACATGCACTATCCCGGTGGCGATCCAGTGCACATCAGCCTGGGTGTGTTCGGCGCGCATCAGGTATCGAATGCACTGGCCGCTGCGGCGGTGGGCATTGAGCTGGGCATGGACCCACAGGTTGTGGCTGATGCACTGTGCTCGCACGTGGCAGCCAGCGCCAACCGCATGGACGTGCGCACCCGTGAAGACGGCGTGACCGTGATCAACGATTCGTATAACGCCAACCCGGAATCCATGCGGGCGGGCATCGATGCTTTGGCTTATACCGCGGCCGGTCGCCCGGACGCGGCGAGCTGGGCTGTGCTGGGCCAGATGGGTGAGCTCGGCGAGGATGGCTCGGACGAGCACACAGAGCTGGGTAAGTTCTTGGCCAGCCGGCGCGTTGATCACGCCGTGATTGTGGGGCGTGGAGTCAACCAGAGAGCCTTGTCCCATTCTGCAAAGGCCGAGGGCGTGGATAGCCAGCTGGTGGATGACATCGATGCCGCCGTGAACTTGCTGGATCTTCAACTGCGTCCGAATGACGTGGTGCTAGTCAAGGCTTCGTATAGTGACGGACTGTGGGGCGTAGCCCAAGGGCTCTTGGCGAATCGCCGGGGCGAAGTGAACGAGGGAGACAACTAAGACCATGATGCAGATCTTTATTGGAGGCGCGGTGGCGTTTCTGGTCACCGTGTTTTTCACTCCCGTTCTCATCAAGAAGTTTTCCGCGGAGGGCTTGGGCCAGGAGATCCGCGAGGATGGTCCGCAGTCGCACTTGAAGAAGCGGGGCACGCCGACGATGGGCGGCATCGCCATCATCGCCGGTTTGGTGTTGGGATTTCTCGCTGCTGCGGTAGCTGGACTGCTCACTTCGGGTGCCGGTCCGGGTGCTTCCGGGTGGATCGTGCTGGGTCTGACCCTGTCTCTTGGAGCCGTGGGCTTTGCCGATGATTACATCAAGCTGGTCAAGGGCCGGAACTTGGGCCTGAACGCCAAGGCCAAGCTGATCTGCCAGCTGGCCATCGCAGTGATTTTCAGCGTGCTGGTTCTGCAGTTCCCGGACGCACGTGGTTTGACGCCCGCCAGCACCAACCTGTCCTTCATCCGTGATATCTCCACCTTCAACATCGCCATCGGCGGCGCCATCCTGGGCGGCGCGCTGTTCATGGTGTTCATCTACCTGGTGATCTCCGCGTGGTCGAATGCCGTGAATCTCACCGATGGTTTGGATGGCTTGGCCTCCGGCGTGACGGCCATCGTGATGGGCGCCTACGTGCTGATCACCTTCTGGCAGTTCCGTAACTCGTGTTCTTATGGCGCGTCCGTGGGCTGCTACTCCGTGCGCGACCCACTGGATCTGGCGATCTTGGCTTCGGCCGCTTTGGGTGCCTGCTTGGGCTTCCTCTGGTGGAACGCCGCTCCCGCGAAGATCTTTATGGGCGATACCGGATCCCTGGCACTGGGCGGCTTGGTGGCGGGCTTGTCCGTGACCACGCACACCGAGCTGTTGATGATCATCATCGGCTGCATCTTCGTGGCTGAGGCCGCCAGCGTGGTGATCCAGGTGGGATCCTTCAAGGCCACCGGCAAGCGCGTGTTCCGCATGGCTCCGATCCACCACCACTTCGAAAATGGTGGTTGGGCGGAGACCACCGTGGTGGTGCGTTTCTGGTTGATCGCGGCATTGGCTGCAATCAGCGGTTTTGCGCTGTTCTACGGCGAGTGGCTGACCACCACCGGTTTCTAAGTTTTCACCGAATCCCCGCACACCACACCACAGCACGTTAGTGAGGCGACTGACCATGACTCAGCAGACACTTTCCCCAGCCGAGGCACTGAGCCGCATGCTGGATTCTCGTGGCGTGCTGGTGGCAGGCGCCGGGGTGGCTGGTCGGGGAGTGCTGACGATGTTGCGGCACCTGGAGGCGCCCTCGATTGTTATTGCCGACGACAACGTGACCGAATCTGCCTTACTGACCATGGAGACCCCGGCGCACGCCGCGGAAACCTACGTTGCGGTGGAGCAAGCCCGAGCCTTGCTACGAGGCGAGTCTGAGGATTCTCCCGTGCCCGGGCTGGTCATCACGTCCCCCGGCTGGCGTCCGGATTCTCCGCTGCTCGTGGAAGCTCAAGAGGCCGGTATTCCCGTGATCGGGGATATTGAGGCCGCGTGGTTGGCTGATCAGGCGGAGGCCTTCGGCCCATCCCGCACCTGGTTGGCGATCACCGGCACGAACGGCAAGACCACCACCACCGCCATGCTCACCGCCATGCTGGTGGCGGATGGTCAGGCAGCCGTGGCAGTGGGCAACATCGGCAAACCTCCGGGAATCGCGCTCACCGCAGACTTGCGCGGCGAACCACGGGCGAACGTCCTAGTCGCTGAGGTTTCTAGCTTCCAACTGCACTGGGCGCCGTCGTTCCATCCTCACGTGGGCTGCGTGCTGAACCTCGCAGACGACCACCTAGATTGGCACGGAAGCTACGCGGGATACGCGGATGCGAAAGCACGGGTATTCCGCGCCGACACTGCAGTGATTCCTTCCGCCGAGGCAGAAGTGCTGGAAACTATCGAGCGTCTGTGGCCCACTGAAGCTGAGCGCCCGTGGGATACCGCGCGCTTGTTTAGCGCGGGCGAAACCCAAGACGTCCTGAAGGCCGAGCACAACGTGGGCATCCGGGATGGAAAGGTGGTTGAACTCGACGAGGAGATCGTGCTGGCCAGCGCCGAAGGCATTTCCCCTCCGGGGCCCGCCGGATTGGCCGATGCTGCAGCCGCCGCCGCGATGGCGCGCAGCGTGGGAGTTCATCCCAGCAGCATCGCCGAGGCTCTGAGTTCCTTCCGCGTCCAAGCCCACCGGGGACAGGTGGTGGCCACCACCGCGGGAGCGCAGTGGATCGATAACTCCAAGGCCACTAACCCCCATGCCGCCGCGGCTGCCCTGAAGGGCCAGAGCAACGTGGTGTGGATCGCTGGCGGTCAGCTCAAGGGAGCAGCCATCGAGCCATTGATTCGCGATGTGGCATCCAGCCTCAAGGCAGCGATTGTGCTGGGCACGGACCGCCAACGTATTGCTGATGCTCTTGCCGAACTCGCGCCAGAGTTGCCCGTCAGCCTCGTCGACGAGACCGATCCGGAGGAGGCAATGCGCTCCGTAGTGAGTCATGCACTCTCGTTCGCGGCTGAGGGCGATAACGTCATTCTTGCCCCCGCAGCAGCATCGCTGGATATGTACACAGGCATGAGCCAACGCGGGGATCTATTCGCACAGTTCGCCATGGAAGGTGGCCAGTGATGAGCACCCGGATGCCGGAGAAGAACTCCCGCGCACGCCGCCCCCAGGCTGCCCAGAAGCAGCAGTCGAACAACGCGGACCGGAACGAGTCAGCGCGGGTCTGGAAGACACTGGGCGGCCGCGTACAGGAAGTGCTCGCGAAGCCGCAACTCAACTACATGGTGATTCTCACCGTGACCATGCTGCTGACCGGGCTGGGCCTAGTCATGGTGCTGAGCTCGTCGATGGTGAACTCGCGCGCCAGCGGTGGCAGCGTGTACACGGAGTTTTTCCGCCAGGCTGCCATCGTGGTGGTCGGTTTGATTGCGATGTGGTTTGCGCTGCGCATTTCGCCGCAGCGGATGCGTAAGCTCTCGCCATATCTCATGGGGCTTGCTTTCATATTGCTGATTGCGGTGCTCATTCCCGGCGTGGGTGTGGGCGGTGACGAAGTGGGTTCCAACTCGTGGATTCGTTTCGCCGGCGTGGGCATCCAGCCCTCGGAGGCGGCCAAGCTAGCTCTCGCGGTGTTTGGTTCCTCGGTGGCGGCGCACGGCATTGCCAAGTACAACACCGTGAATCAGGCGCTGGGACCGTTGTTTGCGGCCGGCGGAGTATTCATGCTCCTGGTCATGTTGCAGAAGGATCTGGGCATGATGCTCTTGGTGGGCATCGTCATGCTCGCGCTGGTGTTCTTCGCTGGCACGAACCAGCGCGTATTCTTGGGCGCCCTTGGAGTTATCTTTTTGGTTGGTGTGGGGGCCATCGCCTTGCAGGCGTATCGTTCCGCCCGCATCACCACGTGGATGGACGCGCTGTTTTTGAACTTCTCTGATTCATCCACGCAGGGTTCTGCCTACCAGTCCCACCAGGGCATTCTTTCTCTTTCCGACGGCGGTTTCACCGGCCTGGGCTTGGGCCAATCCCGCGCCAAGTGGTTCTACCTCCCGGAGGCCACTAATGACTTCATCTTCGCCGTGGTGGGCGAGGAGCTGGGCTTCTTAGGTGCCATCCTGGTGGTGGTGCTGTTCGGCCTGCTGGGTTGGTTTGGAATTCGCACGGCGCTGAAGCACACCGATCCGTTCATGCGCATGCTGTCTGCCACGCTGACTTTGGGTGTGGTGGTGCAGGCGATGATCAACATCGGCTACGTGGTGGGCCTGCTGCCCGTGACCGGTATTCAGCTGCCGTTGATCTCCGCTGGCGGTACCTCCGCGGTGATCACGCTGATCGCCATGGGACTGCTGGCCAACTGCGCTCGCCACGAGCCAGAAACGGTCTCGTCGATGCAGCACGAGGGCCGTCCTTTGATCGACCGGATCCTCATGCTCCCCGAGCCTCTGCCAGTGATCGCTGGTGCGGAACGCCGCCAGAATCGTCGAAACACCACCCAGCAGTTCGGTGAACCCGTCACCCGCCAGCGCGGGGGCGCGGGGCGCGTGGGTCAGGATGCTCGACGCGAGCGTGACCGGCTGGAGGAATCTCGCCGCAGGGTCGGTGCCGAGTTCCACGAGCGCGACTACGATGGTCGCAGACACGGTTCGCTTCCCCCCGTGCGCGAAACTCGCTCCGAGCGAGCGGCGCGCGAGGGAATGCCGCGGACCACGCAGGCTCGACGAAGCAATCGCCCGGACTCAAGGAGGCGCTAAAACCCTATGAGCGAGACTCGGAACAAGGATGCGAGTTCAACGCTGTCTGTGGTTGTTGCAGGCGGTGGAACGGCGGGCCACATCGAGCCCGCATTGGCGGTCGCGGAAGCAGTACGCAGGTTGGTGCCGAACGCACGGATCACCGCGCTGGGAACCCCGCGCGGACTAGAGAGCGTGCTGGTGCCCGCTCGTGGCTTTGACCTGCGGATGATTCCGCCCGTACCGGTTCCCCGTAAGCCGAACAAGGACGCGCTGACGCTGCCTTTGCGCTTGCGCAAGGCCATCTCGGAGACCAAGAAGGTGCTCAAGGACGTCCAGGCGGACGTGCTGATTGGCTTCGGCGGCTACGTTTCCGCCCCCGCGTATTTGGCGGCCAAGGGTTTGGGCATTCCGTTCTTCGTGCATGAGGCAAATGCTCGGGCTGGGGTGGCGAACAAGCTGGGCGTGAAGCTCGGTGGCACCGCGCTGGCCGCAGTAGAGGGCTCTGGCTTGGATGCGGAAATCATCGGCATCCCTGTCAAGGAGTCCGTGCTGGAGCTGGACCGCGCAGCAATGCGCGAAGAGGCCCGCGAGTTCTTCGGAGTGGATCAGGACGCGCCATTGCTGCTGGTCACCGGAGGTTCTCAGGGTGCCCAATCCATCAACAACGCGATGGCAGAAGCGCAGCAGATCCTGGCCGATAGTCGCGTGGGCGTGCTGCATGCCTACGGCAAGAAGAATTCTTTCGACGTCACGTCCAGCGGTGGGCCAGCGTATGTCGCCGTGCCGTACATCGATCGGATGGACTTGGCGTACGCGGCCGCGGACATGGTGCTGTGCCGCTCCGGAGCGATGACCGTGGCTGAAGCTTCCGCGGTGGGGCTGCCTGCCGTGTATGTGCCTCTGCCACACGGAAATGGCGAACAAGAGCTCAATGCGCGCCCGGTCGTTGCGTCTGGTGGCGGGGTGATTGTGCCGGACGCGGAACTTTCTGCGCAGCGAGTAGCGCGGGAAGTAGTTCCTGTTTTGCGCGATTCGCAGCGCTTGGCGGAAGCCTCCGCTGCCGCTGCCCAAGCGGGTCACCGGGATGCTGCGCACAACATCGCGCAGAAGCTGGTGGATGCGGCGGCTACGGGCACAAAGTAGTCGGCCACTCGGTGGGAAGCCGACCGGCGTCACCGCTTCCCGTTGGAAACCTACGCGCACCACAATTTCATAATTCTTCAACCACAACTCTTTGTCTTCG
Organism: Corynebacterium sp. ED61; assembly: GCF_015233855.1. Taxonomy (NCBI): domain Bacteria; kingdom Bacillati; phylum Actinomycetota; class Actinomycetes; order Mycobacteriales; family Corynebacteriaceae; genus Corynebacterium; species Corynebacterium sp. ED61. The sequence goes on along the minus strand of NZ_JADGIT010000001.1, from coordinate 115,118 downwards.
AAAGGCCGTGTTCTTCCATGACACTTCCCGCAGCTGATCTTTCCCGTGTCCACATGGTGGGCATCGGCGGAGCAGGTATGTCCGGCATCGCCCGTATCCTGCTGTCGCGCGGACACGAGGTCAGCGGTTCCGACATGAAGGATTCGCGCAGCATCCTGGCTTTGACCAGTGCCGGAGCGAAGGTAGCGATTGGTCACGAGGCCGAAAACCTCGACTTGCTGGGGGACAAGCCCACGGTGGTGGTCACCTCCTTCGCGGCGATCCCGCAGGACAACCCAGAACTTCAGGGCGCACGCGAGCTGGGCATCCCCGTTCTGCGCCGCTCGGACGTGCTGGCGCTGCTCATGGAGGATCGGCGTGCGCTGCTGCTGGCGGGAACGCACGGCAAAACGTCCACGACCTCCATGGCCGTCGCAGCTCTGCAGGCTGCAGGTACTGATCCTTCCTTTGCCATAGGCGGTCAGCTCAACCGTGCGGGTACCAATGCGCACCACGGCACGGGAGATATTTTCGTCGCAGAGGCAGACGAATCCGACGGATCCTTCCTGTCTTACTCCCCGCAGGTGGCTGTCATCACCAACGTGGAGCCAGACCACCTGGATTACTTCGGCACCGAAGAGGCATATCGACAGGTGTTCGTGGACTTCGCTCAGCGTGTCCAGCCCGGCGGGGCACTGGTGGTCTGCGTGGATGATCCCGGCGCAGCGCAGTTGGGTGCATACGTAGCCTCAGGCGCATGGACGGAAGAACGCGCCGAGGCGGGGGATGCACAACCCATTTCCGTGTGGGGTTATGGCACGCGTGAGGCCATCGATGCACACCCGGAAATTCCGGCGGGCGCTGTCGTCGAAAATATGACGATCACCCCGCAGGGCACCCACGCCAGCCTCACACTCCCTGCCTTGGACGAACAGCGCATTGAACTGCAGGTTCGTATTCCGGGCGCGCACATGGTCCTCAACGCCACGTCGGCGCTGCTGGGTGGTGCGTTGTTGGGTGCGGACGTTGCCAAGCTGGCGGAGGGAATCGGTGATTTCGATGGTGTTCGACGCCGCTTCGACTACCACGGCGAAGCAGGCGGCGTGCAGGTCTATGACGATTACGCACACCACCCCACGGAGATCACTGCAGTGCTGACCGCTGCCCGCGAGCGCGTGGTGGCCACGGGATTGGGCAAGGTCATCGCCGTGTTCCAGCCACACCTGTACTCCCGAACCATGACCTTCGCGCGCGAGTTCGGCGAAGCGCTCTCGCTGGCGGATGAAGTGATCCTGATGGAGATCTTCGGTGCTCGGGAAGATCCCGTAGAAGGCGTGGATTCCCGAATCATTGGCGAGCACATCGATGGCACGTGGGACTACCAGCCGGTGTTCAACGCGGTGCCGCAAGATGTGGTGGAGCGTGCGAACAGCGGAGACATGGTGCTGACCATCGGCGCGGGCACGGTGACGATGCTGGCCGATGAAATTTTGCTGGCGCTGCAGGATGCAGACGCAGCGGGGGAGTAGACCATGAAGAAGAACTCTCGTCGCAGGCTTCCCGCGCTCATGGCGGCGCTGGTAGTGCTGCTCGCGATCGCGGGCATCTGCGTGTACTTCATCCCGCTAGTGAAGGTGAAGAACATCGAGGTGCACGGCGCCACGAATGCGGATACCACTCAGGTTGCTGAGGCCACGGGCATTTCCGTGGGCGAGAACATGCTGCGCGTAGATTCTGCTGCGGCGGCGAAGAACGTGGCTTCCGTCCCGTGGGTGGAAAAGGTTACGGTGTCCCGTTCGTGGCCGTCGACGATCACGGTCGACGTCACGGAACACCAGCCAGTGGGTTATGTCAAGGACAAGGGCACGCCTCTGGCTGTCAATGAGCACGGACAGGTCTTCCTCAGCGGCGCGCAACCCGAAGGTGCCGTGGAGTTCCGCAACGTCAAGGCCGACGATGCGGCAGCCATCGAAGCGGCGGCCCAGGCCGTGGTGGCACTGCAGCCACAGGTTCGCGAGCAATTGGAATACATGTCCGTCAAGAATGCGGAGAGCATTGAACTGCACTTCCGCGAAGATCGGACAGTGTTCTGGGGTTCGGCCGATAGGGCGCGGGAAAAGGCGGAGGCCACGCGCGTGGTTCTGCTGCGTGACGGCGCGGAATGGAACGTTTCCAACCCCGCCATCCCGACTCTTAAGAGTTAAAGTAGAACTTTAGACCTACGACACGCAACTAAAAATGTGCGCGTAAATGACACGCGTGGCAGTCATGATGGTTAGCAAGATCGGACTCCAAAACCGGATCGCTACAGACCAACAAAGACCACACAGTCACAGTCACCGACGACCTCCTCGAGCCCCGAGAGGTTCACGTCACAGGGACGTCAAGAAAGGCGGAGCACAGGATATGACCACTCCAGGAAACCACCTAGCCGAGATCAAGGTGGTTGGTGTCGGCGGCGGCGGCGTCAACGCTGTCAACCGCATGATCGATGAGAAGCTCCAGGGCGTTGAATTCATCGCGATCAACACGGACGCGCAGGCGCTCATGCTCACCGATGCAGACGTCAAGCTGGACATCGGCCGCGAAGAAACCCGTGGCCTCGGCGCGGGCGCTAACCCGGATGTCGGACGCAAGTCCGCTGAGGATCACAAGGACCAGATCGAGGAGATCCTCTCCGGCGCAGACATGGTGTTCGTGACCGCTGGCGAGGGCGGCGGCACCGGCACCGGTGCGGCTCCCGTGGTGGCCAACATCGCCAAGAAGCAGAACGCACTGACCGTCGGCGTAGTGACTCGTCCCTTCACCTTCGAGGGTCGTCGCCGTGGCAAGCAGGCTCTGTCCGGCATCGACGAGCTGCGCGACGTGTGTGACACCTTGATCGTTATTCCAAACGATTCTCTGCTGCGCATGAGCGACGAAGAGCTGTCCATGATGGAAGCTTTCCGCAAGGCCGATGAGGTTCTGCTCTCCGGTGTGGAAGGAATCACCAAGCTGATCACCACCCCAGGTGTGATCAACGTGGACTTCGCCGACGTGCGCTCCGTCATGACGGACGCCGGCTCCGCACTGATGGGCATCGGTACCGCGCGCGGCGAGAGCCGTGCGATCAAGGCCACCGAATCCGCCATCAACTCCCCACTGCTGGAGTCCACCATGAAGGGCGCCAAGGGCGTGCTGCTTTCCTTCGCAGGTGGCTCTGACCTGGGCCTCATGGAGGTTTCCCAGGCTGCAACTCTGGTGGAGGACTTGGCAGACGAGGATGCCAACATCATCTTCGGCACCATCATCGACGACCAGCTGGGAGACGAGGTCCGCGTGACCGTCATCGCCACCGGCTTCGACGATTCCCCATCCGCAGATTCTCGCGATCAGCGCAACGGCCAGCAGCGCCCATCCGCTGCGCCAACGCAGAGCGCGACCATCTTCGGTGGCGAAGAGCCAGCTCAGCCTTCCGTATCCCCACTGCCACAGCACGCAGTGGAGCAGCCTGCTGAGCAGTCTCGCCCATCCAGCAGCTTCGCGCAGCGCACTCGCTCGGATGTCCCTCGTGGCGATGGCTACCCAGGCCAGAGCAACGGCGGCCTGTTCACCTCCCGTGGTGAGGATCGCTACTCGAACGATCGCTACGCATCCGACCAGCGCTTTGCTGCGCAGGACGATGAAGACGATCTGGATCTCCCAGACTTCCGATAGATCAGGAATCACGTGAGCACTCAGTCAGAACAGCCCTCTGTCCGCAAGGTTTTCACCAACCGGCACGGCGGGTTTTCTGCAGATCCGTATTCCTCGTTCAACCTGGGCGATCACGTCAAAGATGATTCCCAGGCGGTAGCGCAGAACCGCGAACGGCTGGCAGACATCATCGGCCTGCCCGCCGAGCGCGTGGTTTACATGGAACAGATCCATTCCCCCAACGTCACGGAAGTGACAGCGGACATGGTGGGCGCCGGTCCCATCGAGGCCACCGATGCGTTGATTACCACCGTCCCCGGCGTGGCGCTCGCGGTGCTGACCGCCGATTGCGTGCCGCTGTTGCTCTCCGACGAATCCGCCGGAGTGATCGCCGCGGTGCACGCTGGCCGGATGGGCGCTCGCAACGGCGTGGTGCGCAGAACCATCGCGCGCATGGAAGAGCTGGGAGCCATTCCCGCGCAGATCCATGCCTTGATGGGTGCCGCCGCCAGCGGTGCCAATTACGAGGTCCCCGATTCCATGGCAGCAGATGTGGAGTCCAAGCTGCCAGGCTCGCGAACCACCACAGCCCAAGGCACAAGTGGTGTGGATATCCGGGCCGGCCTCACCCGCCAGTTGCTGGGCCTCGGCGTCCGCATGATCGACGCCGACCCGCGCTGCACGGTGGAAGACAAGAACTTCTTCTCTTACCGTCGTGAGGGAGTCACCGGGCGCCAAGCCGGCGTCATCTGGATGCCCTAAAGGTCACGGCTCGAAGTTTTCGGCGCGGCGAGTATGGCGTCGGGGAAAAAGAAGACATACCGAAGTTCCCAGATGAAGGAGCGAGAACACCGAATGGACACACAAGGCGCGCGCGCCGAGGAATTGGCGCATCGGCTCCGGGACGTTCGGCAACGCATCGCGATCGCCGGTGGGGCAGACCTGCTGCCCATCACCAAGTTTCACCCTGTGGAAGACGTGCAAGCTCTCGCCGGTTTCGGCGTGGGTGCCGTGGGGGAGAACCGCGAACAGGAAGCCCGAGCCAAGGCGGAGGTTCTGCAAGGGACCCCAGAGATCCACATGGTGGGGCAGGTGCAGTCCAAGAAGGCCAACTCGGTGGCGCGCTGGGCTGCTGCCGTGCACACCGTGGATTCGCTGAAGCTGGTGGAAGGCTTCGAAAGGGGCGCCACCTTGGCGATCGCCCGCGGTGACCGGGAAGGCGCGCTGCCCGTCCTGCTGCAGTTCAGTGCAGACGGTGACCCGCAACGCGGGGGAGCAGTGGCCGAGGATATCGACGCCCTGGCCGATGCGGTGGCCGCCGCCGATCACCTGGAGCTGCGGGGTTTGATGACCGTTCCTCCTCTCGACGCAGACGCGGCCGCTGTCTTTGCTGCCGGCCGCAAACTGCTGGATTCAATCTCCGACCGCGTGCTGGGCGCGCCCGTCTATTCGGCGGGGATGAGTCAAGATTTGGAAATCGCAATTGCCGAGGGCTCAACGCTGGTGCGTGTCGGAACGGACATCATGGGCCCAAGGCCAGTAATTTAGACCACGAAAAGTTGCCGTATCGTGGCTGGTAGCAACGAAAGCAGCACATGTATGTGCAGCCAGATATCGGCACAAATTTTAGGGAAGGAACCACACCCATGTCTGATGGTTTAGGCGGAAAGCTCAAGGAGTTCTTCGGCTTTGGAGATGTCGAAAACTACCAGGATCCCTATTTTGGCGATGGGTTTAGCGAAGAAGGCGCGGGGGCTCGTCGTGAGTCCGTAAGCCGAGATACCGCTGAACGATCAGCAGTGGACCGCGGCGCTTCCACTCGTGCTCGCGAGGATCGTTACTCTTCCCGCACTCGCTCCTCCTACGGCGAGTACGGCGCGGGCGCATCCCGTACGCCGGGCGCTAGCCGCTTTGATGAGCCTGCCGTGGGTGCTCGCTCTTCTGCTGCGAATCCTGTCGCGGATGAGCCGAAGGAGCCCAAGGTGGTACGCATCGCCTTGAGCACCTACACGCAGGGAAGTGACCTCGCGGACATCATCAAGTCCGGCGACGTGACTGTGTTCAACTTGGGTGGCATGGAAAAGGGCGAGGCACGTCGCGTGCTGGACTTCGCCGCTGGCCTGGCTCGTGGCGTGGATGCCGAGTTGAAGAAGCTCAACGGTGTGCGCAACTTCGTTCTGATTCCGCAGGGTCTGCACCTCGAGCCAAGCCAGCTGGAGCAGCTGGCTGAGGAACTCTAAGCCACCGTGTCTGCCTTCTTTCTTCTATTAGTCTGGCTGATTCGCTTTTACACCTTTATTTTGGTGCTGCGGATCGTCATTGAAATGATCCAATCCTTTTCCCGCAACTGGCGGCCACAACGGTGGTTCTCCATCCTGGCGGAGCCGGTGTTCGTGGTGACGGATCCACCGGTCAAGGCTCTGCGCAAGCTCATCCCGCCACTGCGGATGGGTGGCATCGCTTTGGATCTGTCCATCCTGGTGCTGTTCTTCGGATTGCAGATCCTGTCCCGGATCTTCATGGCCTTGATCTAGTTGATCTAGACGCTCCTCGACGTTGCGGTCCTGCTTTCTGACCCAGAGTCTCAAAAAGTCCGTGCCTTACCTCTCACAGGGTGGCGCGGACTTTTTCGTGGAATTTTTCAGTGCTGTGGAAGAAAACACTGTTTCGCTCTGTAACAATCTGCCAATAGACACGGTAGAATCTACACGTGTAGTTAAGCCTTATATGGCGAGCGCTGCTATGCTACTTAAAAGTTTGCAAAAAAATTAAAACCTCTGGCACAACGAGGCAATTCCGATTTGGAAGGGACGAACCTATGCCACTGACTCCAGCTGACGTTCACAACGTGGCTTTCAGCAAGCCGCCTATTGGCAAGCGGGGCTACAACGAGGACGAGGTGGATCAGTTCCTCGACCTCGTTGAGGACACCCTTGCTGAGCTGCAGGATGAGAATGCAGATCTCCAGCGCAAGGTAGAAGAGGGCTCCGGCGCGGGTACCGCTGCTGCCGCTGCTCCTGCTGTTGATGAAGCAGAGCTGCGCCGCAAGATTGAGGCTGACGTTCGCCGTGACGTGGAAGCTGACGTTCGCCGCGAGGTAGAGGCCAAGGTTCGCAAGGACGTTGAGGCTGAGTACGCTAGCCGCGCTCCACAGCAGAACGCTGCTTCTAACTCCGAGGTTGAGGCGAAGGTTCGCCGCGAGCTCGAGTCCAAGTACGAGTCCCGCATCAAGGATGCAGAGTCCCGTGCCAAGGCCGCGGAAGAGCGCGCTAAGAAGGCCGAGTCCGACGCTGCAGATTCCCGCAAGAACGGCAATGCCGTTCCTGCTTCTGCTGCTGCAGCCGCTGCTTCCACCGGCGATGCGTCCCAGGGAACCGCTACTGCGGATACCCACATGCAGGCCGCTCGCGTGCTCTCCCTGGCCCAGGAGATGGCAGACCGCCTCACCGGCGATGCCAAGGCAGAGTCCTCCTCCATGCTGGCTGATGCCCGCAACGAGGCGAAGCGCACCGTCGATCAGGCTAACTCTTCCTCCTCCAAGACCCTGGAAGATGCGAAGAAGACCGCTGACGCACAGCTGGCCGATGCTAAGTCTCGCTCCGAGAAGATGCTCGCCGAGGCCAAGCAGAAGTCTGACGCTCAGCTCGCCGATGCAGATCAGCGTTCCAAGACCCTGCTGTCTGATGCCAACGCTCAGTCCGAGGCTCAGATCCGCCAGGCTCAGGAGAAGGCCAACGCTCTGGAGCAGGATGCAGAGCGCAAGCACACTGAGATCATGAACACCATCAAGAAGCAGCAGACCACCCTCGAGGCTCGTATCGAGGAACTGCGCACCTATGAGCGCGAGTACCGCACCCGCCTCAAGACCTTCTTGGAGTCTCAGCTGGAGGAGCTCACCTCTCGCGGAACCGCCGCACCGGCTGGTACCCCAGAGGTAGAGAACAACAACCGCTAGTTCATGTTCATCTACGCACTGGCCCTGTCCGTTCTGGGCTTTATCGCCCTGATCGTGGCCTTGATTTACGGATCAACGGCCTGGGCCATCGTCTGCGTAGTGATCGCGGCAGCCGGAATCGTCCTGTTCATCGTGGACTGGATCCGGCATCGTAAAAACCGGGTGTAGACTCGGCACTATTCGCGTAGATCCGGCAATCACCGGGGAGCGTCACCGGAAGAACAGTGGCTCTTGCACACTCGAGAGAGTGAAGGGCGCTCAGTAGAACCGGGCGGGTTCGCGGCACGATACGCCGCATGATGAGTGGATCGGCATTCGCGCCTTTTCAGTGCGTGCAGCGCAGAAGTGGTGCGTGGGTGTCGGTCAACCAGGGTGGTACCGCGTGTCCGTCACGTCCCTGTTTTCTTCTTTTCGACGCCATACTTCAGGCCTTATCGAGGCTGACGTCGAGAAAAAGAAGACACGGTGAGACGAAAAGAACAACACGGACACAAAGGATCTTCAACCACCATGAACACCCCAGCTGGCGGCGCGTATCCCCGCAAGGACATGACCCAGGGCACCTCCTCTTTCCCCGTGATGGAGCAGGAAGTCCTGGATTATTGGGCTCAAGATGACACCTTCGCGGAGTCCATCGAGCAGCGCGACGGCGCGGAAGAATACGTCTTTTACGACGGCCCTCCCTTCGCCAACGGCCTGCCACACTACGGCCACTTGCTGACGGGCTACGTCAAGGACATCGTTCCTCGTTACCAGACCATGCGCGGCAAGAAGGTTGCCCGCGTATTCGGCTGGGATTGCCACGGCCTGCCTGCGGAGCTGGAGGCGGAGAAGCAGCTGGGCATCAAGGGGCGCCAGGAAATCGAAGAGATGGGCGTGGCCAAGTTCAACGATTACTGCGCCACTTCCGTGCTGCGCTACGCGGACGAGTGGAAGGCGTATGTCACTCGTCAGGCTCGCTGGGTGGACTTCGAAAACGGCTACAAGACCATGGATCTAGACTTCATGGAGTCTGTGATGTGGGCGTTTAAGGCGCTGTGGGACAAGGGCCTGGTGTACCAGGGCTTCCGCGTTCTGCCGTACTCCTGGGCGGAGAACACGCCGCTGTCTAACCAGGAGACGCGCCTGGATGATTCTTACAAGATGCGTCAGGATCCCACGCTGACCGTGACGTTCCCCATCACTGGTGTCAAGGACGGTTCGTCTGCAAATGCGGATCTGGTGGGCGCGACGGCTCTGGCCTGGACCACCACGCCATGGACGCTGCCTTCCAACCTGGCGCTGGCCGTCAACCCCTCCGTGACTTACGTGCAGGTCGAGGTGGGCGAGGACGGTGCTGAGGGCTTCGTTGGCCGTCGTTTCCTGCTGGCGCAGGACCTGGTGGGCGCGTATGCCAAGGAGCTCGGCGAGAACCATACTGTGGTTAGCGAGCACCCCGGCACAGAGCTGATCGGCCTGACCTACGAGCCGATCTTCGGCTACTTCCGCGATCATCCCAATGCGTTCCAGATCCTCGGTGCGGACTACGTCACCACCGAGGACGGCACGGGCATCGTCCACCAGGCCCCGGCCTTCGGTGAGGACGATATGAACACCTGCGACGCCGCCGGCATCGAGGTAGTCATCCCCGTGGACATGGACGGCAAGTTCACCTCCCTGGTTCCTGAGTACGAAGGCCTCCTTGTTTTCGACGCCAACAAGGAGATCATCAAGGATCTCAAGGAAGCCGGAAAGGTGGTCCGCCACCAGACGATCGAGCACTCCTACCCGCACTCGTGGCGCTCCGGTGAGCCGCTGATCTACATGGCTCTGCCGTCCTGGTTCGTGGCCGTGACGAAGTTCCGCGACCGGATGGTGGAGCTGAACCACGAGGAGATCGAGTGGCTGCCGGAGCACATCCGCGATGGCCAGTTTGGCAAGTGGCTGGAAAACGCCCGCGATTGGAACATCTCCCGTAACCGCTACTGGGGTTCGCCGATCCCAGTGTGGGTCTCGGATAACGACGAGTATCCACGCGTGGATGTCTACGGTTCCCTGGATGAGTTGGAGCGCGACTTCGGCCGCCGTCCTGCGTCTCTGCACCGCCCGGACATCGATGAGCTGACCCGTCCGAACCCAGACGATCCCACGGGCCAGTCCACCATGCGCCGTGTTCCCGAGGTGTTGGACTGCTGGTTCGAGTCCGGATCCATGCCATTTGCACAGGTCCACTACCCATTCGAGAACAAGGAATGGTTTGAGACTCACGCTCCAGCGGACTTCATTGTGGAGTACATCGGTCAGACCCGCGGTTGGTTCTACCTGCTGCACGTGCTGTCCGTGGCGCTGTTCGACCGCCCTGCATTCCGCAAGGTGGTGGCTCACGGCATCGTGCTGGGTGATGACGGGCTGAAGATGTCCAAGTCCAAGGGCAACTACCCGGATGTCAACGAGGTCTTTGACCGCGATGGTTCCGATGCCATGCGTTGGTTCCTCATGAGCTCGCCGATCCTGCGCGGCGGCAACTTGATCGTCACGGAGCAGGGCATCCGCGAAGGTGTGCGCCAGGCGATGCTGCCGATGTGGAACGCGTACTCCTTCTTGCGCCTATACGCCTCCCAGCCGGCGGAGTTCTCCACGGATTCCACCAATGTGCTGGACCGCTACATCCTGGCGAAGCTGCGCGAGGCCGTGGAAAACACCACTGCGGCGCTGGACGCCACGGACGTGGCTAGCGCCACGGATGAGATCCGCACCTTCTGTGACGCGCTGACCAACTGGTACGTGCGCCGCTCCCGCAACCGCTTCTGGGAGGGCGATACCGTCCACCCAGAGGCATTCAACACCTTGTACACCGTGTTGGAGACGCTGTCCCGCGTGGCCGCGCCGCTGCTGCCGATGACCACCGAAGTGATCTGGCGCGGGCTGACCGGCGAGCGCTCTGTGCACCTGACCGACTGGCCAGATGCTTCGGCTCTGCCGGAGGATCCGCAGCTGGTGGAGGCGATGGATGCGGTGCGTTCTATCAGCTCTTCTGCGTCCTCCCTGCGCAAGGCGCATAAGCTGCGCAACCGCCTGCCACTGCCCAAGCTGACGGTGGCTATGCCGAACGCCTCGGCTCTGCAGGACTTCACCTCGATCATCGCGGATGAGGTCAATGTCAAGGACGTAGAGCTGACTGACGACGTCGCCTCCGTGGGAACCTTCGAGGTCGTGGTCAACGCTCGCGCGGCTGGACCGCGCTTGGGCAAGGACGTCCAGCGCGTGATCAAGGCTGTGAAGTCCGGCAATTACACCGTCTCCGAGGACGGCGTGGTGGTCGCCGATGGCATCGAACTGCAAGACAACGAGTACACCCGCAAGCTCGTGGCGCAGGATCCGGACAACACCGCGGACTGCCCGGCGATCGGCGGCCTGGTGGTCTTGGACACCAACGTCACCGAGGAGCTGGAAGCCGAAGGTTGGGCCGCCGACCGCATCCGCGGTCTGCAGGATGCTCGCAAGAACGCGGGCTTTGAGGTTACGGACCGCATCGCCGTGCGCCTGGCCGTGCCAGAGGATAAGCACCAGTGGGCGCTGGAGCACTCGGACACCATCGCCAATGAGGTGCTGGCTACCAAGTTCGATGTGGTCATCGGCGAAGAGCTGCCCGTCGATGTGGCAGACGGCTGCACCGCAGAGGTAAAGCTCAGCTAGTGAGCAACTCGAAGGCTTCGCGGTGGGCGGCGCCGGGGGTCATGGTGGCCTCCGGCGCGTCCCTGTACGCGGGTGCGGCCCTGGCCGTGGGCCTGTTCGAACAGTTCCCGCCCGCGATCGTGGCATGGATGAGGATGAGCGCCGCGGCGGTCATCTTGGTGGTTCTGCTGCGCCCGAAGCTTTCGGAATTCATCAGTACCTCCGGCCGCCTCGCGGCGCTCTTCGGCCTGGTGACGCTGGGCATGAACATGGTCTTTTACGAGGCCATCGCCCGGCTTCCCATGGGCACCGCCGTGGCCATCGAGTTCCTGGGCCCCATCGCCGTGGCTGCCCTGGGCAGCAGATCCGGCAGGGACTGGCTCGCCCTGATCCTGGCGGCCACCGGCGTGCTCACTCTGTCTGGGGCGCAGTGGTCTAGTTCTGCGTCTGGTGTGCTGTTTGCGCTGGGCGCTGCCGTGCTGTGGGCGTTCTACATCGTGCTGGGGGACAAGGTCTCCCGCGATGCCGTGGCACCCGAGCCGGTCACCGGTGGGCTGAGCGCAGAGGAAGACTTCCAGCTCTCAGGCCAGCTTGCAGAACAACCTGTGCAGCAATCCAGCAAACGCACTGGCCTGGCCGTGGGCTTTGGATGGGCTGCGGTGCTCAGCGCTCCATTGGTGGGCTTGGGATTGTATGCGGCGGAGCAGGCGGGGGTGGCGTCGATAAATACGACGATGGCCCCAATGCTCATCGTCGGCCTGGCCATCGGACTTGGCACCTTAAGCGCGGTGATCCCGTACAGCCTGGACCAGGTGGTGCTGAGGATGGCCGGTCCGGCGTACTTTGCGCTGTTGCTGGCACTGCTGCCGCTGGTGGCGGCGATTGCGGGGGCGATCGTGCTGGGGCAGATGCTGACTGCGGTGGAAGTGGTGGGAATCGCCGCGGTGGTGGCAGCCGTGGCGGTGCGTAAGCCGGGGGAGTCCGCTGCAGCTGGTCCGAAGGACGGCGAAAAAAGTAATGCCGGGGACAGAGCGCAGAGCTAATGACGGACAGCGAGCTGACGGGTGAGTCTCAACCACGGTGGGTCGCGCACATCGACATGGACGCGTTCTTCGCCTCGGTGGAGCAGCTGACCCGGCCCACGCTGCGCGGACGCCCCGTGCTGGTCGGCGGCATGAGTGGGCGCGGGGTGGTCGCCGGAGCCTCCTACGAGGCGCGGGTATTTGGTGCTCGTTCGGCGATGCCCACCACCCAAGCGGTGCGCATGTGCCACGGCAAGGCAGTGGTGGTGATGCCGAGATTTTCGGTCTATTCGGCCGCATCGCAACGCATCTTCGACGTGCTGCGGGAACGGGCGGGAATCATCGAACAGCTGAGCGTGGACGAGGGTTTCGCCGAGCCCACCCAGCTGCGCGACGCCACCGATGAGCAGGCCTACCAGTGGGCCTTGGAACTGCAACAGGCGGTGGAGGAGCGCACCGGTCTGCCCGCCTCCGTGGGCATGGCGGCCACCAAGCTGGACGCGAAAATGGCCAGTGATCTGGGCAAACCGCACGGCATCAAAGTGGTTCCTGTGCGTAGGCGGTTGGAGATTTTCGGCCCGCGCCCCGTGGGGGAACTGTGGGGCATCGGGCGCGTGGCGCAGGGCAGGCTCGCTGAGGTGGGCGTGCGCACGATCGGTGATTTTGTGGCGATGGATCCTGCCGACGCCCGCTCCTTGCTCTCCTCAGTGGGTGCCGAGATCCAGCGCATGGCCGCGGGCGATGACCCCCGGCCCGTGGCACCGCGAGCCCGTTCTAAGCAGGTCAGCGCGGAGCGGACCCTGGAGACCGACGTGCGAACCTCCGCCGAGGTGTGGGGCTATGTGGAAGATGCCGCCCGCGCTGCACACAAGCGGTTGCTCAAGGACGGGCGAGCCGCGCGGACCATCACCGCGAAGGTGCGCACCAACGATTTCCAGATCCACACGCGCTCTGCCACGCTGCCCGCCGCCACCGATGACTTCGAGACGATCGTGGCGGTGGCACGCCGCGTGCTCCCGCGGCCGGAAAAGGTCGGAGCGATCCGACTGGTGGGCGTGGGCCTGACCGGGCTGATGGACGACCGGCAGGAGTTGTTGTTCCCGGAGCTGAGCAACCCCGCTCACGGCCCGGATGTGGTGATCACCTCGCACACGGAAGAGTCCGAGCTGGGGCCGCTGAACGCCCGCTCCACGGGCGCCGAGATGTGGCATAACACCCAGGACATCGTGCATTCCGAGTATGGCCACGGGTGGGTGCAGGGCACGGGATCTGGGGTGGTCAGCGTGCGTTTTGAGACGCGCTCCACGGGTCCGGGGAAAACCAAAACTTTCGCCATTGATGATCCGCATTTGTCCGCGGGCAACCCCCTGGATTCGTTGGATTGGGAGCTGCCCGATGAGGATGACGAGCTGGAAGACTAGCGCCTGTCAGCCCTCTCCGGAATTCTCATTCGCAGCCGTGCGGGCGAGGTATCCAATCAGCCCAATGCGCGCCTGAGACGGCCGTAGATTTCCGCCGGACATCATCCCGTGCCGCGCCAAGTTGGCACCACCACCCGAGCCGCCGTAGACAAAGTGCACGCCACCTTCCGGCACCCGCGAGCAGACCACCACCGGCATCCCGGTGTCAGAAATGGCCTCGAACAGCGCATCTGCCATCAGTGGCGGGATGTTTCCGCTGCCCAGGCCAGCGACAACCATGGCGTCGATAGGAGGAATCTCACCACGGCGTGCTGCGCCCATCATCGCCCGCACGAGCTGCCCATCGGCGCCGGCGTACGCGTCCAGGATGGGGACGTTCCATCCGGAAAACCGGGTGAGTGTGCGTTCCGTGTTGAGGAACGACGCCATGCTCTCGGCAGCCTCATACGAAAAGCCAGCATCCGCCGTGGTGTGCCTCTTCGTGGTGCCAGCTGCGGGGAGGACCTTCCCGCCGAAGACAATGTGAGGGCGGCGCGTGGCCAAGTTTTCCGCAGGGGATTGTGCGCCCTCCAAGAGGTGGGCAACGGCATCGTTCAGATTGCCTGGGCCGTCCGCCTGCGGATGGTCCGCTGGGCGCTGCGCTCCGGTGATAGCTACGGGAATGCTCGCACCGAGTGCCACGTCCATGGCCATGGCGGTTTCCTCCATGGTGTCCGTACCGTGCACCACCACCACGCCAGCCAACTGTTTACCTTGGGCGCGTGTGGTTTCGGCGCACGTGACAACCTCGCTGATCAGGGCATCAATGTCTTCCAATTGCAGAGCGGAGGAATCCAGGCTCATGGCGTCGAAACAAGAAATCTCGCACGTAGGCATATCAGTGACCCCGGCCTGCTCGGCGATGTCCGCGATGGACAGCGACGGGGTGAGATCGCCGTTGCTATCGGTGGTGCAGGAAATGGTTCCGCCGGTGCCGATGATGGCGATGACCGGGGCAGATGTGGTGTACTTGGGTGGCTTCTGAGGGGTGGAATTGCGATCCATAGGATTCAGGCTAGTAGTCACACGATTAACATGTGTAACATGGGTGCCTATCAAAACCCACTGTGGCTCACATAAAACAAGGAGCAATATTTCTCATGCGTAAGGTTTCCCTGAAGGCTCTTGCACTGGCCACCGCGCTCGGCGCCGGCTTGACCCTGAGCGCTTGCGGCGACGACGAGTCGGATACCCCGGATACCACTACGTCCACCACCACTACCTCCAGCCAAGCGCAGACCGCTCCAACCGCAGCTGACCTGCAGACCGTGCTGGCCCGCGCAGTGGATCCCAACGTACCCACGGACCAGAAGCTGGACACCGTGATGGGTGGCCAGGAAGCTCCTGAACTGTTCGACGCGCTGACCAAGGCCAGCGTTGATTCCGGCGCGACCTTCGAGGTCAAGGAGCCTGTCTTGCCATCGGCTCTGCCAGGAATCTACACCGCTTCGGTCAACCTGATCATGCCGGATCGTGAGCCACAGCTGATCTCCGGCGTGGAGTTCGTGCAGCAGGACGGCAAGTACAAGCTGGACCGCAAGTGGGCGTGTGACTTGGTGACCAACGTGGTTCCAGACCAGGTGCCACCGATGTGTAACCAGGCGCTGTAGCTTCTGCTGGAGTTACTGCTGCGCAAGCCCGGCCCGCATTCATCGTGGGCCGGGCTTTTTCATTGCGCGCTTCGGCGGTGGACCAGGCAGTTGCCTGCCGCACGGCCCCCGCACGGCCCTCGCAGCTAGGACCAGGTGCTCTTGCTGGTGGACTTCTGCACTACCTCGGTGGCGGAATCGTCCTTGCCATAGCGAGTTGTAGTGGTCAGGTTCACCGAGCCACGCTGCGGCAGCGGATGCGTGAGGTCTACGGTGATCTGCCCGGAAGACTCGGTGCTGACGTCGAGAATCTTCAAATCAGTGCCCGCAAGAAACTGCGTGGCCGGACGACGATCCACCGAAACTGCCAGCGTCACC
Source organism: Corynebacterium sp. ED61 (assembly GCF_015233855.1). Classification (NCBI taxonomy): domain Bacteria; kingdom Bacillati; phylum Actinomycetota; class Actinomycetes; order Mycobacteriales; family Corynebacteriaceae; genus Corynebacterium; species Corynebacterium sp. ED61. Next base: position 99,406 of record NZ_JADGIT010000001.1, on the reverse strand, counting down.
GTCTTATTCTGCTTGCTCGTCACGGTGTAGGTGACGTCCTGCAGCAGGGACATGCCACCATCGTCCACGCGATTGGAGACAGTCCACTTCGCGCCCTGGCCCAGCGGCTCGGAGGGGAAGACCAGCGGAAGGTTATTCATCTGCACCAGTGCCTCCTCCACGCTGGCGCGGGCGGAATCGGTGGCCCCTTCCGGCGCGGAGAAGGAGCGGGTTTGGGTGCGACCGCTGCTGTCCTGCTCGGAGGTCATGCGGAAGCCCTCGGCGGAGGCGATGTCTTCATTGCGCTCGGTGTTATCGCCAGTGGGGGTGCCCACGGTAACGGTGCTGGTGCGCACGTCGCCATCGGTTTGGATGTTGGCCGTCAGCGGCAACTTCATCGTCACTTCGCTATAAGGAACGTTGAAGTCTTCCTTGTTCAGCTCGGAATCGGAGTTAGAGCCGGACTCGGCTGCGTCGGTGTTGGCCGCATCAGTGCCGGAGGCGGATTCAGGTGCGGACGCATCGGCAGACTCGGAGGAGCTTGGCTCTGCGCTGGAAGGCTCGGCGCTTGCCGAGTCGGAAGACGCCGCGGCCTCCGCATCCAGACGCCGCTTCTTCGCCTGATCGACCTCCGTGTGCTGCTCCAGCCCGCGCGTGTAGGCGTACTCCACCTGCTGTTCTTCCGGCGCGGTGAACCACACCAACGGCTGCTTGGGAGCCTCGCCGGCATCCACCAGCGTCACGCGCACACCCTCCACGGGTGCGTCCACGGCGGCGGGGGCTTGGTCGGCGTCAGTGCCACACGCAGCCACGGCGGTGATGGTCAGCGTGGCCATCACGGCCTTCACTATGCGAAGTTTTCGATTTACCACGGTTACTCAGCCTAACAGTTGGCCCGCCGCCCTCTTCCGAAGCGAACCAACCAACGCCAGCCAAACCCAACCCGAGCGCCAGCCAAACCCAGCCCAAACGCCAGCCCAAACCTCAACCAAACCACTTGCGGATTCCAGCGCCAGGGCGGGGGACTACTAGACTGTCTCTTTGTGAAATCCCAACGAGTGACCGTCCTATCGCTAGTCCTGCTGATGGTGATCGTGGGCGTGGATCAGCTCACCAAGTGGTTGGTTGTGGAAAATTTGGATCCGCGCACGTCGTACCCCATCATCGGCGAGTGGTTCCGCCTGTTTCTGATTCGCAATCCGGGTGCCGCTTTTTCCTTTGGCGTGGATGCCACCATCGTTTTCTCGATTTTCCAGATCATCGCCACGGTGGTGTGCGTGGTCACGCTGTTTCGCGTGCGTTCGTGGTGGGCGGCCGCGCCTGCGGTGCTGATCGGCGCGGGTGCGTGTGGCAATCTCCTGGATAGGATTTTCCGTTCGCCGGGTGCGCTGCATGGCCATGTGGTGGACTTTTTCTCTTTCGGCAGCTTCGCCATTTTCAACGTGGCGGATGCGGCCATCACTGTGGGTGTGGTGGTGTATTTGTGGTTCATTGTTGTCGTCGATAATAAGGAACAACAACCTGCCACGGACGGCGAGGTGGCACGATGACCAGGGAGAATCGTGTGATGCCGGTGCCGGATGGGCTCGGTGGGATGAGGGTCGACGCAGGCCTGTCCAAATTGTTAGGCCTATCCCGAAGTGTCGTGGCGGAGATGGCCGTCGACGGGGACGTGCTGCAGGACGGCCAGGTTGTGGGGAAGTCGGATCGCTTGTTGGCTGGCGCGTGGCTGGATGTCACTCTGCCTGAACCGCCTCGTGACCTCGCCGCAGAGCCGCCGCAGCACGTGGAGGGGATGAACATCCTCTACTCGGACGATGACGTGATTGTGGTGGATAAGCCGGTGGGCGTGGCCGCGCACCCGACGTTGGGTTGGGAGGGTCCTACCGTCACGGCCGGTTTGGCCGCTGCTGGTTTTAGAATTTCGACGTCAGGGTCTCCCGAGCGCAAGGGAATCGTGCAACGCCTGGACGTGGGAACATCCGGAGTGATGATCGTGGCGGCATCCGAACGTGCTTATACCGTGTTGAAAAGGGCGTTTAAGCAGCGTGAGGTGACCAAGACGTATCACGCCCTGGTGCAGGGTCACCCGGACCCCACGGATGGCACCATCGACGCCCCGATTGGCCGGCATCCTTCCGCCGGCTGGCGGTTCGCAGTGCGAGATGATGGCAAGCACGCCGTGACGCACTACAGCACGCTGGAGGCTCATCGCCAGGCAACGCTGGTGGAAGTGAAGTTGGAGACGGGCCGCACGCACCAGATCCGCGTGCACTTTTCCTCCATGCACCATCCGCTGGTGGGGGATCCGATGTACGGCAGTGATCCCAACTTGGCCAAGAAGATGGGACTGGTCCGGCAGTGGCTCCATGCGGTTTCGCTGGGATTCCCGCACCCCAATGGGGAGTTCATGACGGTGACCTCTGAGTACCCGGATGATTTGGATCAGGCTCTGCAGGTGTTGAGGGAGGTCAACGGTGTCTAAAGATCCACAATTCTCCGCACGGCAGTCGCAGCAGGTGGCGGCTGATAAGAAGCGCTCGCGTCAGTTGGATTGGGAGGATACTCGCCGCCCGGCGTGGGTGGCGTGGCTATCCGTGCTGTGTCTGATTGCGCTGCTGGTCAGTATCTTGGCGTTGTCTAGCTCGGATCGAGTGTCGAAGCAGCAGAACATTAACGGCGATCAGCTAGGCCCGTTTGATGTGGCTACCTCGCAGGAGTACTTCGCTGAATCGGAGCAGAAGCTGGAGCAGGCGCAGGGCGATCAGCCGCGGTGGGCGCTGGTGACTCCGCGCGCTCCGATGGCGCCAAGCAAGCTGGCGGGCTCTGTGAGCGATCCGGACCTGCGTGTCAGCACGTTGTTGGTGGGGCCGGTGCAGTGGGTGATCCCGGAACCGGCCAGTGGCCTTCGTCGCGCGGACGTTCTGCGTGGTGCGGCCGAGCAAATGGCTGAAGGTGCCGGGGTGAAGCCGAGCGACATCAAGGTGGAAGGCGTGCTGGTACGCGGAACCCTTGAGCAGCTGCGAGCGGTGGCGGAGGATTCAGCAATCGCCGCCGTGGAACCTGCGGATGCAGGTGCCGTATACGGGCGAATCGGGATCCGGCCTGTCAGCGAACCAACGGCAGGGGAGAACTCGTGATCTGGGGTTGGCTGGCCTATGGCATGTGGGGCATGTTCCCCGCCTTCTTCCCGCTGCTCAAGCCCGCGCAACCACTGGAGATCCTGTCTCACCGGTTCCTTTGGACTTTCGTATTCATGGGCATTGTCTTGGCCCTGATACGCAGCCTGAAAAAGCTCAAGACGCTCACCGCCAAGGAATGGCTCCTAGTGACGGTGGCGGCCGTGGTTATTTCCGTGAACTGGGGCGTGTACGTCTATGCAGTGAATAATGATCACGTGGCCGATGCCGCACTGGGTTACTTCATCAACCCGCTGGTGAGCGTGATGCTGGGCGTGGTGGTGCTGAAGGAATCGCTGCGCAGGTTGCAGATAGTTTCCGTGGGCTTGGCGGTGGTTGCCGTGCTGATCATGACCTTGATGCTGGGCAATCCGCCGTGGATCTCCCTGTTGCTGGCCTTCAGTTTCGGTATCTACGGCCTGGTGAAAAAGCAGGTGACTCTGTCTCCGCAGATCTCTCTGATGGCAGAAACAATGGTGCTGGCTCCGGTAGGACTGGCCTACGTGATCTGGCTGCAGACCCAGGGGAGCAACACCTTTGTTCAAGACGGACCCAGCCACGCGGTGCTGCTGATGCTGGCGGGCGTGGTCACTGCCTTGCCGCTGCTCTGCTTCGCGCGCGCCGCGCATGAAATGACGCTGACCAGCCTGGGCATGATTCAGTACATCACCCCGATGCTGCAGATTGTGTGGGCCGTTTTTGTCACCCATGAGTTCATCGAAACCGGCCGCTGGGTGGGCTTTTTCATCATCTGGGTGGCATTGGCGATCTTTGTATTCGATCTCGCGATGAATGCACGGAGAAATCGCGCTGCCCGAGCAGCACGAGTTACCTCCGTGCCGCTCGAAAGCTAGCTCCCTCGTCCTACAAGCCGAAGATCCGATCCACCATCGCGTTGCGGAACAGCCCTCGCGGATCAATCTGCTTGCGGAATTCGCTGGCGCGCGCCAGATCCTCGTGGCGCTCTAAGAGATCCTCGTGCGTCAGGCTGTGCAGCTTACCCCAGTGCGGGCGGCCACCCGCAGCCTTGAAGATTGGCTCGATCCGGCGAAAATACGCCCAGTGGTCCTGCTTGAAGTAGCGGTGCACCGCAATGTAGCAGGATTCGCGTCCCTTGGCGGTGGACATTGGAACATCGTCCGCACCCGTGCATCGCACCTCGATGGGGAACAGCACCTCTTCACCGCTGTTATTGATCGCACGGTGCACCTCGGCAAGCACCTCGGTGGCATCCGCCAGCGGAACGGCATATTCCATTTCGTTGAAGCGCACGCGACGCTTAGACACGAACACCCCGTGGGCCACGTCTGAGTACTCGCGCTGCGCCAACGCCTTCGCCGAGAACTTAGCCAGCGGATACGTGCTGGCAGGAACGAGCCCACTGAGCTGGTTCATAGCCCCGAAGATGCCATTGTTCAGCACCTCGTCTTCCATCACGGACTTCCACCGCGGAATCGGGTGGGTCGGTGTGTCGCCTGGGCGTCGAATATTGGTCTTCACATGCGCCACGGACGTCTGCGGGAACCAGTAGTACTCCAGGTGATCCACGGCGTGACAGCGCGCCGGGAAGTTAGCCACCAGCTGATCGAGGGGCTCGGCAACCTCGCTGGCCTCCAGCACGAACGTCGGCACCACGGACATTTCCACCTCGGTGACGATGCCCCATGCTCCCAGGGAAATCCGGGCGAGGTCAAACAGCTCCCTGTCTTCCGCGCTCTTGGATTCCGGAGACACGTGGCGAACCTGGCCGTCCGGGGTGACGATGCAGAAACTGCGCACCATCCCCGCGAAACCAGTGAAGTTCGCGCCGGTGCCGTGCGTACCCGTGCTGATCGCACCCACCACGGACTGCGGATCCACATCTCCCTGGTTGGCGAACGCCACACCCAAAGGACGCAGAAGATCCGGCACATTGCGCAGGCGCGTTCCAGCCCGCAGGGTGACGGTCATCTTGTCCTTGTTGAACTCCACCAGCCCGCTGAGGTTATCCAGGTTCACCAGTGTGCCGTCCGTCTGCGCCACGCTCGTAAAGGAGTGGCCCGCGCCGACTGCCTTGACCCGACCCGCTGATTCGGCCGCGGTGCGGATGATCTCCTGCACCTCGCCTTCGCTGCTGGGCTGAGCGATTCGCGTGGGGTTGGACGTTGCCACCCCGGACCAGTTGCTCCACGTGTTCTTAGCCATTAGACAAAGCTCCTTCCTTCACCGCGGTAGGTGGGCCATTCGTCGACCACCTCACCGCCGAATACCACCAACACGGTGTCGATGTATTCAGTTTGTTCGCCCGCCTTGGACGGCCGCATCCACACGTGATCGCCGATGCGCATGGTGCGTGCGGCCTCACCGGTCAGCGGCGTTTGCACTTCGCCGAAGCCTTCGAGCGAGCTGGTCTTGAGTCCTTGTGGCCAGTCCACGACAGGTAGTCGGTCTTTTCCTATCGGGCCCGACGCCACTCTGCCGCCTCCCGCTACCGTCACAGTCTCGGGGTTGGGGCGGCGCACCACGGGAAGAACGAACCATTCCGCGGGCTGCGGCGAGAAGTTCTTGTAGTGATCGAACAACGCGGGGCCGATGATCCCCGATCCAGCGCCGATCTCCGTGATCACCTTTTCCGCCGAGGTGCTTTCGACGGAGCCCGTGCCGCCTCCGTTGACGAACTCCAAGGCGGGCTTGCCTGCCTTGCGGAGATCGGAATTGACGGCCTTGACCAGCTGCTCCCTGCGGTGGGCGAGCTCCCGGGTGGAGAACTTTTTCATCATCGCTACGGCTGGAGAGGTATCCGTGGTGCCGGCGATCTGCCCTTCGTAGGCCATCAACCCGACTAGATCAAAGCCCTTGCGGGTGCCAACCGCCCGGACGAATTCTTGTACCTCGTCAACGCTGCGGATAGGGGAGCGCAGGGCTCCGATATGAAGCTTGCCGAGCTCGAGCGCGGCGTCGATATCAACACAAATACGAAGAGGACCACGTTCGCTGGCGGGCACCACACTATCGATGAAATCGAGGTGCTCCACCGAATCCACCATGAGGGTGATGCACCGGCGGAGGTGATCGTCCGTGATCAAGCGATGGAGGGCCTCGCGGTGCGCAGAAGGGTAGGCCACCAGGACATCGTTGCTGGTAGAAGATTCCACCAGCCAGATGGCCTCGTTGAGGTTGTATCCCAACACACCCTGATAGCCGGGCTCTTCCAAAATGCGACTGATCAGCCCGCGGATACGGATGGATTTACTGGCGAGGCGGATGGGGGTACCCGAAGCGCGCCGCGCCATATCGGCGGCATTTGCCAGCGCAGCATCGAGATCCAGCACCGCAAACGGGGCATCAAGGTGTTCAACGGCGGAACGAATATCTGGCTTCACAATCGATAGACTACGGTGGGATTATTGCCCTTTGGGCGGAAACAAAATGTTTGTAGTCAAGATTCCTGGCTCGGCAAGAAGTTAGTAGGAAATGCGTTAATGGCTGGATCTTCTTTCGTCCATCTGCATAATCACACCGAGTATTCGATGCTCGACGGCATGGCCAAGGTCGACATGCTGGCCGAAGAAGTGGTGCGCCAAGGCATGCCCGCGGTGGGTATGACGGACCACGGCAACATGTACGGCGCGGACGCGTTCTACCGGGCGATGACCGCCGCCGGTGTGAAGCCGATCATCGGCATCGAGGCCTACATTGCGCCCGAGTCCCGGTTCAACCTGAGCCGTGTGCGCTGGGGAAACCCGGAGCAGAAGCGCGATGACGTGTCTGCCTCCGGTGCGTACCTGCACCAAACGATGCTGGCGGAAAACGCCACGGGACTGCGCAACCTGTTCTACTTGAGTTCGATGGCCAGCTACGAGGGCCAGCTGGGCAAGTGGCCGCGCATGGACGCGGAACTCATCGCAGAGCGCGCCGAGGGCATCATCGCCACCACGGGTTGTCCTTCAGGCGATGTGCAAACTCGTTTGCGCTTAGGACAGTTCGATAAGGCCGTGGAAGCTGCTGCGATGTGGCAGGACATCTACGGCAAGGACAACTACTTCCTCGAGCTGATGGACCACGGCCTGGACATTGAAAAGCGCGTGCGAGATGACCTGCTGGAGGTCGGGCGAAAGCTCAGCATCCCTCCGCTCGTGACTAATGACTGCCACTACGTGCTGGAAAGCCAAGCTGCGGCGCACGAGGTGATGCTGTGCGTGCAATCGGGTTCCACGATGGATGAGCCCACCTATGACGAAGGCGGCAAGCGCTTCGCCTTCTCCGGTTCGGGCTTTTATGTGCGCACCGCGGAGGATGTACGTGCGCAGTGGGATCACATCGTTGAAGACGGTTGCGATAACACCCTGCTCATCGCAGAGCGCGTGCAGGACTACAGCGAGGTCTGGGAAGAACACCCGCATGACCGCATGCCTGTCGCGGAAGTCCCTGAGGGACATACTCCCACCACGTGGCTGACCCACGAGGTGATGAAGGGACTGGACGAGCGCTTCGCTGGCGAGCAGGTTCCGGACGAGTACATCGATCGGGCGAAGTATGAGATCGACGTCATCGACATGAAGGGCTACCCGTCCTACTTCCTCATCGTGGCGGAGCTGATCAAGTACGCTCGCTCCGTGGGCATTCGCGTGGGACCCGGACGTGGTTCGGCCGCCGGTGCGCTGGTGGCGTACGCGCTGACCATCACCAATATTGATCCGATCGAGCACGGCTTGCTCTTCGAGCGCTTCCTCAACCCGGAGCGCCCGTCCGCACCCGATATCGATATCGACTTCGATGATCGCCGCCGCGGCGAGATGATTCGCTATGCCTCGGACCGCTGGGGCGAGGACAAGATTGCCCAGGTGATCACCTTCGGAACGGTGAAGACCAAGCAAGCAATCAAGGACTCCGCGCGCGCTCACTACGGGCAGGCCGGTTTCCAGATGGCGGATCGCATCACCAAGGCGCTGCCACCGGCGATCATGGCCAAGGACATTCCGCTGTCCGGCATTACGGATCCCAACCACGAGCGTTATAACGAGGCCGCCGAAGTTCGTCAGCTGGTGGAGACCGATCCCGATGTGAAGAAGATCTACGACGATGCCCTCGGCTTGGAAGGCGTGGTGCGCCAAGCGGGCGTGCACGCGTGTGCCGTGATTATGTCCTCCGTGCCACTGCTGGACTGCATTCCGATGTGGAAGCGCAAGCAGGACGGCGCGTTAATTACGGGCTGGCCGTATCCAGCCTGTGAGGCTATTGGCCTGTTGAAGATGGACTTCCTGGGCCTGCGAAACCTCACGGTCATTGGCGATTGCATCGATAACATCAAGGCCAATCGTGGGGAAGACTTAGACCTCGAGGGACTGACCACGGATGACGAGGCGGCCTATAAGCTGCTCGCCCGCGGCGACACCCTGGGTGTGTTCCAGCTGGACTCCGGCGGCATGCAGGAGCTGCTGAAGCGCATGTCTCCTACGGGCTTCAATGACATCGTGGCCGCACTGGCGCTGTACCGACCGGGCCCCATGGGTGTGGGCGCGCACTGGGAATACGCGGACCGTAAGAATGGACGCAAGCCCATCGTCCCCATCCACCCGGAGTTGGAAGAGCCGCTGCAGGAGATCCTGGAGGAGACCTATGGTCTGATCGTGTACCAGGAGCAGATCATGAGGATCTCGCAAAAGGTCGCGAACTACACCGCTGGCCAGGCAGATGGATTCCGTAAAGCCATGGGTAAGAAGAAACTCGATGTGCTCGAAAAAGAGTTTTCCACCTTCGAAGCAGGAATGCAGTCCAACGGATATTCCGCCGCGGCCATCAAGACGTTGTGGGACACTATCTTGCCGTTCGCTTCCTACGCGTTTAACAAGTCGCACGCAGCAGGCTACGGCCTGGTGAGCTTCTGGACCGCGTACTTGAAGGCTAACTACACCGCGGAATACATGGCCGCGCTGTTGACCAGTGTGTCTGACAAGAAGGACAAGTCCGCGATCTACCTCGCCGACTGTCGTCACCTCGGCATCAAGGTGTTGTCCCCGGATGTCAACGAGTCTGCCTATACCTTCCAGTCCGTCGGCGAGGACATCCGCTTCGGCCTAGGAGCCGTGCGCAACGTGGGCGAAGAAGTGGTGGAGTCAATCATTGCGTCGAGAAAAGAAAAGGGCCTCTTTACGGACTTTTCCGATTACCTCGACAAGATTGACGCCGTGGCCGCCTCCAAGAGAGTCACCGAATCGCTCATCAAGGCGGGCGCGTTCGACTCGCTGGGTCACCCACGCAAGGGTCTGGTGCTGATCCACGAGGACGCGGTGGATGCCGTGATTTCCACGAAGAAGGCAGCGGCAAAGGGGCAGTTTGACCTGTTCGCAGGGCTAGATGCGGGTGAGGCGGGCGACGTGTTCCGCGTGGATGTCCCGGATCAGACGTGGGAGCGCAAGCACGAGCTGGCTCTGGAGCGAGACATGCTGGGTCTCTATGTGTCCGGGCACCCTCTGGATGGCTTTGAGGATGCACTCGAGGCGCAGGTGGATACGCCGCTGACCCAGGTGCTGTCCGGCGAGCTGGCGGACAACAAGGAGATCAAGATCGGCGGCATTATTTCCTCTGTCGAGCGGCGTGTGGATCGCAACGGTTCGCCGTGGGTCATCGCCACGGTGGAGGACCACCACGGCGCGCAGGTGGAACTGTTGGTGTTCTCCAAGACGTATCAGATGGTCGCGCCGCAGATCGTCGAAGATAACATCGTGCTGGCCAAGGCGAGGATCCGCTACAAGGATGACCGCATGAGCCTGTTCTGTGAGGATCTGAAGTCCGCGGAGCTGTCCATCGGTGCTGGTTCGGGAGTTCCGCTGCGTTTGCACATGCGTGTGGACCAGGCCACGCCGGAGAATATGGATCGGTTGCGCCGAGTGCTCGCGCAGAATAAGGGCGATTCCGATGTCTACCTCACGGTGGTTGATGGCGAGGAAGAGGTGCAGTACATGCTGGCGCCGGAGATGCGCGTGGCGAAGTCCCCGTCCCTGATGGGAGATCTGAAGGCGGCGACGTGGGAGGGAATCTTTGCCTGATCAAAGTTCTTCGCAGACGGTCATTGAGGTCAGCGCGGTAGTTTTCTTCGATGCCGACGGCCGCATGCTTACCGTCCGCAAGCGGGGCACCGAGTTGTTCATGCACCCGGGTGGCAAGCCGGAGCCAGGGGAGAGTGCCGTGGACGCTGCCGAGCGTGAGGTGGCGGAGGAGTTGGGCGTTCGTGTACAGCCGGCCGAGCTCACGTTCTTGGGGACCTTTGTTTCCGACGCCGCCAATGAATCAGATGCTCTGGTCAAGGCTCATTTGTTTGAGTATCGCCCAGGGGATCCGGAGGAGAATGCGGGGACGCTTATCTCGCAACCGGCTGCGGAGATTGCCGAGCTGCGGTGGCTGGATTTCTCTGAAGGTGTTGAGCTGCCAGGCGATCTCGCTCCGTTGGTGACGGAGCGTGTGCTGCCGCTTTATGGGCGGGGCTAGCCAGGATCAGACTGGGGAGGGACGGAATGCGAAAGACCCTTTTTTGACCAATTGATCCCCTCGAACTTAATGAGAGGGAAGTTGACATTTACACGCGTCTTCTATGGGTAGTGATGACAATTTTGGCGGAACTACTTGGTGGAGCCCTGTCACTCTCATTGATTATCCCGCTCGCTGTTTGACACAGCGGACGATGCCCACGGCTTATCGTTGGCATGTACAACGTCGCCAGAGTCGATCGACTTGCCCACCTGTGCGACGAGGTGAGAACCATGACAGGACAACCAGCCCACGCCACCCAGGCAAAGAAGCAAAACTTCTCTAGCGGACGTGAGCTGATCGAAGCTGTCCGTACACGGCGTGAGCAAGCCCAACAAGCCCATGCGCTTCTGGACTCGCTGAAATCTGATCTGCCTAGTGCTGATGCTCTCGACGGCGACCGTATCGACGGCGTCAAGGTGTTGTGGATCTCCGAGGGACGCGCTGCGCGCGACGAGACCGCATTCCGGCATGCGCTCGCCACCGGTCATCGTCTCCGCGAAGCGGGGGAACGGATGACGGATGCGAAGATCATTGATGCTTACGAACGTGCCTACAACATCGCTCAGGCCATTGGCGCGGATAACCGTGAGCCAGAGATGCCGCCGCAGCGTGATCGTGTGACCATGGCGCGTCGCGTGCGCGGTTACGTGATGTCGAACAACCGCTCGTCTGGGGCGTCCGCCTTTAGCGGTGCTACAGACGGCGTGAATGCACGGGAGCGTAAAGTGCTAGCCACGATGGGACGTAAGGGCGGGCAAAAAGCTGCAGAACGATGGAACGATCGGGACAGCGAGTACGCCCAAAAGGAACTAGAGAAGTTACGAAAGACGCAACAGCGGAAGAAAGCTAGAGGACGTTCCACCCGTTCCCGTATCTCTCAGTATGTCAACGACCAATACATAGAGACGGGTCTCGTTCCTACCTGGAAGGAGATCGCAGCTGAAGTGAACGCTTCACGTAGAACAGTGGCCTATCACATGTCCGCACTCAAGAAACTAGAGGAGATTCCCGAGAGCTAGGGGGTGCAATACCGTAAGCAATACACGGTTCCCCTGCCCCCTTTAGGGCAGTTAGCTTTTAGAGAAACCCACTCTTACAGGGGCACCATGGTGTCTGCTGAGCTCACTCAAGAGTCTGCTGGAAGACTGGGGCTGATTTTCTCCGAGCTCTGGTACGTAGAAGTTGAATACAGTGGGTCAGTGAGTGTGAGAGTTCTTCAAGCACACACGCGTGCGTGTGTGCTATTAGCCGAGGGGCGGGCTCTGTTGCAGAGGTAGAGACCCCCAGAGCTAGCCACGAACTAACTACAGTGCAACGCCCTGGCGCTCAACGGTAGCTACTCAAACTTGTCGAACCACTGAGTGTCAACAGTCGGACGCAGCTTCACACCAGACTCCCCATTTGAACGAATGAGCTTTGCAAGACGATCGCAGCTAATGAGGTCAACCGTCGGAACAGCCGATGAAGCTGCCCTGCGAGCAGTTCGGCCCCTGGCAAATGGTCTGGACTTGGCTGCGTGTTTTAGGGGCCACGCCCTAACCCAAACCGCGCTATCCACTCCGTCTCCACAGGGGTCCACCGAAAAGAGGTTGACCCTGATCCTCGACGGGTTCGGAGGTCAATTGCGTGACCGGACTACGGCTTGAGCACCACCTTGATGCAGCCGTCCTCCTTCTTCTGGAACTTCTCGTACATCGCCGGCGCCTCCTCCAACGACGCGGTGTGCGTTTTGAGGTCGAGCACGCCCAGCGGATCGGACGGATCGTCCACCAGCGGCAGCAGCGTCTCGGTCCAGGAGCGCACATTGCACTGGCCCATACGCAGCTGGATTTGCTTGTCGAACATCGTCAGCATCGGCATCGGGTCCTTCATGCCGCCGTATACGCCGCTGATCGAGATCGTCCCGCCACGGCGAACGGAGTCGATGGCGGTGTACAACGCACTCATCCGGTCTACCCCGGCCCTGCCCATTGCTGCGCGCCCCAGCGGCGACGGCAGTTTGCCGACGGTTGCCTGGGCCGCGCTGGCCACCGGCGAACCGTGCGCTTCCATGCCGACGGCGTCGACCACCGAGTTCGGGCCACGCCCGTCGGTCAGATCCTTGAGCTGCTCCGCCACGCCGTCCTCGGAGGAATCCAGCGTTTCAATGCCGTAACGCTCGGCCATGGCGCGACGCTCGGGCACCGCATCCGTCGCGATCACCCGGTATCCCAGGTGCTTGCCGATCCGGGCGCTCATCTGGCCGATCGGGCCCAGGCCCAGCACCGCCAGCGAGCCGCCGTCGGGGACCGCCGCGTAGTCCACGGCCTGCCAGGCGGTGGGCACGACGTCGGAAAGAAACAGGTAGCGCTCGTCTTCACCGACGGTGGGAACCTTGATCGCCCCGTAGTCCGCGTGCGGCACGCGCAAGTACTCCGCCTGTCCGCCGGGCACCGAGCCGTAAAGCCGCGAGTAACCGAGGAACTGCGCGCCGGTGCCGTATTCGCGGACCTGGGTGGTTTCACACTGCGACTGCAGGCCCTGGCGACACATGAAGCAATGCCCGCAGGAAACGTTGAAGGGGATGACCACCCGATCCCCCGGCTTGATGTGGGTGACGGCTGAGCCGACCTCCTCGACGATGCCCATGGGCTCATGGCCGATGATGTCGCCCTCGTCCATGAACGGAGTCAGCACCTCATAGAGGTGCAGGTCAGATCCGCAGATGGCGGTCGAGGTGACCCGGATGACCGCATCGGTGGGTTCCTGGATCTGTGGGTCCGGGACCTCCTCCACGCTCACCGTATTTGACGCCTGCCAGGTCAATGCTTTCATGTGTCCTCCTCGCCAGGGCGGCCGCCTCAGCTGAAACGGCGCCACTGTTTGGTTGGTTGAGTCCGACTATACTGAAAACACGGTGGGCGGGTTGCCCACGTCGCGGCCGGGGTCTCACATCCCGACGGGGCCCTAGGGAGTGTTTTCTACATGGCCGTGGCCTGAGCCCTACCTCTCCGCGTCCAACGCACCGCGGGCGGGCATACGCATAGGCGTACATGTACGCACAGGTCTCCCCCAGGTTTTTATCACGCCCCGCTTTAAGCGGGGCTTATGCCGCATATCGTCTCCATCATCCAGTCCAAAGGAGGCACGGGGGATGAGCTTATTAAAGGCCGAAGGCGCCGCCGCTGACGAGGATGAAGATACCCAGGCCAATCAAAACGATCGGGAACAGCACATGCTCCCAGCGTTCGAGAACCTCCGCGATCGGTGGACGGGTGGCCACGAACTTCGCCAACAGGACCAAGCCCGCCACCAGGATCAGAAAGACGACGCAGTAGATGATAACGGTAGCGGTATCCACGTTGAGAAAAACCGGGACATAGACGCCGATATTGTCGCCACCGTTGGCAAAGGTCACCCCGGCGACGGTCAAGGCGCTTACGTTCTTTCCGCTGACTTTCGCGTCATCGTCGTCGTTATCGTCTCCCTGCCAGGCTTGCCAGGCCGCCCACAGTCCCAGGGTCAGGGGGATCAGCCCGAAGTAGGGGATCGCCTCGGTGGGCAGGAAGGCATCCGCCCCTAGGGTGACCAGGATCGTGGCTGCGAGGATGCCCGCGAAACCAAGGTACTGCCCGGCCAGGATCCGAAGTGTGGTCCCTGCTTGGCCGGCTCCACGGGCGAAGAACAGCGAGAGCACGATGATGTCGTCGATATTGGTGGCGATAAACAGACCAACCGCCCCCAGGAGATCAGTTACCACTTACCTGTTCCCCTCTCCGGTGGCGCACCCGGGCACGTCGCATGCCGAGTCAATACATGGGGCATTCTCGTCGGCAGCCAGAGTGGTATCCAGCAGTGAGTTCAGCGCCTGGACGAGATGGGCGTCGACGATCTCGTAGCGGGTCTTCCGCCCCTGCGGTTCGGCGACCACAATTCCGCAGTCCCGTAGGCAAGTGAGGTGGTTCGACACATTTGACCGCGTCAGTTCCAGCTCCCGGGCGAGAGCGGCCGGGTAGGCCGGGCCGCCCAGCAGGGTCAGGAGAATACGGGATCGGGTGGGATCGGCCATCGCCCGACCCAATCGGTTCATCACGTCCAAGCGCGAAGAAATAGTCAGCATGCACTGAACTATACAGCTGTTGCTGAACTGTTGCCACGAGGGGCGAACGTCGGCCCGACGGTGTTGTGTTTCTGAGCCTGTTTCCGCGCGGCTTTAGTGTCTTCCCTTTTTGTGTTTGTGTGGTTGTTGAATCTGTGCCTGTGGCGCAACCTGCTTGTCCCCTACTTTTTACAAACCGTCGTGAACTTTAGTTCGCGACGGAGATTTTAATGACCCCAGTTCGTGCCCGTCTAAGTGGGGTACACCTCAGGTGAACACTTAGAGAATGACAAGACTTCCTGTTCGTTAGGGTTGGTTCTATGACTAATGGAACAGAACCGTCACTACCTCTGGAGATAACTGAACAGTTAGGCGTGATCTCAGGTCAGAAGGTGGGTTACGCGAGGGTAAGTTCGAAAGATCAGAATCTTGAGCGTCAGATTGAGCAACTCAAGGCGGAGAAGGTCTTTACTTACTACACCGATAAGGCCAGCGGTGGATCGCGTGAGCGTCCTGGTCTTGATGAGGCGATGCGGTATGTCCGCGCGGGGGATCAGCTTGTGGTCACGTCGATGGATCGGTGCGCGCGCTCCCTAACGGATTTATATGCCATTGTTGACGAGCTAGTTAGCAAAGGGGTGTCGGTGAAGTTCCTCAAGGAGGGGCAGGTTTATTCGAAGGACTCCACCCCGATTGCCAAGCTGATGCTAGGGCTGCTCGGTTCGGTGGCGGAGTTTGAACGCTCCATTATTAGGGAGCGTCAGGCAGAAGGAATTGCCCGGGCGAAAGAGCGTGGGGTGTACAAAGGGCGCACTCGTGCGCTGACTTATGAGCAAGTGGCTCAGGCACGTACGTGTGTCAACGCTGGCGTACCGAAGGCAGAGGTCGCGCGACGTCTTGGGGTGGAAAGGACGACGCTATACAGCTACCTTGGGTAAGCCTGTAAAAGCACATAGCATCCGCCGATGGGGCAGCAAGCTTGAACGGCGGCAGGTTCTGCAATGGGGCATCCTGTCTTAGCTCAGATATGCCCAGCGAATGATCAAGTATCTACCGCAGGGTTTCTAGAATTGTCGCGATGTAGTCATCCTTTAGTTTGAAGCCGTCTGAAGTTTCGGTGAGGACACCTGCTTCCATTCGCCTTTTCCACCAGATTCTCAACATGGCTTCGCTGCATGCTACTCCAGCGAAATCCCCCTCCAATAGGAAAGAACTGCGGATCAGTGATGGGAATTGATATTAATTGCCGTCCCATGGAGTATCTTCCCAAAAAGGCCAGTTGAAGGATTCGAGGCTAGAGGATGATTGCACCTGTTGAGCAGCCCAGTACACGACATCGAGGAGATGTAGCCAAGCTGGGTTACTGCCCCATACTCCGAAGCCGCCTTCATTTAAGGCCAAGTTGTATGCAGCGCGGCGAATGATTTCTTCATAATCGGCGATATGTGTAGCTGCAATGGATTCCTTCAATTGTGGCGATAAGGTTCCCTCACGTGCGCCTGTGACGGCTTGTTGCATCTTCTCGCTTAGCTGCCCTTGGCCCGCTGTGTCAGGGTCGTAATCGGGCGTGGGTTTCAACTTTTAAAGAAACGTTTCGAAAGACTCAGCTACCAACGTGAACTGACCAGGCTCGTCATTGTCGAGATACAGGACAGAAAGAGGAGGGAAGCCCTCAAGGTCATAGTTGGGCGCGAAGCTCTCATGCATACCGGCGCCGGGGTTGCCAATGAGCAGCACTTTTGTGGGGATTTCCCATTCTTCGGCGAGAAAGCTGGCATGGTCGGCTAGGTCATTGTCATCATCCTCGGAATGGCCGTTGCCGAAAATCTGTTCAACGTTGATCTCGAGCTCATCGCCGTCGGGAAGACTGATGCCAGTAAGAGTAGTGTTTTCTAAGCTGAGGGTGCCACCGCCAGTCGTCTTGATGAACTTCTTGTAGTCCTCAGGAAGCTTGCCCCCAATTTTTTCCTCGATGGAACGGATACGGAAACTACCGCAGGGCTTTCCTTGATGGGTGAATTCAATCTGTGACAGTTTCATGGTGTGTCCCTCATAAGCGTTACATGCACTGTATTCCGGTAAGTCCCCGGCTGCTACGAGGTCCCAATCCGATAGCTCCAAGCGTCCAGCCCACGCGCAGGTTCGTCGCTCAGATTGACCGTGAGCGTGACAAGCTTTTCCGGCGCTTGGTAGTCCAACTCGACCCATCGGCCAGAGATGTCCTCGTTTTCAGCCGCCGGGGTATTACTTGCAGCAAGATCGTCAGACTCTGCTGGGGTGCCACTATATTTAAGGCCTCCAGATCCCGTCACCGGTGCCACCGTAAACAGCTCACCGCTTAACGGCTCGTCGGCGTGCCAGCGCACATCCACCAGTTCTGCCTCCGCCATGCGCAGCTCCTTGCGAAGCCGCAGCAGCTCCTTGTATCCGGCCAACACGTGGGCGTGACCGCCCTCAGTCCGTTCAGACCAGTTCAGCTTGGAGTCCAGGAACGTCTGCTCCGCCGCAGGATCCGGCACCTCCTCAGGATTCCATCCCGCCCGGGCAAACTCCCGCATCCGCCCCTCACGGGTCAATCGGTTGAGCTCCGGGTCCTCGTGATCCACGAAGAATGCGAACGGGGTAGAGGCTCCCCACTCCTCGCCCTGGAACAACATCGACGTAAACGGGCTGATCAGGACCAGCGCGGCCTTGGCCAACTGCTGCTCCACGCTCAAGTTCATGCTCGGCCGGTCACCGGCAGCGCGGTTGCCTGTCTGATCATGCGTGGTCGTATAAACCACAAACTTCGAGTAATCAGGATTCTCCAGCTCCCGGCCGTGGGTGCGCTCGCGGAAGCTGGAAAAGCGGCCGTCGTGCCAGAACACGCGCTGGAACGTGGTGGCCAGCACCTCGACCGTTCCGAAATCCGCGTAGTACGCGTGATTCTCCCCTGACACCGCAGTGTGGATCGCATGGTGGATGTCATCGTTCCACTGCGCCACACCAAAAGTCTCCGTGTACTTCGGATCATTCTGGTCAGTCTCTGCGATCACATAGCTGGGCGTGGCCACGTCCCGAATCTGCTCCACAATGCTCACCGCGCCCACATCATCCAGCGCATGCACCGCGTCCAACCGCAGCCCATCAATCCCGAACTCCTTGGTCCATATCGCCACAGCATCCAGGATGTAGGCACGCACCTCGTCCGAGAGTGCCCCCTGGATGTTGATGACCTCGCCCCATCCCGTGGAACCGCCAGACGTATACGGACCGAAAACCCCCGTGTAGTTGCCGTCTGGGCCGAAGTGGTTGAACACCACATCCAGAATCACCGCCACGCCCTTGGCATGCGCCGCCTCCACGAAACGCGCCAGCGCATCCGGGCCACCATAGACCTCGGACACAGCGTGCCAGCTGACCCCGTCATAACCCCAGTTGCGCTGCCCGCCGAAAGGCTGAACAGGCAACAGCTCCACAGCAGTGACACCCAGATCAACCAGGTCATCAAGCCGCTCGATGGCGGAATCCAGCGTCCCCGCAGGAGTAAACGTTCCCACGTGCAGCTCATAAATCACCTCGCCCTTGAGCGGGCGCCCTAGCGTCTGCGTGGGCTCGTCCTTCATCCAGACCTGCGACAAACCGTGAATGCCATCAGGTTGGCGTCGAGAACGAGGATCCGGAAACACATCGGACCCATCCACGCTAAACCCATAGCGAGCACCCTCGATCCTGGGCGTGGCGACCCGGAACCACTCACCGTGACGCTCCATTGGATGGCGCGCGCCTTCAAGTTCCAGCTCCACATTTTTGGCCTTAGGTGCCCAGACACTAAACATGGACTCAACCCTAACTGCGATAATGCATCCATGCCCGTTAACTCCCAGCCCTACCTGCGCCCCTCCACCGGCGAGTGGAGTGCAGAGATCGAGATCAAACGTTCGCGGTTCATCGGGTTCGTTGCCAGGACTGCCGATGAAGGTGAGGCCCGTTCATTTATCGACGCCATCGCCTCCCGCTATCCCGATGCCCGCCATCACTGCACCGCATTCATCGTCCACGTGGACGAAGCCCAACCCATCGAGCGTTCCTCCGACGATGGCGAACCGGCAGGAACTGCTGGCCAACCCATGCTCGAGGTGCTGCGGGGAAGTGGCCTGCTGGATGTGACCGTCGTGGTGGTGCGTTACTTCGGTGGAGTGAAGCTGGGTACCGGCGGGCTGGTGCGTGCCTACCAAGACGCGACCAAGGAAGTTCTGGCCCAGGTCACGCGCGTGAGTCACGAGCCGGTGGACCTGTTCCGGGTTTCGGTCCCACACGCGGATGCGGGACGGTTCGAGGCGGACATTCGCGCCGAAGACGTCCAGGTGGTCAACGTGGACTACGCGGCCCAGGCTGAGTTCACACTGGGAGTGCCCGCAGGGGATGGGCCGCCGCTGGAATCAGTGGTGGCGAAAATCAGCGGCGGAAACGTGGACATTCACGAGGCCGGAAGTACGTGGGTGGATAGGCCCTCCGGTCAGTAGTGCGCGGCGCAGGACAGTAGAGTGGGACAGCATGAGCATGAATAACTACTCAGGTGGATCCGGAGACATCGTCGGGCAGCGCAAGCAGCAAATGCGCAAGCACGTCTACACCGCGCGCACCTCGGGTGCCGTGGCAGTTGTGAGCCTGGTGGCCGGGCTGATCCTGGACATCCCCCTCCTTTCCGTGGTGATTCCGATCATCGCCGTGATTGTCTTTATCTACTCCGGTGTGCAGATCAAGAAAATCCTGGACCACAAAGACGAGTGGTGAGCGTAGGTCAAGGCGGTTCTGTCAGGATCGACGCCTGGGTGTGGGCAGTCCGGCTGTATAAAACCCGCACGGCAGCCGCGGACGCAGTGCGCGCCGGGCACGTGAAGCTCAACGGCGTGGCGGTAAAGCCTGCGCAGACCGTGGTTCCCGGGGATATCGTGCGCGCGTGGGTGAACCACCGCGAGTACGTGGTGGAAGTAGTGCAGCTGCACAGCAAGCGCGTGGGGCCAGCCATTGCGCGGGCGGCTTATGCAGATCACTCGCCGCCGCCTCCGCCCAAGGAAGTGCTGGCCTCAATTCCGCGACGTGATCGGGGAGCGGGGCGCCCGACCAAGCGGGAGCGACGTCAAATGGACCGCCTCATGGGCAAGCGCTAGCGCTGTACGTTTTAGAGTTGTACGTCCTAGTCTGAGTCGGCTTGGACCTCTGTGTCAGCCTAGAGCTCTCCGTCAGTGGATGTTTCAGACATCGTGGTCTGCCCCAACTTTTGCCAACGGTTGCCCAACCGGCCGGGACGGCTGGTCGCATCATCGCCGATATGAACGGTCTTGCGAATGTGATCGCGCCCGTAGACATACAAGAGCATGTCGTCAAGAAAACGGACCTGACCCGGCGAGTACGGGTACTCGAACGCCTGCAGCAAGCGCTGTACACGGTCCGGAGATAGCAAATCAGCGAGCTGCTGATACGTGGTGATCCCGTGGGCGGCGAGCATGTCCACGGCGTATCCGTAGTAGGCCACCTTGGAGGCAGGGAACTGCTCTCCCAACAGGCTGGTCAGCACGCGCGGGAGGGTGGATTCCTGGATCTCGCCCTCGGTGTAGTTGGCGCGATCCTCTGGGTTATCCACGGCATCAGCGATCAGATCGAACTGCTGATCAGCGAGCTCAATTAAGCCCGCGGCCAGGGTAAACGCGCGCTGCACTTCGGGCTTGGGGTTCCCGGTGAGGCTTTTGTAGCGCACGTCGTGCTCAAACTCCGCCCATGCGTGCTGCAGCACGGTGCGCAATTGGATCTCCATGAGCATGTCGTCCAGCTGCGGAACCCGCACGATGACGTGCTGAGAGGAATAGCCGAACCCGCCGCGCCGGGCAGTTTCCGCGGCCTTGTCCACCACGGCCTCGATGGTGAACAGATCCTCCATCACGGTGAGAAGCTGTGGGATCTCCGAGGAGTGATACGTGATCACGCGGGCGCCGAGGATGTCATAAGCGCTGGCGATGTCCACGTAATCCGGGTAGTTCTCGTTGGCGACCTTGGCCATAAAGCTCACGCGATCCTTGATGCGCACCACCACCTGGTCATAGGCAATGCCGGCATCGTCCAGGGCTTCCTGAATCACGTCGCGAATCTCTGCCCGGATGCCGGGGTTAGCGGCGACCCACGCATCGTATTGCGCGAGTTGGCGGTTAGTGCGGCTGCGAGAACTCATGCCATCCTAGTTAGCACAGCCTGCCCACGATCGGAAAACAGATCGCGCAGGGGAACTTCGCCTTGCCACATGCGGCCGCCTGGCAGTTGATCCTCCCAGAGACCCTCGGGGAGCATGACCATGGTCTCGCCCCATCCGCCCGCACGCTGCACGGTCAAGGGACGGCGGATGGCCAAGATAATGGCGGATTTATCACGCATCATGCCGACCATGGAGCGGTAGAGGGGACCCTGAGCCATGACAGGAAAGTAGCCAGCTTCATCCAGTTCCAAATGGGAGCGCACGCGCAGCGCGGTAGTAATGAGACCTAACCGACGGTCATCCGGCGTGGAAATATCGCCCCGGGAGACGCGCTCTAGCGCCTCTTCGCGGGCATCGAAATCCACCGGGCGGCGGTTGTCCGGATCCACCAAGGAATCAGTGAAGAATTCCGTGCCCTGATAAATGTCCGGAATGCCCGGGGACATCAGCTGCAGGAGCTTCTTGCTCAGGGAGATCTCCTGACCGGCATCGTCGATCAGAGACACGAAACGGGTGATCAGAGCGGCGTGGGCATCGAAGAGCTCGTCGATCCAATTCAAGATTGAGTTTTCGAAATCCTCATCAACATCGAACCAGGTGGTGTGCACACCTGCTTCGCGCATCGCCTTGGTGGCGTAATCATGCACGCGCGTGCGCAGTTCCTCGGAGACAACGCCGTCACTGGGCCACACTCCGATGACGTTCTGCAGCAGGAAGTGGCAGGTCATCCCGTCCACGTAAGTGATCTGCTTGCACAGCTCAGCGAAGTCATCCGGAACTTCGGTGATGGCGGTGATCCGGGAGCGGACGTCCTCGCCACGCTTCGTATCGTGCGTGGTCAAAGCCGTCATCGCGCGAGGCCACAGTCGGATTCGCTCGGCCTGCAGCATGTGGTACTCGGCTAGGGATACTCCGAAACGACCGGGAGCGCCGCCGACCTCCTGCAAGCTGACCAGACGCGAGCCGCGATAAAACGCCGTGTCTTCCACGCCCTTGGCCATCACCGCTCCACAGACCTGGGCGAAGCGAGTATTGGCCTCGCCGTAGGAGAGCAACGCAGAACTAATCAGGTCCAACGCATCTGCGCGTTCGGGGTGCTTCATCAGCATTTTGGCCAGAACGGTGCTGGTGACACGAGACAGCGATTGGTAGTCCGCGCGGTAGACCGGCATCGCGGCTACCAAACCGACGAGGGTTTCTTCGAGAAGTTCGTCCGAGACCTGGTCCCCTTGGGTGGACCAGTTATCTGCGCGCACGGCGCGGGCCAAGCGATGAACCTCCGCTGCCAGCTCGAAGCGGGCAACCTCGGACTTCAGTTCTTCCTCAGCAGCCTCGAACGCTGCATTGTCCCAGCGCACGCCCGTCCACTGATCGGCGATATCACCCATGCTCTGCACAGCGTTGCGGTTGACGAAGACTCCGTCGAACTCGCGCAGGGCGTCGTAGCCGGTGGTGCCGTCCACGCTGAGGCGTGGATCCAGTGGCTCGTTGACAGCCAGGATCTTTTCGATCAGCAGCCAGCGGTCCTCACCGATGAGCATGCGCAGGTGCTCTAGGTATCCAAAGGGGTCGGCCAGGCCATCGGGATGGTCCACGCGCACTCCGTCGATGACACCTGCAGCCAGCAGCTGATTAAGGATGCGGTGCGTGTGTTCAAAGACCACGGGATCTTCCTGGCGTAGCCCTGCCAACCCATTGATGGAGAAGAAGCGACGGTAGTTGATGATGCCGTCTCGCCAGAACATCAACCGGTAGCTCTGACGGTCGTGAACCTCCTGCGGAGTGCCCTCGTTGGTGCCGGGAGCGATGGGGAATTCGTTGTCGTAGTAGCGCAGGACATCGCCGTCTACTTCGAGCTTGTCCACGTCTTCCTCGCTGCCCAGCACGGGGATGCCCATGCGCCCACCGGCGCCGTTGTCCGCGGACCAGTCGATATCGAAGTAGGTGGCGTATTCGGACTCTTTGCCATGCTTGAGTACATCCCACCACCAGTCGTTGAGGCGGGGATCATCCACGCCCACATGGTTGGGAACGATGTCCACCAGAATCTTGATGCCAGCGGCGTGTGCTGCCTCAGCGAGGGATTTCAGACCCTCGATTCCGCCGAGCTCTGGGTTGACCGTGGTCGGGTCGATCACGTCGTAGTTGTGGGTGGACTCTTTGGGAGCCGTCAAAATGGGGGAGAGGTACAGGTGGCTGACCCCAAGGCGGGAGAAGTAATCGATGCGCGCTTCAGCATCAGCGAAGGTAAACGCTTGTGCAGGATCACTGCTAGGGCCGCGCAGTTGGAGTCGGTAAGTGGCAGACATGCCTCCTACCTTAGGGGAAGAGACATGCAGTAGCCCGCGGACAAATCCAGTGGCCCAACCCATTCCGGCACCACATGAGCATCGCGCGCAGCACACGCACGCAACTGGCCGTCGCGATAATAGACCGCAGGTCGGCAGCCCAGAGCGATCTCTAGCGCCTCCAGGAGCACCGTGGCAATCTTCGGATGGGTCAGCAAGCACTCGGCGGGTAGCTCATCTGCTACTACCCGGATGGCGATCCACCGCATTGCCCCGCCCGGGATCAGCTCGTCCGTCCATCGATATTCGAGTGCCGTTCCGTGCAGGGACAGCAGCCTGCGTAGTTGCTGGAGAATCTCTTCCGCCCGCTGGTGCCACCGCGCGCTTGCTCGGCCCGGGCCTGCGGGAATGGACGCGCACAAGCCGCTACCTAGAGCCACCAGCTCAGTGCGCTGGGCGTCCGCGACGTGGGGACCGCCCGAAGCAGCGGAACTCGAACGAAGCTGAGAGGCGGTTTCTGTGGTGAGAGTCAGCATGAGTTATCTGACTCCGCACCCATAAGAAACGTTCACCGCAGCGCGAGGCAGTAAGAACGAGCTACCACCGCGCGAAAAATGCCCCGGCAAACCCCAGAAAACTAGGCCTTACCCACGGCCTTCAGGAACTCGGCAAAGCTCAGGATCTTGATCTCCTGACCCTTATCCTGCAACTCCCGAGCCCGCTTTTCCTTGCTGGTCATCGAGGCCCATTCGCCCACCACCAGCATGGTGGTCTTCTTCGTCACGTTCTTGCCCACCGTTCCACCGGCCTCGGCAATCATGTCCCAGACCTCGCCCTTGTCGTACGGCTCCACGTCACCGGTGACGGTCACATTCTGCTCGAAGATGGGGTTATCGATGTCCGCGTCTGGGTTCGCCTCGGGAACCTCGTCCGGAGTCGCCACCTTTTCCCACGGTGCCGGGCGCCTAGCGCCACCAGATTCCTTCTCCTCAGCAGCCGCCTCCGTAGAGCCTCCGCTCAGCCACTCTTCAGCAGTGACCGACTCATCCTTCGCGTCCGTTTCAGCAGCAGGAATAGACACATCGTCCAAGGGATAGCCCGCCTGCAGATTGGTGAGCCGTTGATGCGCGGTCAGAAAATCCTCGAGGTGATTCGGGGAGTAGTTAATGCGCGTGCGTACCAGATCCTGCTGATCATCGCGGGAAAGAAGCTCAATCCATCCCGGAGATAACTGGTCCGGGGCCTGCAAGTACCAGCCGAGAAGCGCAGAGGGATCGATGTTGGCGTCGGGAAAAAGGGACGCTGCCACCGAGGAACGGGTGACGGTGACGGCCTCCTCGGTCACGGTGACCTCGGCGCCACGGGCGTGAAGGGTAGGAGTACTCATGGTTTCACCAACGTATCAAGAGGACGCTGTAGGATCACCACGCTGCGACCTCCCACCTTGAGGGAATCATTGGCGGAGAAGGTGCGGGTCTCTTCGGAAATGCCGTGCGGCAGACGAGTATCCAGCACCACGGTCCAAGAGCCTTCCTCGCCGGGATCCACGTGCATGACGCTATCGCGGGAAGGCATGCTGAACTCGATGGGCTCATTGTGTGCGTTGAAGCACAACAGGAAGGAATCATCTTCCACCTTGCGGCCCTGCTTGTCCGGCTCCTCGATCGCCATGCCGTTGAGATGCACCATCAGGGACTTCCCAAAGTGATGGGACCAATCTTCCTCGGTCATCAGGCGCGCCTCTGGGGTCAGCCAAGCAATATCTCGCTCGGCCACGTCCTCGCCCAGCGGACCACCGGCGAGGAAGCGACGGCGACGGAACACCGGGTGCTTCTTGCGCATCTTCAACACGTAGCGCGTGAAGGCAAGTAGGTCCTCATCCGCAGAATCCCAATCCATCCACGAGATCTCGTTGTCCTGGCAGTACACGTTGTTGTTACCGCCCTGGGTACGGCCGATCTCATCACCATGGGCCAACATGGGCGTGCCTTGGCTCAGGATCAGCGTGGTCAGGAAGTTGCGGCGCTGCTGCTGGCGCAGCTCGAGGATGTCCTGGTTATCGGTCGGCCCCTCTTCGCCGCAGTTCCACGACCGGTTGTGGCTCTCGCCGTCCCGGTTGTCCTCGCCATTGGCCACGTTGTGCTTTTCGTTATAGCTCACCAAGTCATTAAGGGTGAAGCCATCGTGCGCAGTGACGAAGTTGATCGACGCCGTGGGTCGGCGCCCGTTGCTGGCGTACAAGTCCGAGGAACCCGTGAGACGCGACGCAAACTCACCCAATGTCGCCGGTTCGCCCCGCCAAAAGTCGCGGACAGTATCGCGGTATTTGCCGTTCCACTCTTTCCACAACGTGGGGAAGTTGCCCACTTGGTAGCCGCCTTCGCCTACATCCCACGGCTCGGCGATCAAACGCACCTGGCTGACAATTGGGTCTTGCTGCACCAAGTCGAAGAACGCGGACAGGCGATCCACGTCGTGGAACTCGCGAGCCAGCGTGGAGGCGAGGTCAAAGCGGAACCCGTCAACGTGCATCTCCGTGACCCAGTAGCGCAGGGAATCCATGATCAGCTGCAGAGTTTGCGGGTGGCGCACATTCAGGGAGTTACCGGTGCCGGTGTAGTCCATGTAATGCGCGCGATCGTCTTCCATCAGGCGGTAGTACGCCGAGTTGTCGATCCCGCGGAAGTTGTAGGTCGGGCCCATATGGTTGCCCTCGGCGGTGTGGTTGTAGACCACGTCGAGGATCACTTCCAGTCCCGCATCGTGGAAGTTATGCACCATCTGCTTGAACTCAGCCACAGCGCCCTCGGCGGAGTTCGATGCTGCGTAATCCCGGTGCGGGGCGAAAAATCCCAGGGTGTTGTAGCCCCAGTAGTTGCGTAGCCCGAGCTCGCGGAGGCGATCATCGTGGACGAACTGGTGCACGGGCATCAGCTCCACGGCCGTGACTCCAAGATTCTTTAGATAGTCCACGGTCGCGTGGTGGCCTAGGCCGGCGTACGTTCCGCGCAGGTGCTCCGGGACGCCGGGCAGGGTGGCAGTCATGCCCTTGACGTGGAGCTCGTAGATCACGGTCTCATGATCTTCGATGTGTGGGCGACGGTCGTTGGACCAGTCGAAGTAGGGATTGATCACCACAGAACGCATGGCGTGTGGTGCGGAATCCTGGTGATTGCGCTCTGCTGGGCTGCGGATGTCGTAGTTGAACAGGGACGCATCGCCGTCAAATGCGCCGTCGAAGGACTTGCCATAGGGATCCATGACCAGCTTGGAAGGGTCGCAACGGTGGCCGTTTTCCGGATCCCACGGGCCGTGGATGCGGTAGCCATAGCGCTGTCCAGGGACGATGCCCGGGAGATAGCAGTGCCAAATGTGCGCATCCACCTCATCGAGCTGCACCCGGGTTTCCATCCCGCGGTAGTCAAACAGGCACAGCTCCACCTTTTCGGCGACTTCGGAGAAGATGGCGAAGTTGGTGCCGTTTCCATCGAAGGTTGCACCGAGGGGATATGCATCGCCCGGCCACACTAGTAATGGCGCTCCGGGGGCGCGCAAGCCACTCTTATCAGCCAAGCCAAAAGACATGCTGACCATCCTAGCCCCGCGCCAGACACCTAGCCGGGCAGTAGGGGTGCGAGGATCACTTCCACGTTGCGGCGAACGTGGTGCGCATCGGCTGATGCCTGGGCAGCGTCCGCATCGCCGAGAGCGCTGGCTACAGCCTGCTGCGCCTGGACGTCCATGGCCGCGCCCAAGACGTAATGAAAGGCGATTTCCCCCAAGGAACCAGCAGTTTCCCGTACATCGGCACGCAAGTCTCGGTCCGTGGTTCCGGAAGCCAAAGCAGCCAAAGTAATTTCCGCGCCATCGCGCAGGCTCGTCATCGCCGAATAAATTGCCACGCAGTAGTTAACGATCCGGGTCCACTCATCACGCGATTGCAGACGCGCGCCGGGTGTGGTCTGCGGTGGCTGAACACACTCGAGTAGCTGATTTGCTATAGCTCCCAATAGTTCCTGTTTACTGGGGAAATGCCAATACAAAGCACCGGGAGCGACATCCAGCGAGCGCGCTAATCGGCGCATGGTCAGATCAGCTAAGCCGTATTCGGCGAGGATCTGCGTGGCATGAGCCAGGATGGTGGAAGGGTTGAGCTGCACGGATTTCAGGGTAGTCTGCTTTGCATGACACATCGCAAGACCCTTCTGGCTGCCGTAATGGCGGTTCCGCTTTTCCTCGCCGCTTGTGGCTCAGACGAGGAAGGCTCCTCGGACGCCTCCAGCACTTCCGCATCCAGCGAGGCAACGCAGTCGAAAGACAGCTCCGAAACTGCAGCATCGGGAGAGTCCTCTGCTACTCCGTCCAGCTCAGAGGGGCAAGATCCCGCCAAGGATCCCCAAGATCCGGCACGAGGCGAACAGTCTGACCAATCCCAAGAGGGCTCGCCCGCTCCAGCCAACGGTGAAGGTCAGGCTCCGGTTCCTGCAGCCGCCGGCACCGGCTCCGAGGAAGACCGCCAGGCCATCACCAACTTGGTTTACGGCATGGACGATGGCGGGGATAACGTCGGCGCATTCCTGACCTACACGGTGGATCATTCCTGCAGTGCGTACAAGGAGCGCTACGGTGGCGACGAAACTCTGCGACAGCAAGCGGACGAGGCCAAGAACTTGACCTTCACCCAGATCGGCAGCCCCAAGCCCACCGTTACCGGTGTGGACAACGTCAAGGTCAACGGCGATTCAGCGTCCGCAGACGTGTCTTCAGACACCAGCACGGAGAACCTCAAGTTTGTCCGCGAGGGTGGAAGCTGGATGTTCTGCAACTAGGCAGAGCGCACACCAAACACATGAGTAGTGGTTTCTTGTCCGGCCGTCGGGCCGTCCCACGGGGCGTTTCCGATGGCTTGCTTGTTTTTGTCGTCACCACGGTGATCTTCACCATCGCCGGCGCCGTGTGGGGATGGCTGTATCCCACCTCGCAGTTCTTGGTGACCCCGAACCGCGGATTGGAAGAAGTCCCGGGTA
Organism: Corynebacterium sp. ED61; assembly: GCF_015233855.1. Classification (NCBI taxonomy): domain Bacteria; kingdom Bacillati; phylum Actinomycetota; class Actinomycetes; order Mycobacteriales; family Corynebacteriaceae; genus Corynebacterium; species Corynebacterium sp. ED61. The sequence goes on along the minus strand of NZ_JADGIT010000001.1, from coordinate 71,117 downwards.
CCGCCGATTCTGGCTTCCGCGCCTTCCTGATTTTCGCTGCGGTGACGTGCGTGCTGGGTCTGCTGACAGCCGTGTGGGCATTCCGGTTTCTGTGGCGGGGAATCGGCCAGCTGATCTGGGTGGCCGCCTGCGTGGCGTTTGGGACGTGGTGGTTCGTCTTTATCGGCGAGCAGGTGCTTGACTGCCTCGCTCCGGTGTACGACGCAAACTCGACGCACGCCGGGGATATCATCAAAATCTCGCACGCCATTTCACCGTGGCCGGGAATCATGCTGGCCCCAGCCGTGGCGATGATGACCTATTGGATCGGGGCCGTGACCTCGACCGATGCAGATTTTGAGCGTGCCCGCTAGCTAGCTGGGAGCTAGTCCCTAGTCCTCTTTGCGGAAATCCAGGATGTATCGGTAGTGCTCGATGAGTTCCTGGATGACCGGATCGAAGTCCGCATCTGTGTCATCCATCCACTGCTGCAAGTCGGGGAGGGCAGCGGTGGCCTTGGTGATGGAAGCGTCTGCATCCATCGTGAGACCGATAGCCAACTGAGCACCTGCCATCGTCAACCAGGCCATACATTCCTTGATGGGGTCTGCAGCTAGGTGGAAGTTTTCCGCAGCCAGGCGTGACTGTTCCACTACGTCGTCTTCGCTGACCACGATGTGCGCCATGGTTAGATGCCATTCGCCGAGGTTCCACCGTGCGTCAGATTCCGGCAACGCCAGGGTGGCGTCCCCCGCGGGATCTTCTCTAAGCAGCTCGCGAGCTTCGTTCATCATGGTCAGAGCATCGGGGTAGTCCACGTCGCCGGACATGGCGATGGATTGCAGCACCTGGGAGGCATTGATGTTCTGTCCGGCCTGTCGGTACAACTCGGCGCGGCGGGACTGAATCTTCCGTACCTCTTCCTCTAAGCCCAGCTCCAGCCCTGCGAAGGTGGCGATGGTGTAGCAGGCGATGGTCCGGTCTAGGTTCGGGGAAAACTCGGACCACTCGGCGACCGCGCGAGAGTTCTCCCACGCTTCGTGGTGCAGGCCAGACATGAATGCGGCCTGCGCCAGCATCGCGCGCATGTCCAACATCGCGGGGCATACGGGGATGCCGTCCGTGGCTTTGACCATGCGGGAGGCCAGCTCCCACGCATCGCCTTCTCGTCCCAAGGTGGACATGGTGCGGCACGCCAGTTCGGCTCGTTCCATGGCCATGATTGGGGCTTCGATCTCTATCGCGATGTCTGCGCACTGACCCCAATGGTTGGCGATTCTGCGGTCATTGTCCGCCGTGACGGACAGAGTCAGGTCGTCGAATCCATCAGAGCTGGCATCGATTTCGCCCAGATCTTGCGGAGCATTGAGATTATCCAGCATCGCGAAGTGCCCCAGCATGTAGTGCGCTTCGAAGTGGGAGACGGGCTGGTGTGGCAACTCCAAGACCGCCTCGGCGGAGGCGCGGGCCTCGTCTAGGCGGCCTTCGGCCCAGTGTTCTTGAGCAAACCACAAAAGCTCGTCTGCACGCTGCGCGGGGTTGCGCCCGAAGCGACGGACAACCGAGGCGAAGAACTGCGCCAATTTATCCTCGGAGATCTCAGGAACGGAAGACTCAGGCGAATCACCGTCCGCCTGTTCACCGGCAGAGCCGAGGAAATAGTCACTCGAGGGCACCCCAGCCAGCGCCCCGATGTCCCCGCGCTCGCGGGCTGCCTTGAGGCTGGTGGCCACGGTGTGCGCGGTGGTGGCAGAGGCGGTCAACATGCCGGCCTGCCGCTTGCTCACGTTCTTCCACGACATCTCTGGGTTTTCAGACAACGTGAGGGAATCGGCATCCGGCCGCCACAAACGCATGCGCTCGGCCAGATCCGCCAGCAGGGAGGCGGCCGAAGGCAGCGGATACACCGAATGCTCGGACTGGTTGAGCGATTGATAGGCCAAGTGGGAGCCTGCAATCAGCCCTGCTTCGTTGTCGTTGCCTTCGCGCGCCCAGTGCAGCAGGTTGCGCAGGGCGCTAATGGCCTCGTCTTCCAAGCCCATCCAGTCCGCCGCCGCAGCCCGCACCGCGTAGAAGTCTCCTCGCTGTTTGGTGGGGATGTCTGCCTCGTCGACCAGCCAGAAGTGCTGCGCGTAATCATTGATGAGCTTCCAACTACGCCGAGTGTCCCCAGAGGCGGATGCCGACGCTGACTCGGAGAGCAAAGAGGTGATGGTTTGTGCCATTGTCTCGTGCCACCTGCCTTTCCTGTCTGTCTCCACCGCTGGGTAAGATCGCTATGAAGCCTAGAAGTCCACGTTAGTGGAAACGCCCACAGGAGGATGTCACCGATGCTTGCCCGGATTGATCTCAGAGGTCAGACCCCCACCACATCCGAGCTGCGACATGTCCTGCCCAGGGGCGGCACGGACATTGAGTCGGTTTTGCCCACGGTCTCGCCCATCGTGGAGGACGTTCGTACCCGCGGTAGCCAGGCAGCGTTGGAGTACGGCGCGAAGTTCGATGGCGTAACCCCTGAGTCCGTTCGGGTTCCGGAAAGCGTTATTTCCGACGCCCTGCTCACCCTCGATTCCGATGTTCGCGCAGCTTTGGAGGAATCCATCCGCCGCGTGCGCACGTTCCATTCCACTCAGGTGCCAGAAGACTACACGGTGGAGATCGCTCCCGGGGGACTGGTGACGGAACGTTGGGTACCGATCGAGCGCGTGGGTTTGTATGTCCCGGGTGGCAAAGCGGTATATCCATCGTCGGTGATCATGAATGTGGTTCCAGCGCAGGAGGCTGGCGTCGGCACCTTGGTGATTGCCTCCCCACCACAGGAACAAGGATGGCCACATCCCACCATCCTGGCGGCCTGCGCACTGCTGGGCGTGGAAGAAGTGTGGGCGGTCGGCGGTGCTCAGGCCGTGGCGCTGATGGCCTATGGCTGCAACGAGCAGAGCTTGGAGCCAGTGGATCTGGTGACCGGGCCGGGCAACATCTTCGTGACTGCGGCAAAGCGCCTGGTGCGTTCCGTGGTGGGCATCGATTCCGAGGCTGGACCTACGGAGATCGCCATCATTGCCGATGATTCAGCGGATGCCGTGGAAGTGGCTTATGACTTGATCAGCCAGGCGGAACACGATCCGATGGCTGCCTCTGTGCTGATAACCACATCAGAGCAGCTGGCAGATGAGGTGGATTGTGAGGTTGCGGAGCGTTACTCCGTGACGCTGAACGCGGACCGCGTGCAGGAAGCGTTGGAAGGCCAGCAGAGTGGCATCGTTGTGGTGGATTCCATTAAGGCTGCCATCGCTGCGGCCAACGCGTATGCCGCGGAACATCTGGAGATCCACACCGAAGGTGCGGAACAGGTTGCGCAGCGAATCGTAAATGCCGGCGCGATCTTCATCGGCCGGTACAGCCCAGTACCGCTTGGCGATTACTCCGCGGGTTCCAACCACGTCCTGCCTACGTCCGGCTCGGCTCGCCACAGCTCCGGGCTGTCCACGCACACCTTCATGAAGTCCATCCACGTGGTGAACTACAGCAAGGATGCCCTCTGCGATGTGTCGCAGACCGTGATTGCGCTGGCCGACGCAGAACGCCTGCCCGCCCACGGTGAAGCCATCGCCGCACGATTCAACAACTAGACAATCCACGGGAGCACATTCATGGCACAGTTGTCCGATCTTCCCCTGCGCGAGGAACTGCGTGGCCAGTCCGCCTACGGCGCCCCGCAGCTCAAGGTGGCCAACCAGCTCAACACCAACGAAAACCCCTACGCGCCCAGCCAGGCGATCATCGACGAGATCGCAGAAAAGGTTCGGGAGCTGGGCGAGGAACTCAACCGTTACCCAGACCGCGATGCCACAGGCCTGCGCACGGAATTGGCGCGCTACATCTCCCAGCAGACGGGAGTGGACGTAGACGCGAACAACGTGTGGGCGGCCAACGGTTCCAACGAGGTGCTGCAGCAGCTATTGCAGGCCTTCGGTGGCCCCGGTCGCTCCGCTCTGGGCTTTACCCCCAGCTACTCCATGCACCCCATTCTGTCCGCGGGCACCCAAACGGAATTCATCGCCGTGCCTCGGCCGGAGTCCGAAGGCTTCGCTATCGACATGGATGCAGCGCTGGCAGCCATCGAACAACACCAACCAGACATCATCTTTGTCACCACGCCCAACAACCCCACCGGAAACGTCACCTCGTTGGAGGACATCCGGCGGATCCTCGATGCCGCGCCGGGCATCGTGATCGTGGATGAGGCCTACGCGGAGTTCTCTGATGAGCCTTCCGCGCTGACGTTGATCTCCGAATACCCGACCTCGCTGGTCGTTTCCCGCACCATGAGCAAGGCCTTCGACTTCGCCGGAGGCCGCCTGGGCTACTTCGTGGCAGATCCCGCATTCATTGAAGCCGTGATGCTGGTGCGCCTGCCATACCACCTGTCCACACTGTCCCAAGCTGCAGCCACCGCAGCCCTGCACCACAGTCAGGACACGCTGGCCACCGTGGAAAAGCTCCGCGAGGAGCGCGACCGCGTGGTGGCGCGCCTGCGCGAGCTGGGATTCACCACCATCAATTCCCACTCCAACTTCGTATTCTTCGGCAGGTTCGCGGACTCGCACACCACCTGGCAGGAGTTTTTGGATCGAGACGTTCTCATCAGAGACGTTGGCGTACCCGGATGGCTGCGCGTAACTATTGGCCTCCCGCAGGAAAACGATGCATTCTTGGAGGCAGCACAAGCATTGGCGTCGAAAGAAAAGAAGAACTCATGAGCCAGCAACCAGAAGGAAACGCGAGCCAGCGCACTGGACGCGTGAGCCGCACCACCCGCGAATCCGAGATCACCGTGGAGATCAACCTTGACGGCACCGGACGCACGGAGATTTCCACTGGCCTGCCGTTCTTTGACCACATGCTGACCGCCTTCGGCGCTCACGGTTCCTTTGACCTGAAGGTTCAAGCCAAAGGCGATGTGGAGATCGACGCACACCACACCGTGGAGGACACGGGCATCGTGCTGGGGCAAGCGCTGGGTGAGGCGCTGGGTTCCAAGGAAGGCATCCGTCGTTTCGGCGATTCCTTCATCCCCATGGACGAGACGCTGGCACACGCAGCAGTGGATGTCTCCGGTCGCCCGTACTACGTGGGCACCGGTGAGCCAGACGCACTGTTGCACACCATCATCGGCGGGCACTACGCCACCGTGATCAACCAGCACTTCTTCGAAACACTGGCGCTCAACGCCCGCATCGCGTTGCACGTGCGCTGCATCTACGGACGCGATCCGCACCACATCACCGAAGCGGAATTCAAGGCCGTGGCCCGGGCACTGCGGGAAGCCACGGAAAATGACCCTCGCGTATCCGGCATTCCATCAACCAAGGGAGCTCTCTAAAACGACATGGCAATCAGCAGGCAACCAGCGCTATCCCCGGAGGAACTCGACCAGCTAGAGACTGTGTGGAAGGCTCCGGGCCTGGTGGCCACGCTGATTTCCGTGTTCTGTGCTTTCGGCGGATGGTCGTTGCTGCTGCCCGTGATCCCGCTGGCGGTGATCCAGCAGGGCGGATCCGATTCGCTGGCGGGTCTATCCACTGGCGTATTCATGGGGGCCACCGTGATCACGCAGGCGTTTACGCCGTGGGTAATCAAGCGGGTTGGTTTTCCCGCGGTAATGGCATTTGCCGGGCTGATGCTCGGCCTGCCCGCGCTGTTTTATGTGGTGGACATGTCCGCGGTTTTACTGCTGGTGGTGGCGGTGATCCGCGGTATTGGGTTCGGCGCCGTGACCGTAGCGGAAGCCGCATTGATCGCGGAGTTGGTGCCGCCGCGCATGATGGGCAATTCCTCCGCTGCGCTGGGCGTGTCCGTGGGGCTATCGCAGCTGCTGAGCTTCCCGCTGGGTCTGTGGCTACTCAACGCGCACGGCGAGGCTGTGGTGTTCGTCACCGCGGCGGTCTATGCCTCGGTGGGAGCCGCGGCGGCGTATTGGATCCCGTATCGTTCCCGTGCTCAGCTGCAACAAGCGCGCCGTTCGCAGGCCGCACCTTCTATTTCCGACGCCACCTCCGACCAGATCATCCATGGCCCCCAAGCGCATCCGCCACAGGCCGCTACGTGGAAACTCGCCGCCGTTCCGGGGCTGGCAATTGGCGCCATCGCCACTGGATTTGCGGCATTCAGCACCTTCCTTGCGCCCGCCGTGGAAGAGGTGGATGTCTCCTTCGCCGCGTTGGTCTCGGCAGCGGGTCTGTCCGTCTTGGGCGGACTGCAGATGCTGGGTCGCGTGCTGGCCGGGCGTGTCGCCTCCCGCAGCGGTCAGGCTGGGCGATTGGCTGCGACCGGCCTGGGCTTTGGCATCGCCGGACTGCTGACCGGGGGCGCGGTGATCACCTTTGCCGACGGGGGACTGGCGCTGATCATCGGCGCATTCGCTGCCGCAGGGCTGTTCGGCTTTGGCTTCGGCATCGTCCAAAACGAGGCCTTGCTGATGCTGTTTGAACGCCTGCCGCGAGAAAAGACAACGCTGGCCAGCGCCCTGTGGAACATGACCTTCGATTCCGGTACCGGCATCGGCGCAGTGGTGCTGGGCATGGTGGCGGGCGTGCTCGCGTACTACCAAACCTTTTGGATCGCTGCGTGCATCGTGGCCGTGGCACTGTTGGCCGTCATTACCGACGGCATCATCGGGCGCAGGCGCCAGTGGGAGCACAACAACATGGCTCATCAACTCCGCGCAGTCCGGCAGAGGGTCCGCGCACCGCAGATGGACCGCGAACACTAAGATGACAACTTATGGGATTGCAACCTACGAACGAATCATCTGAACAGTCTTCCGCGCCACGCACCGAGTTTCCCACCGTTGCGCTGCTGGATTACGGCAGCGGCAACGTCCGCTCCGCACAGCGCGCACTGGAACGCGCCGGCGCGGAAGTCACAGTCACCGCGGATCCCGAGACCGTGCTGGCTGCAGACGGATTGCTCGTCCCGGGAGTGGGAGCCTTCGCCGCGTGCATGGAGGGACTCAAAGAGGTCAAGGGAGACCGGATGATAGGGGAACGGCTCGCCGGAGGTCGTCCTGTGTTGGGAATCTGTGTGGGGATGCAGATTTTGTTTGAGTATGGCGTCGAATTTTCAGACGGAGAGGGCGCCAAGCCAGCAGAAGGCACCGGAGAATGGCCGGGCACCGTGCAACATCTGGATGCCGACGTGCTGCCGCACATGGGGTGGAACACGGTTGACGTGGCGGAAGGATCCGCGTTGTTCGCAGGAGCCGCGGCGGACGAACGCTACTACTTTGTCCACTCCTATGGCGTGACGGACTGGGAATTGATCACCGACGGGCGCACCGAAGCGCCGCTGGTCCACTGGGCAGAACACGGCCGTTCCCGGTTCGTCGCCGCCGTGGAAAACGGCCCGCTGTGGGCCACGCAGTTCCACCCGGAGAAGTCAGGAGACGCCGGTGCGTTGTTGTTGCGCAATTGGGTCGATACTCTGCGTTAAGTTCTGTCTTGGCCGTGCGTTAGACTTTGTTGAGCTGGGTCACAACGTATGACCCATCACGCCGGTTTAGCGCCGCGCGCGATTTAACTCAATACTTATTCCAGTTTTCCGTTTTGTCGAGTCACTAAGGATTCCTTCAGTCATGACTTCTGCCGCCCAACCGCTCGTTTTGCTTCCCGCAGTCGATGTCGCCGATGGGCAGGCCGTGCGCCTCGTCCAGGGCGAAGCTGGCACGGAGACCAACTATGGTGCTCCCATCGACGCGGCCCTGGCCTGGCAAAACGCTGGCGCAGAGTGGGTCCACCTAGTGGACCTGGATGCGGCCTTCGGGCGCGGAAGCAACTTCAAAATCTTGCGTGACGTGGTGGGGCAGCTGGACGTAGACGTGGAGCTCTCCGGTGGTATCCGCGACGACGAATCCCTGGAACGCGCACTGTCCACCGGCTGCCGCCGCGTGAATATCGGCACCGCCGCTCTGGAAGATCCCGAGTGGTGTGAGTCCGTGATCAAGCGCTACGGAGACAAGGTGGCCATCGGCCTGGATACACGCCAGGTGGACGGCGAATGGCGCCTGCGTGGACGCGGTTGGACCTCCGATGGTGGCGAGCTTTGGGAGGTTCTGGAGCGCCTGGATTCCCAGGGCGTATCCCGTTTGGTCGTCACCGATGTCAGCCGCGATGGCATGCTCAACGGTCCGAACATCGAGCTGCTCCGCGAAGTCGCCGCAGCTACCTCTGCGCCCGTGGTGGCCTCGGGTGGAATTTCCTCGCTGGACGATATCCGTGCGCTGGCAAAGGTTGTGGGCGAGGGTGTGGATTCCGCCATCGTGGGTAAGGCCCTGTACGCAGGTAAGTTCACTTTGGAAGAAGCTCTGGAGGCAGCGCGACCATGAGCATGGACAACAGCGACCAGCTAGATACGCGCACGCTGCTGGCTATCGCCGAAGCTGCCGTGGATGAAGCCGAATCTACCTTTTCCGCAGCTGTGGGTGCGGAGCCAGAGATCATCAAGTCTCCCGGAGACTTCGCCACCGAGGCGGATCTCTCTGTGGAGCGCCAGCTGCGCACGCTACTGAGCCAATACACCGGCCTGCCCGTGCACGGCGAGGAATTCGGCACGGTTCTTCCCGGTGAGATCCCTGGCGAAATGCCACAGGAGCGCTACCCGAACCAAGACAAGGCCGATGGCATCGACGGTCCCCGCGCGAACACCGTGCAGGAAGACATCGAGCCAGAGACCTACTGGGTGGTCGATCCCATTGATGGCACCGCCAACTACGCGGTAGGCAATCCCTTTGCCTGCATCCTGCTGGCACTGGTCCACAAAGGCGAGACACAACTGTCTGTCACGGAGATGCCGCTGCTAGGACGCCGTATTTCTGCCCGTCGGGGGCACGGATTGCTGGTGGACGGCATGCCTGCCCGCCCGTTGCCACCGTCAGATCCCGGTGTGACGCAGATCAGCTTCGGCTCCATCCTCTCGCAGCGCCGCGGCAACCTGCCCATCAGCTACCGCCAGGACATGCTCAACGAAATCGGCAAGTCCTACCCACGCATGCGTGTGACGGGTTCCGTGGGCATCGACTTGGCCTTCACCGCCGCCGGAGTGTTCGGCGGCACCGTGACTTTCAGCCCGAACCTGTGGGACAACGCCGCGGGCATCCTTGCCGTGCAGGAAAACGGGGGAGTGGCCACCGACTTCGCTGGAAACCCGTGGCGCCCAGGCGTCTCCGGTTTGGTCGCCGGTGAGCCAGAGGTGCACGCCACTTTGCTGCAGCACATTCAGGCCGTTCCCATCGGCACTGCCGCACGCACCGCTCAAGAAATCCGCGACCGAGGAGGCATCAATTGAGCGTCACCACTCGAGTCATCCCGTGCCTGGACGTCAAAGAAGGACGGGTAGTCAAGGGCGTAAACTTCCAGGGACTCCGCGATGCCGGTGACCCCGTAGAACTCGCGGCTCGGTATGACGCTGAAGGTGCAGATGAGCTGACCTTTTTGGATGTGTCGGCGTCGAAAGAAGGACGCGGCACCATCCTGGAGGTCGTGCGACGCACCGCCGACCAAATCTTCATCCCACTGACCGTGGGCGGCGGCGTGCGCAGCGCCGATGACGTGGACGCCCTGCTGCGCGCAGGCGCGGACAAAGTCTCCGTGAACTCCTCTGCCATCGCGCGGCCGGAGCTGCTGCGCGAGCTGTCCGAGCGCTTCGGCGCGCAGTGCATCGTTTTGTCCGTAGACGCTCGGCGCTTGCCCGAAGGCGAGCCTGGTGCTTACGAGGTGACCACGCACGGTGGCACCAAGGGCACGGGAATCGACGCTATCGAATGGGCTCGCCGCGGCGAAGAGCTGGGCGTGGGGGAGATCCTGCTGAACTCTATGGATGCGGATGGCACCAAAGAGGGATTCGACATCGAGATGCTCGAAGCCGTACGCGCGGCCGTGAACATCCCCGTCATCGCCTCCGGTGGTGCTGGCAAGGCCAGCGACTTCGCACCGGCCGTCGCCGCTGGCGCCGATGCTGTATTGGCTGCCTCCATCTTCCACTTCGGCGAGGTCACTATCCCCGAGGTCAAGCAGGCCATGGCGGACGAAAGCATCGAGGTGCGCTTGTGAGCAGCAACAATCCTGCGGACTATGAGCTGGATCCAGACATCGCATCCCGCTTGAAGACCAACGCAGATGGGCTCGTGCCAGCCATCGTCCAAGACGCGGATACCAACGACGTGCTGATGATGGCGTGGATGAATGATCACGCCCTGGCTCACACGCTGGCTACCAAGAAGGGCACCTATTGGTCCCGCTCCCGGCAGGAGTACTGGATCAAGGGCGAGACCTCCGGACACACTCAGGAAGTCACCTCGGTCCGGCTGGACTGCGATGCGGACACGATCCTGGTGCACGTCAACCAGGTAGGTGCCGCCTGCCACACTGGCACGCGCACCTGTTTCGACGCAGACCGGATTCTCTAGCGCCTGTGTAGTTGGTGCACAATGGAACCCATGTCTGAAGCTTTCATGACCTCCCGCGAGACATTCCGCGCTCTGGCGACCAACCACCGCGTAGTGCCCGTTGTCCGTAAAGTTCTGGCAGATGGCCAGACCGCACTGAGCGCCTACCGCAAGCTGGCCGAAGGGCGCCCCGGAACCTTCTTGCTGGAATCCGCCGCGCAAGGACAATCGTGGGATCGCTGGTCGTACATCGGCACAGGCGCACGCTGTGCCCTGACCGCTAAGGATTCGGCAGCGCGCTGGATTGGTGAGCCTCCCGTGGACATGCCAGACAACGTGGACCCACTGGATGCCATCCGGGAGACTCTCAGCGCTCTGCACACTGCACCCATCGAGGGGCTGCCTCCGCTGACCAGCGGCCTAGTCGGCTTCATGAGCTTTGACATGATCCGCTACATCGAGGATCTGCCGGATACCTGCGACAACGATCTCGACGTGCCGGACATGCTCCAGTTGCTGGTAGACGGCATGGCCGCCGTGGACCACCACGAGGGTGCGATCTGGCTCATCTCGACCGTGGTCAACTGGGATAACTCAGATGCCCGAGTCGACGAAGCCTACAACGAAGCAGTAGGCAAGATCGATGAAATGGTGGAGAGACTCAACTCGGGCGACACTGGTGGCGTCGACACATTTTCCACCCCGGAACCACAGGTCCGTCGGCAGAGGACCATGGACGATCACCTCTCCCGCATCGAGGAAGTCAAGGAACACGTCCGCGCCGGCGATGCCTTCCAAGTGGTACTCTCGCAGCGCTTCGAAATGGACACCTCCGCGGCACCTCTGGACATCTACCGCATGCTGCGCGTGGCCAACCCCAGTCCGTACATGTTCCTGCTAAACGTTCCCACCGAGGATTTCACCGATACTGCGTTCCACGTGATCGGCTCGTCTCCGGAATCGTTGGTACAGGTCAAGTCTGGAGAGGTGACCACGTTCCCCATCGCCGGGTCACGTCCTCGCGGAGCGTCTTACGAGGAAGACGTGCAGTTCGAAAAGGAATTGGGCAACGACGAGAAAGAAAACTCCGAGCACCTCATGCTGGTGGACTTGGGACGCAACGACATCGGCCGAGTATGCACTCCAGGAACCGTGGAAGTCCACGACTTCCGTCACGTGGAGCGCTACAGCGCGATCATGCACTTGGTCTCAGGAGTTAGCGGAAAGTTGGAGGAGGGCAAGACTGCTGTGGACGCCTTCGCCGCTACGTTCCCCGCGGGAACGCTTTCTGGCGCGCCGAAGCCGAGTGCTCTGAGCATCATTGACCGCCTCGAGGACACGCGGCGTGGCGTGTACGGCGGAACTGTCGGCTACTTCGACTTCTCCGGCAACACAGACCAAGCCATTGCGATTCGTACGGGCGTGTACAAGGACGGCACGGTGTACGTGCAGGCCGGAGGCGGAATCGTCGCAGATTCCGATCCGGTTGCTGAGGACGAAGAAACACGAAACAAGGCAGCAGCGGTGTTGCGCGCAGTGGCGGCCGCAGAGACGATGCGCTCCGCAGAAACGGAGCTGAGCTAATGGCCGGGCAAACCAGCGTTGCCAAGCGCAACCGCAGCATGGCACTGATCTTGGTGGTTCTTTCTGCCGCCGGGCTGTGGGGTGCTGGCCGCATGAAGTACGTCACCGCGCAGATTTTCGACGACAAGACCGGCGAATTCTCCCGCAGCTTGGTGGGATCCGTCTGGGATCCCGCGGCCACTCCGCTGGCGCTGGCCATGCTGGCTTGTTTGATTTTGAGCTTGGCTATGCAGCCGCTGATCCGTCGTATTTTGGGTGTGCTGGTGGTGCTGCTGGCTGGAACTGCGAGCTTCCGCTCGGTCAGCCTGCTGACCACGGACGTTGATCTGATGCGCGTGCGCGACCTGCTGGTTTCCGGTGTGGCGACGCAGCGACAGAACGCCCCGGAGACTATTTCCGACTGGGCGCAGGTGGCCTCGACGGAAGTACACACTGCACCTGTACTGCTGGCGATCGTTGCCGCTGCGCTGGGTGTCATCGGTGGCGTGATCCTGGCCATGCAGCCGGGTGAGCGCACGGAAGCCAACTCTCGCTACGTCACCCCGGAGGTCCGCCGCGAGCACGTGCACGAGGATCTCGCAGACAACCCGGATTCCAGCCGCGTGCTGTGGGATGCGCTGGATGCCGGTGTGGACCCTACCGAGGCAGACGAGGCTGACGAAGCAGAACGCAACGATGCGAACCGTGAGGCGAAGAACAGGCCCAAGGGCGACGGCCAGACCAAGGGCTGATTTTAAACCTCGGAAGTAGACCGATACCCTTAGGTTCACTAGCTGTGTGAACCTGCAGCGTGCAGAGGCCAGACTTCGCACCACGGACCTGCTCAACAGATTGGAACAGTTCATGACCTCACCAACCCCTAGCGTTCTTGATCAAATCATCGCGGGTGTGCTGGAAGACCAGGCTGTCCGAGAAGCCCAGATCCCGTACAAGGAGATCAAGGCACAGTCCTACGACGCGCCACCAGCCATCGATGCTTATGCCGCGCTGGCCAACAAGTGCGTGTCTGTCATCGCTGAGGTCAAGCGTGCCAGCCCATCCAAGGGCGATCTGGCTGACATTCCTGAGCCAGAAGTGCTGGCCGCTGCCTACGAGGAAGCTGGAGCCTCGGTCATCAGTTGCTTGACCGAGCAGCGCCGGTTCAAGGGGTCTCTGGCTGATTTTGATGCTGTTCGACGCAACGTCGAAATCCCATTGCTGCGTAAGGATTTCATGGTAAATCCGTACCAGATTCACGAGGCCCGAGCCCACGGCGCGGATGTCATCCTGCTGATCGTGGCGGCCTTGGATCAGCGTCGGTTGGAAAGCCTGCTGGATCGCACGGAATCTTTGGGCATGACCGCCTTGGTGGAGGTTCACACCGAGGAAGAAGCCGAGCGAGCCGTGCAGGCCGGTGCCAAGGTGATTGGCGTGAATGCTCGCAACCTGAAGACCCTGGAAGTGGACAACGGCGTATTTTCCCGTATTGCCCCGGGGCTCCCCAACGACGTCATCAAGATTGCCGAGTCCGGCGTGCAGAACAAGCACGATCTTCTGGCCTACGCAGGAGCAGGCGCTGATGCCATCTTGATCGGCGAAGGCCTGGTGACTGCCGAGGATCCGGGTAAGAAGTGCCACGAGTTGGTTGTGGCTGGCCAGCACCCGTCCTGCCCGAAGAAGTGCTAGCCCCGAGGTTCTAGATAAGCCGAGCGTGAGCGCTGTCCCGGGTGGCGGTAATGTAGATCGGGTGAATAGCGAGGACAAGATTAAGCACGCTAAGAATTCCGATGCACAGGGTAATGCCCTGCCAACTGCGGGCGAGATTCTAGCCACTGCCACGCACCACGAGCCCGATACGCGGGGACACTGGGGCGATTACGGCGGGCGCTATATTCCAGAAGCCCTGATGGCCGTGATCGATGAGATCACCGATGCTTGGGGCAAAGCGAAGGCGGATCCTGCCTACCTGCGTGAGCTCGATGAACTGCACCGCACGTACTCCGGCCGCCCCTCACCGCTGTACCACGCTGAGCGCTTCTCTCAGCGAGTCGGCGCGGACGTATGGCTCAAGCGCGAAGATCTGAACCACACCGGTTCCCACAAGATCAACAACGTGTTGGGCCAAGTTCTGCTGGCCAAGCGCATGGGCAAGACCCAGGTTATCGCAGAAACCGGGGCCGGCCAGCACGGCGTGGCCACCGCCACCGCCTGTGCCTTGATGGGCATCGAGTGCAAGGTCTACATGGGTGAGGTGGACGCGCTGCGACAGGCACTCAACATCGCCCGCATGCGCCTGCTGGGCGCCACGGTGGAAGTGGTCACCATTGGCTCCCGCACCCTCAAGGACGCGATCAACGAGGCCATGCGCTTTTGGGTCTCCAATGCTGATGACACCTACTACTGCTTCGGCACCGCCGCCGGTCCGCACCCCTTCCCACAGATGGTGCGCGATTTGCAGCGGGTGATCGGAGTAGAGGCACGCCAGCAGTTCCAGGCGGAAACTGGCCAACTTCCAGATGCCGTGGTGGCCTGTGTCGGCGGCGGTTCTAACGCCATCGGCCTATTCCACGCGTTCATCGAAGATGAAGGCGTGAAGATCATCGGCGCTGAGGCTGCCGGCGACGGAGTAGAGACCGGCCGGCACGCAGCCCCCATCAACGTAGGCCGCAAGGGAGTCTTCCAAGGCTCGTATGCGGACCTGATGCAAAACGAAGACGGACAGATCGTGGAGTCCCACTCCATCTCTGCAGGCCTGGATTACCCTGGCGTCGGACCAGAACACTCCGCACTCCACGAAGCCGGACGCGCAGAATACCTGCCGGTCACGGACACGGAGGCCATGGACGCATTCAAGGCGCTGTGCGAAACCGAAGGAATCATCCCCGCGATCGAATCCGCACACGGCGTGGCAGCGGCCATCAAGGTGGCAGAACGCGAACCAGGCGCACGCATCATCATCAATCTGTCCGGTCGTGGCGATAAGGACGTGGATTCCGCAGCCAAGTGGTTCGGCATGAAGCTCAAGGAGGATCAGAACTAATGGCACGGTCGCAGAGTTCACGTTTGGCCAAGGTGTTCACGGACGCCAAGGCAGAAGGCCGCGCAGCTTTCGTGGGATACCTGCCCGCAGGATTCCCCACCCTCAGCGGATCCATCGAGCTGGTGGAAACGCTGGCGCAGCACGCGGACCTCATTGAGGTGGGCATCCCATTCACCGACCCGATGATGGACGGCCCGACCATCCAGCACGCCGCGGACGTAGCACTGGACAACGGCTTCCGAGTCAAAGACACCATCGAGGTCGTGCGCAAGATCACCGAGGCCGGTGGCAACGCCGTGATCATGACCTACTGGAACCCCGTGCTGCAGTACGGGCCGGAGAAGATGGCAGAGGAACTGGCCGAAGC
Organism: Corynebacterium sp. ED61; assembly: GCF_015233855.1. Lineage (NCBI taxonomy): Bacteria > Bacillati > Actinomycetota > Actinomycetes > Mycobacteriales > Corynebacteriaceae > Corynebacterium > Corynebacterium sp. ED61. The sequence goes on along the minus strand of NZ_JADGIT010000001.1, from coordinate 55,724 downwards.
TGGCGGTTTGGGAAGTATCATCCCTGACTTGCTTCCAGAAGAGGCCGAGCGCTGGGCTAAGGCCTGTGAGGTCAACGACCTGGATCCGGTCTACCTCGTGGCGCCTTCGACCACCCCACAGCGGCTGGAATCCACCGTCAACGCGGGCGGCGGTTTCATCTACGCTGCCTCCCACATGGGTGTCACTGGCGCACAGGAGTCCGTGGCCTCGTCCGCGGAAGAGCTTGTGGCCCGCACTCGTGAGGTCACCGACCTTCCCGTGGCCGTGGGGCTGGGCGTGCGCAGCGGCGAGCAGGCGGCCTCCATCGCCGAATACGCCGATGGAGTGATCGTGGGTTCCGCGCTGATCCAGGCCGCCGAAGACGGTCGCTTGGCCGATCTGGCAGAAGAGTTGGCCGCGGGAGTGCGAGGAAACGTCTAACCCATGGACCAGATGATTCTCGCCAACATTCCATCGCCACCGCAGGGCGTGTGGCATTTGGGCCCGATCCCGCTGCGCGCCTACGCGCTGTGCATCCTCACCGGCGTGGTGGTGGCCTACTTCTGGTCCCGGGCGCGTTACGCCAAGCGGGGCGGAGACCCAGAAGTCGTAGTGGATGCGCTGCTGGTAGCGGTGCCCGCGGGCATCATCGGTGGCCGCCTGTACCACGTCATCACGGACTGGCACCGGTACTTCGGTCCCGGCAAGAACCCCATGGATGTCTTCAAGATCACCAACGGTGGCCTGGGCATTTGGGGAGCAATCATTCTGGGCACCCTGGCCGTATGGGTGCTATTCAAGATCAAGAAAGTCCCACTGGCTCCTTTTGCGGATGCCGTGGCGCCCACGATTATTCTGGCGCAGGCCATTGGCCGCCTCGGAAACTGGTTTAACCAGGAACTCTACGGCGGACCATCGGATTCCCCATGGGCCTTGGAGATCTACCGCAGGGTGACGGAAGCTGGCGTCGAATCGCCCATCAACGGGCGCTCCACGGGCGAGGTCATCGCCGTGGTGCAACCCACCTTCCTCTACGAGATCGTGTGGAACCTGCTGATCTGCGTGCTGCTGGTGTGGGCGGATCGGCGCTTCAAGCTCAGCCACGGTCGAGTCTTCGCGCTCTACGTAGCGGGCTACACGCTGGGGCGCTTCTTCATCGAGATGCTGCGCACCGATCCCGCCACGATGATCTTCGGCGAAGTGCGCATCAACGTGGTGGTCTCTGCGGTGGTCTTCGCCGCGGCCGTGGCGGTATTTGTGGCGATCACCCGCAAGGTGCGCCGAGACCCCGACACTGGTCTGAAGACTCAATAGCCCTGCTGTATCCTCAATGGGGTGAACAGAAGAACCAAGATCGTGTGCACCCTGGGGCCCGCAGTGGCCTCGCAAGACAATATTTTGGGACTTGTGGAATCCGGAATGGATGTCGCTCGCCTCAACTTCTCACACGGCGATCACGCCGATCACGAGCAAAACTACAAGTGGGTTCGTGAGGCCTCCGACAAGACCGGACACGCAGTAGGCATCCTCGCCGACCTGCAGGGCCCGAAGATTCGCCTCGGCCGTTTCACCGAAGGCGCCACTGTCTGGGCCACCGGCGAGACCGTCCGCATCACCGTCGACGACGTGCAGGGCACCCACGACCGCGTCTCCACCACCTACAAGGGCCTTGCCCGCGACGCGCGCCCCGGCGACCGCCTCCTGGTGGACGACGGCAAAGTCGCCCTGGTCTGTAAGGAAGTAGACGGCAACGACGTGGTCTGCGAGGTCACCGAAGGTGGCCCCGTGTCCAACAACAAGGGCGTATCCCTGCCGGGCATGAACATCTCCGTTCCCGCCCTCAGCGAGAAGGACAAGACGGACCTGCGCTTCGCCCTGCGTCTGGGTGTGGACTTCATCGCGCTGTCCTTCGTGCGTTCCCCAGCGGATGTGGAGTTGGTCCACGAGATCATGGACGAGGTTGGCCGCCGCGTTCCCGTGATCGCCAAGCTGGAGAAGCCGGAAGCCGTGGATGCGTTGGAACCGGTCATTCTCGCGTTTGACGCCGTGATGGTGGCACGCGGTGACCTCGGCGTGGAGGTTCCACTGGAGGATGTTCCGCTGGTGCAGAAGCGGGCTATCCAGATTGCTCGTGAGAACGCCAAGCCGGTGATCGTGGCTACCCAGATGCTGGATTCCATGATTGAGAATTCTCGTCCCACTCGTGCGGAGGCATCGGACGTGGCCAACGCTGTGCTGGATGGTGCGGATGCCGTGATGCTCTCCGGCGAGACCTCCGTGGGTAAGCACCCGATCACCACGGTGCAGACCATGGCTCGCATCGTCACGGCAGCGGAGATCGATGGCGACGTTCCGCCGCTGAGTCACCGCCCGCGCACCCGTCGTGGTGTGATCTCTTATGCAGCCAAGGACATCGGCGAGCGCTTGAACGCGCGCGCTTTGGTGGCATTCACTTCCACCGGCGATACGGCCAAGCGCGTGGCGCGCTTGCGCTCGCGGTTGCCGCTGCTGGTGTTCACGCCGTCGCAGGCCGTGCGTTCTCAGCTGGCACTGACCTGGGGTGCGGAGACTTTCCTCGTGGGGGACGTGTCCAGCACTGACAAGATGATTCGCTCCTTGGACGAGGCTCTGCTGTCCATGGATGAGTACAACTATGACGACATGATGGTCGTGGTGGCCGGATCCCCTCCAGGAATCGCCGGCAACACCAACATGATTCAGGTGCACTTGCTGGGCCAAGAGCACAGCAAGTAGTTCCGGGATCTGTTCCGATGTGGCGCTAACTTTTTAGTTAGCGCCACATGTATGTCAGCACAGCCGCAACGGCGGCCGTGGTGGCAGCTTCCACAGTTCCGCGGGCGGGGGCGAACTGGGGGCTGTGATTGCCAGGTACGTCGGTTCCATCGGCCCAGACCTGTGGGTCTGTGGCACCGACAGTCCAGAACAGATAGGGCACGTTGAAGTGCCGAGGGATCTCCGAGAAGTCCTCCGAGGCCGTCCACCGGTCTGCGTCGATGGACGCATCGCCGAACGTGGCATCGAACACGGGACGCACAGTCTCGAAGACAGACGGGGAATTGTCCGTCAGCTCGCCATGAGCGGAGAACTCGATCTCCGGATCCTTGGTGCATCCGGAGGCGATGCACTCCCCCTTGATCACACGCTCGATCGCGGCATACGTCTTGTCTCGCACGGAGGTGTCGTAGAAACGGCAGTTCAGCACCAGGGTGGCGGTCTCCGGAATGGTGTTGTTGGTGTGACCCGAGCTCAGTGTTCCCACGGTAATCACCGCGAAGTCCTCTGGGGAGACTTCGCGGCCCACGATGCCCTGTAAACGCACCACGATCATCGCCGCCAGGTACGTGGGATCCAACGATTCGTGCGGCTGGGAACCGTGCGCAGACTTGCCGTGCAGCGTGACGGTGATCGTATCGCAGGCGGCAAGTACCGGCCCGGGAGCAGACATCACGGTGCCTGCCTTGCCCGGAACAATGTGCTGGCCCAGGCACAGGTCTGGGGTGGGGATGACTTCGCTGAGCCCATCCTCGATCATCATTCCAGCGCCGCGGGTGACTTCCTCAGCCGGCTGGAACAGCGCGATGAACGTTCCCTGCCACTTATCGCGGCACTCGTCCATGACGGCGCACAGCCCCATCAGTGCGCTGGTGTGTGCATCGTGGCCGCAGGCGTGCATCACACCCTCATTTTCCGAGGCCCACTCCAGGCCCGTATCCTCCGTCACCGGTAGAGCATCGAAATCCGCCCGCATCAAGATGGTGGAGGACTCGCCACTGGCAGGGGGATTGCTAAACACCGCAACCACGCCGTGGCCGCCCACCCCAGTGGTGACCTCGCAGTCGAAATCCTCCAGCTTTTCCGCGATAAAGGCCGCAGTCTTCTCCTCGTGCAAAGACAGCTCGGGATGCTTGTGCATCCACCGATAGAACTCCTGCTGCCAGCTCAGATCCACGCTGTGGTCAGAAGCGAACGCGGCTATGGCGCTGGCGTCGGAAGAAAAAGACGGGGAGGAAGGGGACGACGAGGGGGCATCGGTGATGGAGTCAGACATGCCTCCATCTTAAGGAACGCTAACTTTAGCGGATGGCGGGGTTGTACTTCAGCTGGTTCGGGGCGAACTTACACTCATCGCCGAGGCGAATACCAGGGGCCAAACGGCCCTGCTCGCGGGCCTCGATGAGAGCCGGGAGCACACGGTCCTTGAGATTGCCCGGGGAGATGGTGTTGATGTAGATCTTCGTGCCACCTTCAAAACCAGCCATCGTGGACACGCGCCACTTGATGACGATGCGCCACGGCATGGGCACGTCCACGTCCAGGGGACGGTGCAGCCACTCCTCGTTGCACGGGATGTCCGGACCAGCGGCGATGTGGCAGGCATGCACCAGATCGGCCACATCGTCGCGCTCCTCGTCGGACATCAGCCAAGGTTCCGTGGTGGCGGACTTGCTGAAGACCTCGAGGGTGGGGAAGCGGTGGCCGAACCCGGCGAAGGCAATCGCGTGGTCATTTTCCGCCAACACCAAGTTGAAGCGGGAGGCGTAATCCACCGCCCACTCGTTGTACATGTTGGCATTGCGGCGAACCTGGGCGATCTCCACCTCGTTCTGCAGGCCGTGCTCATCGATCGCCACCAGCTGCTTGTGCAGGTGATCAAAGCTAGCGCCGGCGGGGGCGAGCCAATTCTGGAACACCGCAACGTAGCGCGCATAGCGGTTGGAACGGTACAGCTGATCCATGCCATCGACGGTAAAGGCGATGAAGTGCCGGTGATCCTGCCAGCTCAACGTGCCGGAGCTGGCCAGCTGATCCGTCGTGGTGGCGCCGGGGACGTAGTGATCCCGGGCGATGATGACATCGTGGCCACCCGCGAACAAGCTGTCAGACTTCTCCTGCAGCGTCTGCATGCGGCGCTCCTCGGAGAAGAGCTCGTCGATCTCCTCTGGCGAGTGCCCAGCGGCTTCCATCTTCACGCGCAGAATCTGCTCCACGTGCTGCTGGCCCTCTTCTTCCGAGAGGTAATCCACCTTGTGCTTCGCGGCTGCGGCGGTAATGGTGTGGCCGTAGTTCAGCGCCCAGTATTCGTAGGTCAGGATCTCGAAGAGATTGGCAACCCGGCGGAACAGGGGATTCGTGTCCTCCAGCTGGCTGGCCTTGACTCCCCGCAAGATCCGCGGCTTCTCGTCCTCATCCAGGACAAGGCGCGCCTTTTCCGGAGGAGTGTCCCACTTGCGGTCATTGCCGAAGGCACAGGTGCTATCGCGGTCCGTGATCTCCTTGGCCTCCACGGTGTGGACAGACAACGGGCGGTTCGCCCGGCCGGGGACCGTCCACACTTCCATGCCCGTAAACGGGTTGACCTGCTTGATCGTTCCGTCCGGCAGTGTCGTCAGCGGCGGGACGGGGGCGGGGAGATGCGAAGATGAACCAATCACCCCTCAAATATAACCCAGGAGAAATTGCAGCTCGGTAAATGAGGGCATGCGGACGGGGAGAAAACGCGCAATGGGCCGTGGTGTACAAATTGAGGCATGCCAAGCATCACATTCCGCATTCTCGCGAAACCTAGCCAGCTGGAGTTCATCGAGGACGATTTCCGCAACCTCGTAGCCGCTCTGGGAGATGACCTAGACGCTGATCTGGACGTCACCACCGGCCTTGTTCCGGATCCCGAATTGGTCACCACGTGGGTGGAGCGGTTCGGTGAAGAAAGTGACCCAGACAGCGACGATGCCCCCGAAGGTACGGAAATCAAGGTGGACGTTCGCCACTACGGCATGGGCTCCATCTCTGGGCTCACCATGCACTTCGCAGAGTTGTTGACCGTGCGAGAGAAGGACCCCAAGGAACCACTGCTGCGCCAGGTTCAGGACGATCCGGGCTCCCCGCGCGTGCCGTGGCACGTGCAGGTGCAGCCTTAAGCTCCTTTTGTTGGTTCTAGAGCAGGCTGGAGAGGAATTCCTGCGTGCGTTCCTGCTGCGGGTTTGTGATGACCTCGCCGGCAGGACCGCTTTCCACCACCACGCCGCCGTCCATGAACACGACGGTATCCGCGACCTCGCGCGCAAAGCCCATCTCGTGGGTAACCACCAGCATGGTCATGCCCTCGTCGGCCAGTTTGCGCATCACGCCCAGTACCTCGCCTACCAGCTCAGGATCCAGCGCAGAGGTGGGCTCGTCGAACAGCATCAGCTTTGGACGCATCGCCAGCGCGCGGGCAATCGCCACGCGCTGTTGCTGCCCGCCAGAGAGCTGGATGGGGTAAGCGTTTTCTTTCGACGCCAAGCCCACCCGCTCCAGCAGCTCTCGCGCGTGCTTAGTGGCCTCTGCCTTGGACTCGCCCTTGACCTGGATGGGCGCCTCGATGATGTTTTCCAGCACAGTGCGGTGTGTGAACAGATTAAAGTGTTGGAACACCATGCCTATCTCTAAGCGCTGCTTGGCCGCGTCCTTTTCGGAAATCTCGTAGAGCTTTCCGTCCTTTTCCTTGTAACCAATCAGCTCGCCGTCTACCTCGACGCGGCCAGAGTTGATTTGCTCCAGGTGATTGACGCAGCGCAGCAGGGTGGACTTGCCGGAGCCCGAAGGCCCGATCAAGCAGGTCACCGAGCCGCGAGGCACCACGAGGTCGATGCCCTTGAGCACGTCGAGGCGACCATAGCGCTTCCACATGTCCTTGATGGCGATCATGGGTACGGCAGAGCCCGCAACAGTGGGCTGTGAAGAGTTAGTCATCAGTGCTTGTCCTTTGTCGCTTCTGTCTAGGACTGTCCGTGGGAACGCTGGTTGTTTTCGACGGTCACGTTGCGCGGTGGCACACCCTCGGCGTCGGTCAAAACAGCGAGCTGACGGGCGGACAGCTGGCGGGAAGAACCACGGGAGAAGTAGCGCTCCAGGTAGTGCTGGCCAACCATCAAAACGCTGGTGATCAGCAGGTACCACGTGGCCGCGACCATCAACAGCGGCACGGGCTGGAAGATGCTGTTGGAGATATCCGTGCTGCGTCCATAGAGCTCGCCGGTGTAAGGGATAGCGATGACTAGCGAGGTGGTCTTCAGCAAGGAAATCAGCTCGTTGCCCGTGGGTGGAATGATGATACGCATGGCCTGCGGCAATACGGTACGGCGCATGTTCTGCCACCACGTCATGCCCAGCGCCTTGGAGGCCTCGGATTGGCCTTCCGGAACGGCTTGGATTCCGGCGCGGACGATTTCGGCCATGTAGGCAGCTTCGTTGAGGCCCAAGCCCAAGACGGCCAGCAAGAAAGCATTCTGAAGAACATCCTGCAAGTCCACCTCAGTCACGCCCAAGTTCACCACCTGGTAGACAGCGCCCAGTAGACCCCAGAACACCAGCTGCACATACACCGGCGTGCCGCGGAATATCCACAGGTACAGCCAGGACACTCCCTGCAGCACCGGGTTGGGGGACATGCGCAGAACGGCGACGATCGAGCCCAGCACCACTCCCAGCACCATGGCCAGGATGGTCAAAGCGATGGTGTGCAGAGCAGCCACGGCAACGCGAGTGTCCAGGATGTACTTGAAGTAGGTATCCCAGTGATAGGCCTCGCGGCTGGCGGCATCGAAAAGAAAAATTCCCAGCAACACAAGAACCAACGAGGCAAAGACCCAACGGCCAGGATGGCGCAGCGGGATGGCTTGGTTTTCCTTGGGGCGGCGCTTTGTGGCCGGGGTGGCCGCGGCTGAGGAGGTGTCGGGGGAGGAGGTCATGCGTGAGTCCTTTGCATGGTCAGAAGAGAACCGGACGTGCGGCGGGTGCGGCGTGACGTACCGCGAGATGCTGCGAAAGCGCTGCGGGGGAAGCCTGGTCGAGGTGGTGTAGCAGGGCGACGGGCTTGCGCGCCGCGGCTACCGCTGGTGTTCGGCACAGGGCCCAAGTTGAAGGTCACGGTATCGATGGCACCCTCTTTGAGCCCCCACGGTTGGAGGATCTGTTGGTAGTCGCCGGATTCCAGAAGCTCCTGTAGAGCGGCCGTCAACGCTGGTCCCAGCTCGGACTGCTTCTTGACTGCCCAGCCGAAGGGGGCGGTGTCAAAGGCCTCGCCGATCTGCGCCAGCTTGTCGTCTGAGCGCTCCACGGCGTAGGAGATCACCGGCGAGTCCGAAGAGTACGCATCCGCCTTCCTCAGGATCGTGGCGGTGGCGGCGGAGTCCGCGGTGGCGAAGACCATCTTATTGATCGCGGGCTTGCCCTCAGCCACGCACTGCTCGGACTTGCCCTGAACTTCGTCAGTTTCGGAATAGGTTCCCTTTTGAACAGCGACGGTCAAGCCACAGGCATTGTCCGGATCGATGCTACCCTCGCGTCCCTGCTGGGTGGCCCAGGCGACTCCAGCATTGAAAAAGTCCACGAAGTCGTAGTTTTCCTGGCGCTCCTCTGTATCCGTAAACGACGAGGCGCCCACGTCCACCGTGTCTCCAGAGATGGAGGGGAGGATGAGGTTGAAATCCATCTGCCGCATGTCCACCTTGAGTCCGAGAACAGCCGCGGCGGCACTAATGAGGTCGACTTCGTAGCCAATGATCTGGCCTTGGGAGTTCTTGAACTGCGCCGGGGCGTACGGGGTGTTGGCGCCCACGGCGAGGGTTCCGCGCTGCGCGATGGGTTCGGGGACGAGCTTCGCCAGCGCTTCATTTTTCGCGGGCTGGACCTTTTCCCATCCCTCTGGATTGCCGAGTTCCTCGTTGGTTACACACGCGGCCAGCACCGTGGTTAGGCTCAAAGCGATGGTCGCCTTCAGCATGCGGCGGGAAACGCTGTTTATCATGCGGAAAGTATATAGGAGCTTATGAATAATACTCACCTCGCCCTGCTCAACTCTCCGCGCGGAAAAATGATCGCGGAGAGGGATGGGGATGTGCTCGTGGGGCTGTGGTTTGCAGGCCAACCGTTGGCGCCTTCCGAATCTTGTTTTTTCGACGACGCCAGCGCGGTTCCGCTGTGGGTGCAGCTCCAGTCCGAACTGGATGAATACTTTGCGGGCGAGCGTGAGGTTTTCACTGTGACGTATGAGTTGCGGGGCACGCAGTGGCAGAAGTCTGTGTGGTCCGAGCTGGAGAAGATTCCGGCAGGACAGACCGTGACATACGGGGATATTGCCGCAGCGTTGCACAACGAGGGAGCCTCCCGGGCGGTGGGCACTGCGGTTGGTAAGAACCCTGTGAGCATCATCGTGCCGTGCCATCGGGTGCTCCCAACTAGTGGCGGAATAGGTAACTACGGTGGCGGCGTGGAGAATAAGGCAGTGCTATTGACGTTAGAAGGGGCAGTGGAATGAAAGACGATGTAATCGGTGATTACCTGCGGGAGCTATTGAAGAAGCTGCAGGACAATAGCGAAGGGGAGGTAGCTGCATATATCCCAGAGCTCGCGGCGGCAGATCCGGAGCCTTTTGCGGTTGCTTTCTGTACCAATGAGGGGCAGGTGTACGCCGAGGGTCTCCGAGAGGGGGACTCGGAGCGAGAATTCACCATCCAGTCATTGTCTAAGCCTTTCGCCTATGCCTTGGCCCTGAAAGAAGAGGGGCTGGAGGAAGTTGCACGCTTTGTTGGCGTGGAGCCTTCCGGCGAGGCATTCAACGAGCTGAGCTTGGATAAGGCGACCAAGCGGCCCATGAACCCGATGATCAACGCGGGTGCGATCACGGTGAACCAGCTGATCAATGGTGAAGAGTCGTCTGTGGAGGACCGAGTGAATAAGATCCTCGAATTCTTCTCAGATCTGGCCGGGCGGCAGCTCCGGATTGATAGCGATACCTGTGATTCCGAGCTTGAGACTTCAGACCGAAATATGTCGCTGGCCTACATGCTCCGCAGCTACGGGATGATTCAGGATTCTGCAGAAGACGCGATTGTCAGCTACGTCAAGCAGTGCTCCATAATGGTCACTGTGTCCGACTTGGCCATGATGGCCGCGACGTTGGCTAATGGGGGAGTTCAGCCTAGGACGCACAAGCAGGTGTGCAGCCGGCGAGTTGCGATCCAAGTACAGGCGGTCATGGCTAGTGCTGGCATGTACAACGCTGCCGGACGGTGGATGGCATCCGTCGGCTTGCCAGCGAAGTCTGGGGTGTCCGGAGGGATTATCGGCACGCTACCTGGTCGTCTGGGCATTGCTGCGTTTTCTCCCAAGTTGGACGAGGCAGGCAATAGTGTGCGTGCCAAGCGCGTCTTCGAATACTTGGATCGCGACATGGGGCTGCATTTGATGGCGCCAGAAAAGCAGGGCCGGGTTGCCGTGCGCAGTATTTCGACGGTGGAAGATGACCAGACTTCGGGGGGTTCTCAAGGCAAGCGAACTGTCATCCGCCTGCAGGGCGATATCGATTTCAACGCGTGCGAGAAAATCTGGCGCACCATCCAGGAGCACGACTTCGAGTCTGAAAATGTGACCGTGGATCTGGAGAAGGTCGATGAGGTCAACAGCGTGGGCAAGCGGATGATCGGCGAGTTCCGTGACCGTCTGGTGAGGAACGGAATGAAGATTGAAATCGTGGATCCCGACGAGGTGCTGTCTTAGTCTCCTAGCTGGTGTTTTGTAACTTCCTATGGCGGTGCAATAGGCTGTTACAAGCATTAGCGCCCCAGTAGCCCAATTGGCAGAGGCAATGGATTCAAAACCCATCCAGTGTGAGTTCGAGTCTCACCTGGGGCACCACACAAAAAGGCCGTTTAACTAGGTTAAACGGTCTTTTTCGTACCCGCAGAGTCCTTGTCTCACGACAACCTCACGCCACATTTTGCGACCTGCGGAAATGTAAAACGGGTGGCACTTCCCGGGGGGACCTGGTGCGTTGCCGACTCAGGCTCGTCAGGTTTTCCTACTATTCCTTGCTTGGCGTAGGCTCATGAACCACATTTTCTTGGGGAAATGGCAGGCCTGTTTTGAGGAATAGTAGGAAAATCTGATACTCCACCTCACGTTCTCGCTAAACGCCCAGCCATCTCACACTCTGCCAAATCCACCTATGCTCGAGCCCATGGAAAACATGCAGAAGCTCGTTCCCAACATTTGGTGCAACCGCAGTGCTGAGGCCGTCGCTGCACTCTACGAAGAAGCCTTCAGCGCCGCCGGCTTCGAGGTCAGCTCCGTAGTCGAGGCTCGCTACCCGGAGACGGATCTCCCAGATTTCCAAAAGGAATTCGCTGGTCAGCCGGTCACGATCAACGTGACCATCAACGGTTACCTCCTGACCCTCATCAACGCGGGTGACGAATTCCGCCCCAGCCCTGGCATGTCCTTCATGCTCAATTTCGATCCTTTTATGTTCGACGCAGACAAGGACAAAGCCCGCGCTGCCCTCGATACCTTGTGGGACAAGCTGTGCCAGGGCGGCACGGAGCGGATGCCTCTCGGGGAATATCCCTTCAGTACCCACTACGGCTGGGTCGAGGACAAGTTCGGCGTGAACTGGCAGTTGATGCTCACCAATCCAGAAGGAGAGCCGCGTCCTTTCCTCATGCCATCCATGATGTTCGACGGCCCGGCACAGGACCGTGCGGAAGAGGCTGCGAATCTCTACGTGGAACTGTTCAACCACGCCAGCGAGCTGAATTCCGAAGCGCGCACGGAAACCGAAAACAATCAGAACGCCGAAGTGGGCAACACCTTTAAATATCCAGAGGCCTCCGGCAAGGCCAAGGAAGGATCCTTGGCCTTCGGCGAGTTCCGTATCGGTGATCAGTGGTTCGTGGTCATGGACAACGGCTCCGGACAAGACCACGGCTTCGGCGGAGTATCGCTGCTGGTCAACTGCGCTGATCAGGAAGAGATCGACTTCCTGTGGGATTCCCTCAGCGCGGAACCTGAGGCGGAGCAGTGCGGGTGGCTCAAGGATAAGTTTGGAATGGCGTGGCAGATCGTCCCCGCTAACTTGGAGGAACTCGTGCAGCGCCCGGACGCTTTCGCTCACATGATGCAGATGAAGAAGCTCGTCATCGCCGACTTCTGATCGCCGCTCCACACCCTGCGCTGGCAGTCCCAGTAGTCTCGGCCAACGTTGTCTCGGGCTTCTACTAGACTCGGCAAGCATGAGTTCCGCTGGAAAAGATGCCACCGATGACCGCCCCACGCTGCTGTTGCTGGACGGTCACTCCCTAGCCTTCCGAGCTTTCTACGCGCTGCCCGCCCAGAACTTCTCCACCACGGGTGGGCAGCACACGAATGCGGTGTACGGATTCCTCGGAATGTTCCTCGGCCTGATGGAAAAGGAGCAGCCCACGCACGTGGCCGCTGCCTTTGACCTCTCGGGTCCGACTTTCCGCGAAGAGTCATTTCCCGCCTACAAGGCGCAGCGCCCTGCCACCCCGGATGAGTTTAAAGGTCAGATTGGGTTGATCCGCAGGTCTTTGGAGGCCCTTGGCGTCGAAACGATTGACAAAGAGGCCTACGAAGCAGATGACATCATTGCCACCCTCGCCACTTTGGGGCAGAAGGCGGGAATGCGGGTGCTGATCTGCACCGGCGATCGCGATTCCCTGCAGTTGGTCAACGATGATGTCACCGTGCTGTACACGCTCAAGGGTGTGTCTGACCTGCACCGTTTCACCCCAGAAGCCGTGGAGGAGAAGTACGGCGTGACTCCTACGCAGTACCCGGACTTGGCGGCGCTGCGCGGTGATACCTCGGACAACATGCCCGGCGTTCCCGGGGTGGGCCCAAAGACCGCGCAGAAGTGGATCACGCAGTACGGCAGCCTCGATGGCGTGATTGATGTGATGGATGACATCAAGGGCAAGGTCGGCGAGTCTCTGCGGGAGAACATCGATAACGTCAAGCTCGCACGCGAGATCACGGAAATGGTGCGCGACCTGGACGTGGTGGATTCCATGGATGATCTCAAGCCCGCCGAGGTGGACGCCAACGAGGCGCTGCAGGTCTTCGAAGATCTGCAGTTCGGAGCCACCCTGCGTAACCGCGCGTTTCGCACGCTGGGCGTGGAATTCGAGGACACCGATCAGATCCCCATCACCCAAGAGGAGATCAAGCCCGGCAAGCTGGCCACGTGGTTGAAGAAGCGCACCGGGGTTGCGGTGGAGGTTGTGGGGGAGTCCATCGCGATCCTGGACAAGGACAACGTGGGTGTGGAACTGGACCTCCCCGGTCTAGATCCTAAGGACGACGCCACACTCACCGACTGGCTCGCCGATGCCAGCAAGCCGAAGTGGCTGCACAACGCGAAGGAAACGTTCCATCAGCTACAGCGTTTCGATATGGAACTGAACGGGGTGGAACACGATACTTCTCTGGCCGCGTACCTACTGCGCCCGGACGTGCGCACGGGCGCGTTGAGTGATGTGCTGCAGCGGCATGCGGGGCGCGAGCTTTCGGAAAAGGCCACGCCATTGGAGCGCGCCCAAGCGGTCATTGAGCTGATCAAGACGCTGAACCCGGAGCTGGATGCAGCGGGGCAATCGGCGCTGTACTTCGACATGGAAGTGCCGCTGAGCTTGATCCTGGCGCGCATGGAGCACGTGGGCATCACAGTGGACCGAGACTTGCTGGAGGAGCTCAGCGAGGACTATGGCGCGAAGCTGGCTGAGGAAGTGGCCGCGGCGCGCGAGATTGCGGATGACCTAAAGCTCAACCTCTCCAGCCCGAAGCAGCTGCAGAAGGTTCTGTTTGAGGACTTCGATTTGCCGAAGACCAAGAAGACTAAGACGGGCTATTCCACTGCTGCTGGTGAGTTGGAGAAGCTCGCGGCGCAGTCCAACCACCCATTCTTGGCTCATCTGATGGCTCACCGTGAGTACCAAAAGATGAAGTCTACGATCGATGGTTTGGTGGAGGCTATTGCCGACGACGGCCGCATTCACACCACCTTTAATCAAAAGGGTTCCGCGACGGGCCGTCTGAGCTCGTCTGACCCGAACCTGCAGAACATTCCTGTGCGTACCGAGGCTGGGCGTCGGATTCGTGGGGCGTTCTTGGTGGGCGAGGGCTACGAGACCTTGTTGACGGCTGACTACTCCCAGATCGAGATGCGCGTGATGGCGCACCTGTCTGAGGATGCCGGGCTGATCGAGGCGTATCAATCGGGGGAGGACCTGCACAATTACGTGGGTTCCCGCGTGTTCGATGTGCCGGTGGACGAGGTCACGCCGGAGCTGCGACGCAAGGTGAAGGCCTTGTCTTATGGCTTGGTTTACGGACTGTCCGCTTTTGGTCTGTCGCAGCAGCTGAAGATCAGTGCCGGTGAGGCCAAGGGCATCATGGAGAACTACTTCGAGCGCTTCGGCGGGGTGAAGAACTACCTCGACCACGTGGTGGAGGTCGCCCGCGAAGATGGATACACCCAGACGCTGTTCGGGCGTCGTCGCTACCTGCCGGAGTTGAGTTCTAGCAATCGTGTGGCCAGGGAAAACGCTGAGCGTGCAGCGCTGAATGCGCCGATTCAGGGCACCGCGGCGGACATCATCAAGATCGCGATGCTGCGCGTGGATTGTGCTCTGCGCGCAGGGGAGTACAAGTCTCGCGTGCTGCTGCAGGTCCACGATGAACTCGTGGTGGAGGTTGCGCCAGGGGAGCTGGAGCAGATGTCAGAGCTGCTGACTCAAGAGATGGATCACGCAGTGTCCCTGCGCGTGCCGCTGGATGTCTCCGCGGGACACGGCAAGAACTGGGATTTGGCGGCGCACTAGGTTTCTGCGGAACGGCGGGTCTGCGGATCAAGGTTCCGCGTTGCCTAGCGCCCTCGCCGGAGACATGGTAGGTCCCCTGTTTGCGCAGGAAAAGGGGCTGGTGTAAGGTCTTTTACGTTGTGCGCCAGAATGCTCAATTCTGTGCGTCCTTTGTAACTGTCCAATCCTATTTCCTATCCGTTTCGGAGACTACTACTACATGTCCACCAACAACGTCCCTCAGGTAGCCATCAATGACATTGGCTCCGCTGAGGATTTCCTCGCTGCGGTCGATGCCACCATCAAGTACTTCAATGATGGTGACATTGTCGAAGGCACCGTCGTCAAGGTCGATCAGGACGAGGTTCTCCTCGACATCGGCTACAAGACCGAGGGTGTCATTCCTTCCAGGGAACTCTCCATCAAGCACGACGTAGACCCCAGCGAGGTCGTTGAAGTCGGCGACGAGATCGACGCACTTGTCCTCACCAAGGAGGACAAGGAAGGCCGCCTGATCCTCTCCAAGAAGCGCGCACAGTACGAGCGTGCATGGGGTGCCATCGAAGAGCTCAAGGAAAAGGACGAGCCAGTCACCGGTACCGTCATCGAGGTTGTCAAGGGTGGACTCATCTTGGACATCGGCCTCCGTGGCTTCCTGCCTGCATCCCTCGTCGAGATGCGTCGTGTTCGCGATCTGCAGCCATACATCGGTCAGGAGATCGAAGCCAAGATCATCGAGCTGGACAAGCACCGCAACAACGTTGTGCTGTCCCGCCGTGCATGGCTCGAGCAGACTCAGTCCGAGGTTCGCTCCGAGTTCCTGCACCAGCTGCAGAAGGGCCAGGTCCGCAAGGGCGTCGTGTCCTCCATCGTCAACTTCGGTGCATTCGTGGACCTGGGCGGCGTAGACGGACTGGTTCACGTCTCCGAGCTGTCTTGGAAGCACATCGATCACCCATCTGAGGTTGTCACCGTGGGCGACGAGGTCACCGTTGAGGTTCTCGACGTCGACCTGGACCGCGAGCGCGTGTCCCTGTCCCTGAAGGCAACCCAGGAAGACCCTTGGCGCGTATTCGCACGCACCCACGCCATCGGTCAGATCGTTCCGGGCAAGGTCACCAAGCTGGTTCCATTCGGCGCATTCGTTCGCGTCGAAGAGGGAATCGAGGGCCTGGTTCACATCTCCGAGCTGGCCGAGCGCCACGTGGAGGTTCCAGACCAGGTTGTCACCGTTGGTCAGGATGCCATGGTCAAGGTCATCGACATCGACCTCGAGCGTCGTCGTATCTCCCTGTCGCTCAAGCAGGCTGACGAGGACTACACCGAAGAGTTCGACCCATCCAAGTACGGCATGGCTGACTCTTACGACGAGCAGGGCAACTACATCTTCCCTGAGGGCTTCGACCCAGAGACCAACGAATGGCTCGAGGGCTTTGAGACCCAGCGCGCTGCTTGGGAAGAGCGCTACGCAGAGGCAGAGCGTCGCCACACCCTGCACACCGCTCAGATCGAGCGCAACCGTGCAGCTGCAGCTGAAGCTGCAGAGGCCGGCGAAGGTGGCTACTCCTCTGAGTCCTCCTCTTCCGAGTCCGCACCAGCTGCTGATTCCAACGAGGATGCCGGCACCCTGGCTTCTGACGAGCAGCTCGCTGCTCTGCGCGAGAAGCTCGCCGGAGGCGCTGAGTAATTCAGTCTCCCGGTAGCGCCCCGCGCGCTACCACGCTGAACTCGCACTAAACAGAACTAAGGCCCGCCCCAAGTAGTGAACCTGGAGCGGGCCTTAGTCGTGCGTTAGCAGAACAACTATGCGCCGAAGACCGCGCGCACAACCATAACGGAGACAGCAGCCACTGCAGCAGCGGCAGGCACCGTGATCACCCATGCCAGGGCGATAGGGCGCATCAGGCCCCAGTTAGCGTTCTTGTTCACCAGACCCACACCGAGGATTGCACCGATGAGGATGTGGGTGGAAGAAACTGGCAGACCCAGCAGGGAAGCGACCATAACCACACCAGCGGCGGAGAGCTCGGCAGCAAAGCCTGTTGCCGGGTGCATCTTGGTGAGGCCCGTACCCACAGTGGAGATCACCTTGCGGCCGATGAACCACAGGCCGGAAATCAGTGCCACACCGGCTGCAACCATCAGGGCAGTAGGAACAGCAGCTTCTCCGCGGATCTCGTCAGACTTGATCACGTCCAGTACGGCAGCGAACGGACCCACAGCGTTAGCGATGTCGTTAGAGCCGTGAGAGAACGCAAACGCAGATGCGGTGAAAACCTGCATCCAGGAGAACAGAATGAACGTGGAGCGGTCCAGATCGCGGTGCTTCATCGTGTTGGCGAAGATGTAGACCGCCATCCAGATTGCTGCGCCGATCATCAAGATGGTTACCAAGTTGCCCAGGTTGGACAGGTGCAGACCGGTGTTCTTCAGGCCCTTGAACAACATCATCGAGGTGATGATCATGCCACCGATCATGGCCAGGACAGGAACCCAGGTCACCAGTGCGCGGTGAGCTTCTACGTCGTCAGCGTTCTCGTGCAGCTTGTAGAGCTTGCGGTAGTAGTCAGAATCGAGGTCCTCGTAGGAGTAGCCCTCTTCCTGGGTGGTGACAGCATCGCGAGCCATCGCGTTGTTGTACTCCAACTGTTCTTCTTGGGTGAGACCCTTGAAGAATTCCTTGTGCCACTTGCGGTACTCGTTGCGCTTCTTCTTAACTTCCTTGAGCTTGTCCTTCGCGCGATCGTTGTAGACCAGCACGGACTTCTTGATTGCTCCGTACAGCAGGAAGGCAGCGATACCGCCAAGCACTGGAGACAGAAACCAGCTGATAACGATCTGGATGATGCCACCCCACTGGACCATTGCCCAGGGATCTGCGATGGAGTCCGTTATGTAGCCGGTGGTCACGGCTGCACCGACGATGCCACCGATGATGGAGTGGGTGGTGGAGACAGGCCAGCCCATCATTGTTGCGATCAACAGCCACAGTGCTGCGCCGACCAGCGAGGCGAGCATGATGTAGGCAAAGTCCATCGGCATGATGTTGACGCCCTCGAGGTCAACAATGCCGGACTTGACGGTGTCCGTGACTTCGCCGCCGGCGAGCAGCGCGCCACCGACTTCGAAGACTGCTGCAACAAGGAGTGCCTGCTTCATGGACAGGGTTCCTGCGCCCACGGAGGTGCCGAAGGAGTTGGCGACGTCATTGCCGCCGATGTTGAAGGCCATGAAACAGCCCAAGATGATGGTGACAATCATGAGTGCCATGTGGGCACCCGGGTTGATGTTGTCCTTGGACCAGAAAATAAACCAGATGAGGGTGGCAGCGGTCATCAGGCCGAAGAACAGGTGCCACGTCCTGTCGTTTCCTAGGCCCGATGCCGGGGAGGCGGTGCCTGCCACGGTGGGGTTATCTGTGAGGGTCATTTTGTGTCGTAATCTCCTGACTCGGGTGAACGCACAACGTCAAGTGGTTCTTCTTAAGAGTTTCTTGGCTGGCAGAACCGGTGGCAAATGCACACAAGCCGAATCCGAATTGTTCACCCGGAGTTTGCTATATATTCATGACCTTCTTTAGATATGCGAAAACCCCGACCCTCTTTTTAGAAAAGGGTCGGGGCTGCAAGTTCACAGTGCGTGAAGCTCGCCTAGTTCACATATGAATTGTTAGAGCTCCTCGAGCTTCGCATTAGCGTGCAGGGTCTCCAGCTTGGATGCCTTGCGCAGCTGCAGCTCCCAAGTGCCATTGGCACCCTGAGAGGAGAACAGTGCAACGCTAGCTGGCAGAACCACTGGCTTGGCGAAGTCAATCTCGTAGCGCACTGCATCTGGAATCAGGCCTTCCAGAGCGCGCAGTGCGGCAGCAGTGGACCACATTCCGTGGGCGATGGTTCCAGGGAAGCCGAAAGCCTTCGCGCCCAGGTTGGAGACGTGAATAGGGTTCTTGTCTCCGGAAGCCTCTGCGTAGACCTTGATGTCTTCTGGGGTCACGCGGATGGTCGAGGTTGGAGTGCCCTCGGTGGCTTCCGCGGTGCCCAGCAGACGTCCGTCTTCTGCTGGCTTGTCCTTATATGGCGAGGAGCTGGACAGCTTTGCGCCCTTGGACAGGAATGCGCTGGTCTGTGTCCATACCACGTCGCTGTCAACGGAAACCTCGGTGATGAGATCCAGCAGCACGCCCTTGTTCTGCGGACGCAGATTGTCAGCGTGTACGCGGATGTCAAAAGTGTCTTCGACAGTCAGCGGGCGCTTCTGCTCAATCTTGTTGTTGAGGTGTACCAGTCCCATGGCATTCAACGGGCTATCCGATGCGGTGAGCACCTTCATGACCAGTGGGAATGACAGCACGTAAGGGTAGGTCAGAGGCAGTTCATTGCCCAGACGCAGTCCCGTCGCGCTGGTGTATGCGGCGAGGTGGGCGATGTCGACAGTGACACCCTTGACCTCATACGCGGTCTTCGGGTTTTCCTTCGCACTGCGCTTTTCGCCGATGCCAGGGATGACGTCCTTGACCGCGTTGCGGTACTCATCCATCAGGACAGGGATCGAGCTCAGTTCCTTGTAGGTGACCGTATTACTCATGGTTTCCTGTGGTCCTTCCTTAAATTCTTCGTGGAATTCTTTTTTCGACGCCAGCGTGCCGGCTTATTAAGCGCCGAGCAGGGACTGGCCACAGACGCGGACAACGTTGCCGGTCACGGAGCTGGATGCTGGAGTGGCGAAGTAAGCGATGGTCTCTGCGACGTCTACGGTCAGTCCACCCTGGGACAGGGAGGACATGAGGCGACCGGCCTGGCGGGTGCCGAATGGGATGGCGGCGGTCATCTGGGTCTCGATGAAGCCTGGGGCCACAGCGTTGACGGTGATGCCCTTGGAAGCCAGCTTCTCGGAGAGAGCGTCCACCATGCCGATGACGGAAGCCTTGGTCAGGCCGTAGTTGGTCTGTCCGCGGTTACCTGCGATACCGGCGATTGATGCCACACCGATGACGCGACCGTTGTCTGCGAGACCACCGTTTTCCAGCAGCTTCTCGGTGATGCGCACTGGGGCGATCAGGTTGACGGACATGACGGAGTTCCAGCGACCCTCGTCCATGTTGGCCAGCAGCTTATCGCGGGTGATACCAGCGTTGTGGACGATGATGTCGATTGGTCCACCGTGGCGCTGCTCGGCGTGCTCCTTGAGCTTGTCAGCAGCCTCAGGTGCGGTGACGTCCAGAGGAAGCGCGGTGCCGCCGACCTTGTTAGCGGTCTCGGTCAGGCCCTCGCCAGCTGCTGGGATGTCCACGCAGATGACCTTGGCGCCGTCGCGGGCCAGGATTTCGGCGATAGTAGCGCCGATGCCACGTGCAGCACCGGTAACAACGGCGATCTTGCCCTCGGATGGCTTATCCCAGTTGGAAGGAAGTTGTGCGCCCTCGGCGCCGACGCGGATAACCTGAGCGTCAACGAACGCGGACTTGCCGGACAGAACGAAGCGCAGGGTGGACTCCACGCCGGACAGGTCGTCGGAGACGGCTGGGTCAACGTAGACCAGCTGAGCGGTTGCTCCGCGGCGAAGCTCCTTGGCGACAGAGCGGGTGAAGCCCTCGAGGCCACGCTGAACGATGTGCTCGTCAACGTCGTCGATGGACTCAGGAGTGGTGCCCAGAACCAGGATGCGGCCGGATGGCTTGATCTGGCGCATTACTGGCTGGAAGAACTCGTAGATCTCCTTGAGATCCTCTGGACGCTTGATGCCCGTGGCGTCGAAAACGAGGGCAGCGTGCTTGTTCTCACCGGCGGTAGAGGTGACATCGTAGTCGCCGGACAGCAGGGACTTGACTGACTCAGCCAGGCGACCATTGCCACCCACGAGGACGGTGCCGTCCAGAGCAGGCTCGCCCTTCTCGTAACGGCGTAGCTTCTCAGGCTGTGGGAGTCCCACCTTTGGTGCTAGGAACTTGCCGGCGGGAGAGTCCAGGAACTGCTGGAATGCGTCCTTCTGAGGGGTAGACATGAAAATGACTCCTTTAGAGAATGTCGTTTTAGAGACTCGGTTTCGGGGTCTAGGTTAGCGAAATTACGAGTACAGGGTGGAGACCATGTCCGGGGTGGTGCGTTCACCAGCGATAACGCGGGATTCGCCCTAGAGCGCCACCGAGACAATATATGATCTCATGTATAATTCTACGGTGTGATCGCGAACACCGTATTGTTTTGGGTAAGGCTTCTGCCACAGCTCATATTCTGATGCAGTGCGCACGCTAAACCGCATTACGACGGACAAACCAACAGACAACATGGAGTGATTCAGAACATGACTAACGGATCTCCTCGCAAGGTCGCCATCCTCGGTGGCAACCGCATTCCTTTCGCCCGCTCCAACAAGGAGTACTCCAACGCCTCTAACCAGGACATGCTGACCGCGGCCGTTGACGGCCTCGTGGCCCGCTACGGCCTGCAGGGCGAGCAGCTGGGCTTCGTCAGCGCCGGCGCCGTGCTGAAGCACTCCCGTGACTTCAACCTCACCCGCGAGGTTGTCCTGGGCTCCGCTCTGGCTTCCTCCACCCCTGCCAACGATGTGCAGATGGCTTGTGGCACCGGCCTGGATGCCGCAGTGCAGGTTGGCGATGCCATCGCTATGGGTCGCATCGAAGCCGGCATCGCCGGTGGTGTGGACACCACCTCCGATGCTCCACTGGCCGTCAACGACGAGCTGCGCAAGACCCTCATCAAGGTCAACAACGCCAAGACCACCGGTGACCGCGTCAAGCTGCTGGGCTCCATCCGCCCATCCCAGCTGGCTCCAGAGCAGCCAAACAACGGCGAGCCACGCACCGGCCTGTCCATGGGTGACCACGCAGCCATCACGGCTCGCGAACTGGAAATCACCCGCGAGGACCAGGATCAGCTGGCCGCAGAGTCCCACCAGAAGCTGGCTAAGGCTTACGAAGAAGGCTTCTTCGATGACCTGCTGACCCCATTCCTCAACGTGCAGCGTGACACCAACCTGCGCCCAGATTCCACTGTGGAGAAGCTGGGCAAGCTCAAGCCAGTCTTCGGCAAGCGCGATGCAGAGGCTCACGGCACCGAGGCAACCATGACCGCCGGTAACTCCACCCCACTGACCGACGGCGCATCCGCTGTGCTGCTGGCCTCCGAGGAGTGGGCTGCTGAGCACAACCTGCCAGTGCGCGCATACCTGGTTGATTCCGAGGTTGCTTCCGTGGACTTCATCCACGGCCGCGATGGCCTGACCCCAGACGGCCTGCTGATGAGCCCAACCTACGCAGTGCCACGCATGCTGGAGCGCAACGGCCTGACCCTGCAGGACTTCGACTTCTATGAGATCCACGAGGCATTCGCTTCCCAGACCCTGGCTACCCTGAAGGCTTGGGAATCCGAAGAGTACTGCCGCGAGCGTCTGGGTCTGGATGCCCCACTGGGATCCATCGACCGCGCGAAGCTCAACGTCAAGGGTTCCTCCTTGGCAGCCGGCCACCCATTCGCAGCAACCGGCGGCCGCATCCTGGCCACCGCAGCGAAGGTGCTGGAAGAAAACGGTGGTGGCCGTACCCTCGTATCCATCTGTGCAGCAGGTGGACAGGGCATCGTCGCTATCCTCGAGCGCTAAACTTAGCCTGATAGCTACGTAGCTCAAGCGCATAACGCGTAACAAGAAAGTCCGCCTCCCAGCGAGCAGCTGGGAGGCGGACTTTCTTGTGTCTTGGATAAGCTCGCGCCAACCAAAGAACGTCAGACTAGGAAAGGCCAGACCAAAGAAGGCCAGACCAGCGCTGATCAGAACACGGCGTTCAGATCAGTCTTGAAGACCACCGCGTTGTACTGCGCCCACGAGGTGCCCACCCAGTACAAGCTGTTATTTACTTGGTGCGGGAACATGTACCCGCCATACAGATCCGGCACCTGGGTGCGGGACACCAGCGTGTGCTTGTCGCTCCATGGGCCTTCTGGAGAATCTGCCTTGCGGATCACGATGCCTTCCGTGGTCTCGTATAGCGCAAGCCACGCCTCAATTTGATCGTTGTACATCACCGAAAGTTCGGAAACCCTGCCGTCGATAACGGGGGTTGCACGGGACATGGAAGACGACCACGAAGAACCATCCCAGAACTCCGCGGCAGACCAGGTGGGGAACGAAGCCTCGGGGATGCGAGCCAGACGAGCCTGACCCGAACGGCCGTTGGGGGTGCCGTACACGTAGACGAAGCCGTCCGCAGATGGCGTCTTGGCAAAGGCGGTCATCTGGAAGTTCTCCGCACCTGGCTGGTGAGCAACCAGGGTGGGGAGGCGGGAATCATTCGAGGCGGACGTGTTGGTGCGCATTGAGTTAGGAACCACGGACCAGGTCTTGCCGCCGTCGGTGGACTTTGCAGTCTGCGCATAGTTCGTGGTCCAGCTGCCGGGATTGCCCCAGTGCTTCACGGACATGAAGTCCACGTACTGCGCGCCGTTTACTTCGATACCAGCGGTAGGGATGATGGTCATCTCTACTTTGTCGATCTTCAGCGAGCGGGGGAGGAACTCCTCCGAACGGGAACCGGTGGCGGGGCCTTCCAAGAAGATGCCATTGGAAGGATTTTCGTCGTGGGTTTGGAACAGGGAGTTGGAGTGCCAGCCGTCGCCGTTGGCGCCGCAGGTGAAGCTATCGCCGAAAGCGGCCAAAACGCGGGAATCCCCGGCATCCCACATGATGCCCAAGTCCGTGGAGTTCAGACCTTTCATCCGCAGCGTATCGGGGCTGTTGGGACCAGTGAGGAAATTCATGGCTTGAGTGTTGCCGGACAACTGCGGCAGGCCTTCTGGGTGGCCCGTCAGCCAGCTGGGAGCAGAGGAACCCGAACCGAGGGACTCACCCAAGCTAGAGGCAGCCAGTTGGTCGCCGAGGCTGGGGCGATAGGTATCGCAGGGATCGGCGCTGGCGGTGCCGGTGGACAGAGAGGTGGCTGCCGCGAGGGTGCCAGCGACCACGCTGGCTGTGGCGAGCGCCGCAATCGCAGTGGAAAAAGGCCGCGGAGAAGTAGGGGAATCCCAAGAAACGTTCATGGAACAAGATATTCGCACAATATATCTAGTACTGCCATGCGTTGCAGGAACTGGTCATGTAGATTTTTGGGCATGCATTTTGTATCCCGTGCCCGCAGGCTGCCCGTATTGTTCGCTAGCGCTGCGCTGTTGAGCGCCGGTTTGGCTTCGCCTGCGATGGCTGCGGAGGATCTTCAGCCTCTGCCTCCAATCCAAGAGGCTGCTCGAGGGTCGCTGGGATCCTCCATCGGAGACGCGCTGGGAAGCAGTTCCGCGTGCACGAAGTTGGAGAACCAGCTGGCTGAGATCAAGGAGCTGTGGGACGCTGCCGTCGCCGAGGAGGATTATGACCTCGCGAACTTCATCCGCATCGATTACACGAACATGGCCGTGAGCCTCTACCAGTGCAACCTGGCCAAGGGCTCGCTGTAGGACTGATCGTCATGTGGAAAATCGGCGTGACGGGCGGAATCGGCTCGGGTAAATCAACTGTTTCTCAGCGCTTGCAGGATCTCGGAGCCGTGATCATTGACGCGGACAAGGTGGCTCGCGAGATCGTGGAACCGGGGCAGCCTGCCCTCAAAGAACTGGATGCGGCGTTTGCAGGAGTTCTCAACGAGGATGGAACGCTCAACCGCGCAGAGTTGGCGCGGCAGGCATTCGCTACCCCGGAGGCCACGGAGAAGCTGAATTCCATCACTCATCCGCGCATTCGCGAGCGCACGAATGCGTTGTTTGCCCAGGCGGAACAGGCAGGGGAGGACGTGGTGGTCTACGACATGCCTCTTCTCATCGAAAACGGGGAGACCTCCCGGGTGGACCATGTTCTGGTGGTCGATGCGCCCGATGAGGTGCGTGTGCGGCGTCTCGTGGAGTCTCGGGGTCTTGATGAGTCCGACGCCAAGGCTCGGATCAAAGCCCAAACTGACCGTGATTCCAGGCTCGCGGCTGCCGATACTGTGATGGACAACGGTGGAACGGTGGACGAGCTGCTTGCCCAGGTCGATCGGTTCTGGAGTACGACTGTCGCCAACCGCTGACCTGCCTGTCGCTAGACTGGACACATGGCATTTGCAGCAGAGCGCCCCGAACTGTCCTATTCCGAATTCCGGCCGGTCGGGGACGTGGAACGCGCCGATGGGCGCTTCGAAGTCATCAGCGATTACCAGCCTGCTGGTGATCAGCCCAAGGCGATTGCGGAACTGGCAGAGCGTTTGGAAGACAAGCAGCGGGACGTGGTTCTGCTTGGCGCGACTGGTACCGGTAAGTCCGCGACTGCTGCGTGGCTGATTGAAAAGACCCAGCGCCCCACGTTGGTGATGGCTCCGAACAAGACGCTGGCGGCGCAGCTGGCGAACGAGCTGCGCAGCTTGCTGCCGAATAATGCGGTGGAGTACTTCGTTTCTTATTACGACTACTACCAACCAGAGGCGTATATCGCGCAGTCGGATACGTACATCGAGAAGGATTCCTCCATCAACGAGGACGTGGAGCGTCTGCGCCACTCCGCAACTTCGGCGTTGCTTTCGCGACGCGACGTGGTGGTAGTCAGCTCCGTTTCCTGTATCTATGGTTTGGGTACTCCACAGTCTTACTTGGACCGTTCGGTGTGGCTGAAGGTCAACGAGGAAGTGGAACGCGATCAGTTCCTCCGCTTGTTGGTGGATATTCAGTACACCCGAAACGATGTGGCGTTCACTCGCGGCGCATTCCGGGTGAAGGGCGACACGGTGGATATCATCCCCGCCTACGAGGAGCTGGCGGTGCGCGTGGAGTTCTTCGGCGATGAGATCGATGCCCTCTACTTCATCCACCCGTTGACGGGCGACGTCATCCGCGAGGTGGAAGAGCTGCGCATTTTCCCGGCCACGCACTATGTGGCGGGACCGGACCGCATGGAAAAGGCCATCAAGGCCATCAAGGAAGAGCTCGAGGAACGGCTCCAGGAACTCGAAGGCAAGGGCAAGCTGCTCGAAGCGCAACGCCTGCGCATGCGCACGGAGTATGACCTGGAAATGATTCAGCAGGTGGGCTTCACCAGCGGCATTGAGAACTACTCGCGCCACATCGACGGTCGCGCTCCTGGTAGTGCCCCCGCCACGCTGATCGACTACTTCCCGGAGGACTTCCTCACCATCATCGACGAGTCGCACGTGACCGTGCCACAAATCGGCGGCATGTTCGAGGGCGATGCCTCCCGCAAGCGCAACCTCGTGGAGCACGGTTTCCGCCTGCCGTCGGCACTGGATAACCGCCCGTTGACCTGGGAAGAGTTCGATGACCGCAAGGGGCAGTGTGTTTACATGTCCGCCACCCCGGGCGATTATGAAGTCGCGGCCGCCGGTGGCGAGTACGTGGAGCAGGTGATTCGTCCCACCGGCCTGGTTGATCCGAAGGTGGAGGTGCGTCCGACCGACGGGCAGATCGATGACCTGATCGAGCAGATTCGCCAGCGCACGGAAAAGCAGGAGCGCGTTCTGGTGACCACGCTGACTAAGCGCATGGCTGAGGACCTCACGGACTACCTCCTCGAGCACGGCATTAAGGTGCGCTACATGCACTCGGACATCGATACCCTCAAGCGCGTGGAGCTGCTGCGCCAGCTGCGGCTGGGCGAGTACGACGTGCTGGTGGGCATCAACCTGCTGCGTGAGGGCTTGGACCTGCCGGAAGTCTCCCTGGTGGCAATTCTGGATGCCGATAAGGAAGGCTTCCTGCGCTCTACTCGTTCCTTGATTCAGACCATCGGCCGTGCCGCTCGTAACGTCTCGGGTGAGGTGATCATGTACGCCGATAAAATCACCGATTCGATGCAGTTCGCGATTGACGAGACAGAGCGCCGCCGGGAAAAGCAGATCGCGTACAACAAGGAACACAACATTGATCCGCAGCCGCTGCGTAAGAAGATCGCGGACATCCTGGATCAGGTGGCGGACTTTGGCGAGGATCCCGATGCATCGGGCGCGTCTAAGAACGCGGTGAAGGCGGACGAAGCGATCTTAGGCATGACAGGGGAGACGGCCACCTCAGCGGCAGCCGAAGCGAAGTCGATGGCTCGCCCAGAGCTCGAGCAGTTGATCGCCAGCATGACCCTGCAGATGAAGGAAGCTGCGCGCGAGCTGAAGTTTGAGCTAGCCGGTCGCCTTCGCGATGAGATCGCGGATTTGAATAAGGAACTCAAGGGCATGAAGGAAGCCGGACTGTAGGATAGCTTATATGTACAAGACCATTGTGGTGGGAACTGACGGATCGGACTCCTCCCTCTTGGCGGTCAGGCGAGCAGCGGGAATCGCTTCAGCATTCGGGGCGAAACTGGTTCTGGCCTCGGCGTATTATGAGTCCGACGCCGATGCTTTGTCTTCCCCACGCGGAGATTCGAAAGCTGTGATTGGGGACGCGTCCGCAGATGAGACACTCTCCTCTGCCGTCGCCGTGGCTAAGGCAGAGGGCGTGGAAAACGTCAGCACGCAGATGCGTCCCGGTTCTCCCGTGGAGGCACTCATGGCCATCGTCACGGACGTAGAGGGTGATCTGCTGGTGGTGGGAAACCGCGGGATTAACTCTCTGACCGGCCGCCTGCTGGGCAGCGTGCCCGCAGATCTGGCGCGCCAATCCAACTGCGACACGATGATCGTCCACACGGTGGACTAGAACAGCGGGATTAGACCTGCGGAATTAGACCAGCAAATCCACAATTTCCTCGGCGCTGCCCAGTTGCTCCCATTGCGACTCTGTAACCACCAGCGTCAGTCCCTGGGTCGCACGAGTCATCGCCACGTACACGTCGTTGAGCCCCTGCGGGGACGCCGCGGCGATCGCCTGTGGATCCACCAGCACCACCTCGTCGAACTCCAGCCCCTTGATATCGGAGACCTTCGCCGCCATGGTGTGCTCATCGGATAGGGCGGGATCGACGGTGGTGTCGTCGGAAAAAATCACACCGACCAACCCGTCGCCGGCCAGCTTGCGTGCCTGCCGAACCGCGGCCTCCACGTCCGTTGCCACGCGCACCCCGGTGCCATGCTCGCGCAGGGACACGGTGGCCGCTTGTTCTGGGGCGATCCATCGCAACAGGCGATCGGCCAGCGCGGCGATATCGGCAGGCGTGCGGTAGTTCACCGTCAGCTGGTGCAGTTGCCAGCGGTCGGCGACGAACGGCGAGAGCGCCTGCGTCCACGTCTCCACGCCGGCGGGGTTGCCCGTCTGCGCGGGATCGCCCACGATGGTCATCCACCGGTTGGGGGAGCGGCGGAAAATCATCCGCCACGCCATCTCCGAAAGTTCCTGAGCTTCGTCGACGATGACGTGCCCGAATGCCCATCGCACGTCCTTGGCGGCACGCTGCGCGGTGGTGCGGGTATCGCGCACGCGCTGGCGGTCGGCCAAGGTCTCGGCATCGATCACGTCATAGGCCATGAGCACTTCTGGCGCGAAGCCATCGTCGAGGTCCTGGGTCGCCGAGCCGGTGAGGATGTCCAGTGCTTCCTGTGCTTCCGCGATCCGCTCCAGCCAGGCCTCGCGTTCTTTGGCGGCGGCCTCTTCGTCGTCGATGAGTCCCAAGAGGTCAGCCAGCTCGTCTAACAGGGGAGCGTCCGCGTCAGTCCAGGTCGTGGCCTGGTTTTCGGTCCCTTCGGTGTTTTGTTTTTCTTCTCGACGCAAACCTGCCCACGTTTGTTCGTCGTACTCCGGGGCGGCCTCCTCGGGGTGAGCAAACAGCCGTTCCAGCACTGCTTCTGGGGTCAGCTCGGGCCAGTATTCTTCCAGCGCCTCCACGATGACCGCCTCATTGCCTAAGTCCTCGCGGAGTTGCGCGCGGTCGCGCTCAGACAGCAAATTGTGGCCACCCAGGGGATCGGCGCCGATGGTCTCGGCCATGGCGTCGGCCAAAGAACGAACCACATGCTCCACGAACAAGGGGCGGGCCTGATTGTGCGGCCGACGCGAACGGCGTGCCCGCGTGCGGGCCGCGCGCACCATGCGCGGGGTCAGGGTGACTGTGACACCGTCGATGGTGAAGTCCCGAGGCTGATCGGGCATGCTCTGCCAGGTCTTGACGGCATCGGCCAGGATGGTGAGCATCTCCAGCGAACCCTTGACTTCGCGCGCCAAAAGCGAGCGCTCTGCCACGGTGGTAATGCCCGGCAGCAGGGTGCCCGGAGTGGCCAGCACCACGCCGGTTTCGCCGAGCGATGGCAGCACCTGGGAGATATAGGTCAAGAAGCGATCGTTGGGCCCGATGATCAGCACGCCGGACTTCTCCAGAATCTCGCGCCACGTGTACAGCAAGTAGGCGGCACGGTGCAGCGCCACTGCGGTCTTGCCCGTGCCCGGAGCTCCCTGCACCACGGTTACTCCGCGATGCTCTGAGCGGATGATCGTGTCCTGCTCCGCGGCGATGGTCTCCACGATATCGCGCATGTGCAGGGATCGAGCCCGCGTGACCGCATCCAACAGGGCAGCTTCGGTGGCCACGGTGGCACCGGTGGCTTGTTCGTCTTCCACCGCGGGGGCTGGGCCGTCTCCGTCTCGGGCCATGAGCCTCTCATCAGCCACGCTGACGATAGTGCGACCGCGCGTCTTGATGTGCCTGCGAGTGTGCACACCATCCGGATGCAGGGTCGTGGCCAGGTAAAAGGGGCGCGCCATGGGAGCGCGCCAGTCCATCAGCAGCGTGCGCATGGACTCGTCGTCATCGTGCAAGCCGATGCGGCCGATGTAACGGCGATCCAAGGACAGTCCTTCTGCAGTGGAGCTGGGGGAGGAAGGAACAGGATTTTCCGGATCCTCGTCTTCCACGTCGATCCGTCCGAACATCAGGCCGATCTCCGCGGCGGAGTAGGACTCGAGGCGGTGATTGATGTCCATCGCTTCGCGGTCACGCATCATCAGACCCTGAGGGTCATCAATATCTGCTTCCTTGCGGACGTTCTTCAGGCGACGTTCCAGTTCCGCCCGCGCATCATCGATCCGACGCAAAAGGTCATCCAAATGCGCTTGTTCGCCCGCCAGAGCTGAATGCGCAGCGGACTCGGGGCGGGCACCGTGACCGGCAGGCCGCGAGGGGAGAGAGTGTTCTGTCATCAATCCTTGACGCTTGTCTTGAAAACGTGGCTATGGGGGCCGGGAGAGAACTTAAAAGCCGGACCCGAGCTTTTCAGCTCGAATCCGGCAACTAGCTAGCGCGGAGGAATCCTCAGCGCACAGATGCAGCGGTCTTTAGCGACGGTACTTCTTCTGTGCCTTCTTCGCTTCCTTCTGAGCACGCTTTTGGGCCTTCTTCTGTGCCTTCTTGCCCTGCTTACGTAGTTCCTGGCTCTGCTCGCGGGCGCGATCGCTCAGGTCAGCAGCCTGGACGGACAGAGTATCAGCCTGCTCGGTGGCGAACTCCTTAGCCTGTCCACCCAGCTCAACGGCCTTGTCGCGGAGGTCAGCTGCGGTGTCCTTCCACTCGTCAGAGTGGTCGTCTACGTAGTTCGCTACTGCTTCCTTGCCAGCGATGGCGTTTTCCTTGGCCTTGGAGAAGATGTCAGTTGCCTGATCCTGCGCGTTGGCGATCATCTTTTCCTGCTCGGACTTGCCCGGCATAGCCTTCTGTACGCGCCAAGCCAGACCTGGCTTACCAGCGGTGTCTGCGGTGGTAATGACCAGTCCGCCCAGCAGAGCCAGGTCGGTGATCAGGCCGCGTTGCTTGTCCTTCTTGGCAGCCTTGTCCTTGGCAGACCAGAAAGCGTTGCGGTGGATGGAGGTAGGGATCTGCACGGCGGTCAGGATGCCAGCGCCCAAGCGAGGAGCCTTAGAGGAACCCAGCAGAGCAGCACCGGCGATCTTGCTACCAGCCAAGACGCGCACTGCGGTTTCGGTGTCATTAGGGATGTAACCTGCGACGTTCGGAGGAAGGATGCGGCGTGCATTCTTCACCATGTCAGCGGTCTCTTCGGTGTAATCGCTGGTGTTCTTCAGCATCTGAACACCGTCGAGAACGAACACAGACGCCAGCAGTGGGCGTGCAACTGTGCGGATCATTATTCACCACTCCTTGTGAGAAATTTCGTATGGAAATTATCCAGCTAGAAATTAAGCCTACATAATTTCATCCCTTGTGCGACGCGGTTGCGGGTTCACGTCCAAGAAATTTTCCCGCAGTGTGCATCTGAGCAGCTACCAGCCACGCTCGCGCCACTGATCCACCTGTGGCCGCTCTGCACCCACCGTGGTGGAATCGCCGTGGCCAGGGTGGACGATTACGTCCTCCGGAAGATTCAAAATGCGCGTTTCCACATCACTGAGCAGCTGCTGGAAATCCTCGTCCTTCGTGGTCTTACCCACGCCACCGGGGAACAAGGAATCTCCGACAAAAGCTCGCCCCGGCGTAAAATACGTGGGGTTCAGCGCTAACACCGCGATGCCACCCGGAGTGTGTCCGCGCAGTTCCACCGCCTGCAGCGCGAAGTCGCGAAAGTCGCCAGCCAAGCGGAGGTCTTCCGGCAGGCCGTCATAAGTGCCGTAGGTTTCATCCACGCGTGCGGGCAGGGCGTCAGCATCGAAACGGCCCGAATGGTGCTTTGCTCCGGTCGCCTCCAGCACATCCACCAACGCCTGCACATGATCGTCGTGTCGATGAGTGGTCAACACGTCCGTAATGCGGATCTGGAAATTACGCGCCACCTGCAGCAGGTGTTCAGCATCGTTGGCTGCATCGATCAGCAGCGCATCACCCGTGGGGCTCACCAGGAACCAACAGTTGTTGTCCATGGGATCAACGCTGGTGTGAATGAGGGTGGCGTCGGCACGCAAAGAAACCGATTGCACGGCACGCGGGTGACCAAGATGACGGATCTCGGGGACGGAAGAATCAGAATGTGAAGCCATGGCACGCACCGTAGTGGAGAATCCGGGGTTCCGTGTGATTTCGCTGTTCGCGTAAACTTAAGCCTTTGGGTGGCATCAGTACGTCCACGAGCCCGCAGCGCCAGCGGAATGAAGAAATGAGGAGTGTAAGTGGCCGATAGATTGGTTGTCCGGGGAGCTCGAGAGCACAATCTCAAGGGCGTGGACATCGATTTGCCGCGTGACAAAATGATCGTGTTCACGGGGCTTTCGGGTTCCGGAAAGTCCTCGCTGGCTTTCGACACGATTTTCGCCGAGGGGCAGCGACGTTACGTGGAGTCCCTGAGCTCCTATGCGCGCATGTTCTTGGGCCGGCTGGACAAGCCGGACGTGGACCTGATCGAGGGCCTGAGTCCCGCGGTGTCCATCGACCAGAAATCCACCAACCGCAACCCACGTTCCACCGTGGGTACGGTGACGGAAATCTTCGACTACCTGCGTCTTCTTTACGCCCGCACCGGTGTGCCTCACTGCCCGGAGTGTGGCGAGATCATCCAGCGGCAAACCCCGCAGGAAATCGTGGACCAAGTGCTGGACATGGAAGAGGGCCTGAAGTTCCAAGTGCTCGCGCCCGTGGTGCGCACCCGCAAGGGCGAGTTCGTGGACCTGTTTGAGGATCTGGCATCCCAGGGCTACTCCCGCGTCAGCGTGGACGGCGAGGTGCACCAGCTGTCCAATCCGCCGAAGCTGGAAAAGCAGGTCAAGCACGATATTGACGTGGTGGTGGACCGCCTGCAGGTCAAGCCTTCGCAGAAACAGCGCCTGACGGATTCGGTGGAGACAGCGCTGCGTTTGGCCGATGGCATCGTGGTGCTGGACATGGTGGGGCTCGCCGACGATGATCCGCAACGCATCCGCCGGTTCTCGGAGAAGATGGCCTGCCCTAACGGCCACGAGCTGACCCTGGATGAGCTGGAGCCTCGCACGTTCTCCTTCAACTCGCCTTATGGTGCCTGCCCCGTTTGTGATGGTTTGGGTACTCGCCTAGAGGTAGACGAGAAGCTGGTAATCCCCGATGAGGATGCGCCGCTGATTTCCGCGATCGCACCATGGGATTCCAGCCCGAACAGCAAGTACTTCGTGAAGCTATTGACTGCCCTTGCCGGCGAGATGGGCTTTGACCCCAAGACCCCGTGGAACAAGCTGAACAAGAAGCAGCAGAAGGCCGTGCTGAACGGGCATTCCACGCATATCCAGGTCAGCTACCGCAATCGCTACGGTCGCACGCGCAACTACTCCGCGCCTTTCGAGGGTGTGATGCCGTTTCTGCAGCGCAAGCTGGATCAGACGGATTCCGAGTGGTCCAAGGAGCGTTACCGCAGCTACATGCGCGAAGTTCCGTGCCCCACGTGTGACGGCAGCCGCCTGAAGCCGGAAGTATTGGCCGTGACCATCGCTTCCGGTTCCAAGGAGTTGTCCATCGCCGATGTGTCCAACCTTTCTATTGCCGACGCCAGCTCCTTCCTGGACAACCTCTCGCTTTCTAAGCGCGATGAGATAATCGCAGGTGCGGTGCTGCGCGAGATTCAGGCTCGTCTGAAGTTCCTGTTGGATGTGGGCCTGAACTACCTGTCCATGTCCCGTTCCGCGGGCACGCTGTCTGGTGGCGAGGCGCAACGTATTCGCTTGGCCACGCAGATCGGTTCCGGTCTGGCGGGCGTGCTGTACGTGTTGGACGAGCCGTCCATCGGCTTGCACCAGCGCGATAACACGCGCCTGATCAGCACGTTGGAGAACTTGCGCGATCTGGGCAACACTCTGATCGTGGTGGAGCACGATGAGGAAACCATCCGCACCGCGGACTGGTTGGTGGATATTGGCCCGCGCGCCGGTGAATACGGCGGCGAGGTGGTCTACCAGGGCGAGCCGCAGGGTATTGAGAAGGTGGAGCGTTCCATCACTGGTCAGTACCTCAACGGCAAGCGCGTTTTGGCGGTTCCTGATCAGCGCCGGGAGATTGATTCCGAGCGGAAGCTCACCATTCACGGCGCGCAGGAAAACAACCTGCAGAACGTGAACGTTGACATCCCTCTGGGCGTGCTGACGTGCATCACTGGTGTGTCTGGTTCTGGCAAGTCTTCGCTGATCAACGGCATTCTGGCCAAGACTCTGGCGAACAACCTGAACCACGCTCGCCTGGTTCCGGGCCGCCATAAGAAGGTCACCGGCCTGGAGCACTTGGACAAGCTGGTGCAGGTGGACCAGAGCCCGATCGGCCGCACCCCGCGTTCCAACCCGGCGACGTACACCGGCGTATTCGATAAGATCCGTAAGCTCTTCGCCGAGACCACCGAGGCTAAGGTGCGCGGATACACAGCGGGCCGATTCTCCTTCAACGTCAAGGGTGGACGCTGCGAGGCTTGCCACGGTGACGGAACCCTGAAGATCGAGATGAACTTCCTACCGGATGTTTACGTTCCGTGTGAGGTGTGCGACGGTGCTCGCTACAACCGCGAGACGTTGGAAGTCCACTACAAGGACAAGAACATCTCCCAGGTGCTGGAAATGCCGATCGTGGAAGCAGCGGAGTTCTTCCGGCCGGTCACCTCGATCTCTCGCTACTTGGACACCTTGGTGGAGGTTGGCTTGGGCTACGTCCGCTTGGGACAGGCCGCCACCACCTTGTCCGGTGGTGAGGCGCAGCGCGTGAAGCTGGCCGCAGAGCTGCAGAAGCGCTCCAACGGGCGGACCGTTTACATCCTCGACGAGCCCACCACAGGCCTGCACTTTGAGGACATCCGCAAGCTGATGATGGTGATTCAGTCGCTGGTGGACAAGGGCAACTCGGTGGTGGTCATCGAGCACAACCTAGACGTGATCAAGGCCGCAGACTGGATTGTGGACATGGGCCCAGAAGGCGGCTCCGGTGGCGGCACAGTGGTTGCCGAAGGCACCCCGGAGGACGTGGCCAAGGTGAAGGGTTCCTACACGGGCCAGTACCTCAAGCCAATGCTGGCAGCTCAGAACTGATTCGGTTCTGTTTGCTGCTGAGTGATTGAGCGGCTGAGGGCTGAGCTGCAGAGAGGGGCGCAGCGACTACTTCTTCGGCCCGTAGGTGGCCACGAGGTTTCTAGTTTCTGGAAGAAGGGTTCTGGGGGGTGGTGGGCGCGGACTTCTTACCGAAGAGCTTCTCCCGCTGGAACGCAGCCAGAAGCAGAATCGCACCGCTGAGGATGAAGGCCAGCACCTGCACCACACCGCCCAGAATTGATAGGTCGAAGAATACCAGTTTCGCCACCGCAGCCAGGGCCAGCGCCAGGCCCAGGCGCTTCCATAGATCGCCGTCGCGGCTGAGCAGCAGGATGCCCAAGACAATCCAGCTGACGGAGATGATCATGTGGCCCAGCATGAAGCTCATCTCTGACTTATCGATCAGCAGCAAGGTGCCGGGGATGATGGACGAGGCCGTGAGGAGTGTGGCCGCGCCCAGCACAACAGGGATCTGCATCTCCGTAAACGTGCGCTTGCGTTGGAAGAAGTATAGGGCCAAGGCCAGCGATGCAGCCGCCGGCAGGATCCAGTGATCGAATACGTTGATTCCTTGATCGCCTTCGAAGTCATTGAAGGTCAACAACCGGGCGGTGGCGTTTAGGGCAGTGAGCAGGGCACCCGCGGCGGCGAGATCCGTCGCGGCAGGATGCACCTTTGGGAATAGAGCAATGACCAGCGCACACAGCCCAATGATTCCCACCAAGAACCACACGTTGAGGGTGATGTTGTACTCGATGATGAGCGTCGCGACCACAGACACTGCACTGACGTAGACGGCCGCCGAGGCATTATCTGGAAGCGGAGCAGGCTTGGCCGGGAACAGAGCCGAGCCGTGCTGCGCGAATGCCCACACCAGCACCAATCCGAAGATGATGACCTCAAATATGAGGTAGAAGATTGTGTAATCGACCGTGACCACAATCGGAGCAAGCAGGACCGCGAGCCACGCGGCGACAGTCAGTGGCCGCGGTATCACGGGCTGGTCGTAGGAGAAAACGATCAGTACGGCCACTCCCACAGCGGAGAAGATGAACGTCCAGTGCGGGGATTCCCAAGTCAGCGCGATGCCCAGCACAAAGATGGCGCAGGCTGCGGCGTGCAGATTGATCCACGGGCGTCCCCAGCGCGCGCCGAAGGCCGCCAGTGCGGTGGCCGCGATACACCCGGGGATGGCAGGGGAGAAGTGCGTGTCATGGACAACGTTTAGGAACACGGGCGTGATGAAAGCGGGGGACAGCAGCGTGACTATGACGGCCAGCTTCTCCTGGTTCCATCGGTACGCCACCGCCAGCCCGGCAATGCAGATCAGCGTGGTGAGCACCGAACCTGTAATTTCGCTTAACCACTCCAGTTTGAAGACAGCAACCCACAGGTCTGCCAGCCCTCCCAGCACCGCGACCACGATCATCGCCGGGGCAGTAACCCCCGACGGCTGGTTCCTGTGAGCGCGGAAGGCCGTCGCGAAGATCAGGATCGTAACGATCGCCGCGAGGATCACCGACGAGCTCGGGCCCAGGATGCCCGTGGAGTAAGCGAGCGTGGCCAGGAAAACCAGGCCAATCAGCGTGATCAGCCCGCCCACGACAGCCAGCACCTTGGTGACCGTCTCTTCCCTTTGCCACCACTGTTGCAGCGGATTGAGGTTCTTCTTTTCCGACGCCACACTCGCCCGCACACCAGCTCCATACTGGTTGCCCGCTACTGGCTGCATCTGCGGGCGCTGCGCACCTGGATACGCGGGGAAGGACGGTGGCACGGGCTGATTGTTGGATGCCGGCTGCGGTACGGGGCGCGGCACAGTTTGCGGCGAAGGGTTCTGGGGGGAGCGGCCCTGGGCAACAGAGAATGGTGCGGCACCGTGTTGAGGAGACTGCTGATTAGCGGACCTCGCAGGATCACCGATATATTGATCCAACATGTTCGCCAACTCAGCGTGTGACTGCGCTGCACGGCGAGCGGCATTGCGAATGTCTGTCAGCGTGGGCCTAGGCGCGTTCATGTCTAAAAATTACCACCGATGCAATTTTGTGTCTGGATAAGCCACTGATATAGTCAATCGCACTACCGTCTGTATTCCCTCGGGAATCGTCTGTACATTGCATGACGCACGTTCGCGACATGCAGTTATTGGCCACTTCCGGATGGATATGGACTGCAAGTGGAGTTCCTTCTCCCACCTGTGACCGTCACCTCGTGTGATTGGGCTCGGGTCATCAGCACGCCAAGAGCGTGGCGTCGAAAAAAATTTTCGGCATGCGCGCAGCGTGCAATGGTGTTGGGGGATTCGGGGAACTCACTGGCAGTAATCGGTATTAAACCTATAACCACTGCTGACTGAGGAGTTCACATTAGCGCTGAAGCTCGCATAAACGACCGCATTCGAGTCCCTGAGGTCCGACTCGTCGGTCCGGGCGGAGAACAGGTCGGGATCGTCAAAACTGATGATGCACGCAAGCTGGCCTATGAAGCAGACCTTGACCTAGTTGAGGTCGCGCCGAACGCCAAGCCGCCCGTCGCCAAGATCATGGACTACGGCAAGTTCAAGTACGAGCAGGCCCAGAAGGCCCGCGAGTCACGCAAGAACCAGCAGCAGACCGTGGTGAAGGAACAGAAGTTCCGCCCGAAGATCGATGATCACGATTACGAAACCAAAAAGGGCAACGTAATCCGCTTCCTCGAAAAGGGATCCAAGGTCAAGGTGACCATCATGTTCCGCGGCCGTGAACAATCACGTCCGGAACTGGGCTACCGCCTGTTGGAGCGACTGGCCAACGACGTCGAAGAATTCGGCATCGTTGAGTCCCGCCCCAAGCAGGACGGTCGCAACATGACGATGGTCATCGGCCCGATCCGCAAGGGCAAGAAGTAGTCCCTCGTAGACACCCCAAAAACGCTAGAGGATTTCACTAATGAAGCAGAAGACTCACAAGGGTGCCGCAAAGCGCATCAAGATCACCGGTTCCGGCAAGCTGCGTCGTGAGCAGGCTAATCGCCGCCACCTCCTGGAAGGCAAGCCTTCCAAGCGCACCCGCCGCCTGAAGGGGGACAAGGACGTATCGCCAGCCGATACCAAGCGCATGAAGCGCCTGCTGGGCAAGGCCTAATCTTTTCCTGCCCCACCCCTTTCGAACCATCCCGCACCATAAAGACTTAGAAAAGGACGTATCACTGTGGCACGTGTCAAGCGCTCTGTGAACGCTAAGAAGAAGCGTCGCGAAGTACTCAACTCCGCCAAGGGCTACCGTGGTCAGCGCTCCCGCCTGTACCGCAAGGCCAAGGAGCAGATGCTCCACTCCCAGACCTATGCGTTCCGCGATCGCCGCGCACGCAAGGGAGAGTTCCGCAAGCTGTGGATCCAGCGCATTAACGCTGCAGCTCGTCAGAACGACCTGACATACAACCGCCTCATCCAGGGCCTGCGCCTGGCTGAGATCGAGGTTGACCGCAAGATCCTCGCGGAGCTGGCTGTCAACGATTCCGCAGCATTCGCCGCACTGTGCGACGCTGCAAAGGCTGCACTGCCTGAGGACGTTAACGCTCCAGCTGCGTCCTAATTGCTGCACGTTGCTTAGCTTCGGCTAGGTGGCTCGGGAAAGCACCATCCTGATTTCGGGATGGTGCTTTTTGGTGGGTGGGGGTGACTTGAGGGGATATGTGCTGGGCTTGGTGGTCTTGGGGTGGCGGTTATCGGTGCTGGGATTGTGTGCTGGTGGGGTGATTGTGCAAGAGAAGGGTTTCCGGGTGGGGGGCTGAGGTGTGGTTTTCGGAGCGGATCGTCAAAAATATGTGCTGATTGCAGGCTTCGAAACTTCATCAGTTTTGCAGCCGTTCATTGACCTGCGGCGATGGATAAATGTCAAAAATGTGTGCTGATTCTGGCACATATTTTTGACATATTCAGCGGCGAAGAGGGGGACAGTGACAGTAGTGAATGGGTACGTGATGCCAGTTTTCCCTTGATATTTTGCGCGACTTACCAATAGCTATAGTGGCCGTTCCTGTAAGTAGACTACGAACCTATGACGAACCCGGAGCACGACGGACCAGAGATCTTCACCGAGCGCACCCCGCGCGTGGCCAACGCAGCAAAGTTGCACCGCGCCGCTGCGCGGAAGAAGGCAGGAGCCTTCCTGGTTGAAGGTGAAAACTCAGTGGAAGCAGCCATCTCCACCGGAGCAGCCACCGATGTCTTTGTCACCGAGAAGGCTGCGGAGCGCTATGAGCCTGTTGTCCGTACCGCGAAATACATGAACGTGTACGTTCATCTGATTACCGAGCGCGCAGCCCACCACCTTTCGGACACCAGCACAACCAGTGGCATTTTCGCCGTGTGCAAGCCAGTTCTGTGGACCACTGGCAAAGCGATTGCGGGCAACCCCCAGCTGGTCTCCGTGCCCGTTCTGACCAGCGATCCTGGCAACGCAGGAACTCTTATTCGAGTCTCTGACGCGATGGGCGCCGACGCCGTGGTGTTCGCTGGAGAAACCGTAGATCCGCAGTCCTGCAAGACCGTTCGATCCTCTGCCGGCTCGTTGTTCCACCTTCCCGTCTCGCGTGATACAAACATCAAGGACGTGTTGGGTCAGCTGCGAGCAAAGGGTTTGCAGATCCTGGCTACCGCTGCGGACGGAGAAGTGAGCCTAGATGACGCCGACGAGCTCCTCACCAAGCCCACCGCGTGGCTTTTCGGAAACGAAGCTCATGGCCTCGGCGAGGATCTCTTGGCAGAAGCAGACATTCGCGTTTCTATCCCGCTACGCGGGCGCGCTGAATCCCTGAACCTCGCTACTGCCGCCTCGATCTGTCTTTATGAATCAGCTCGTGCGCAAGCTAAGGCGCGCGGCGAGGAAGACTGACGCTGAATAGCTAACGGCAACAAGCAACGTGCAAAAGAGCAACTAGCGCTGCGGGGTTGCGAGGAGTTCTCCATGCATCATGCAGAACCACGCTTCCCGAGCCTGTCCCCACTGTGCCCACCCCTGGGCGATCTCTTCTATGTCTTCATTAGACAAGCCCAGCGCCCTTGCCTTGTCGGCGAACTGAGATTTCCGTACACGCTCAGCTTGGCTTGATCCCCACCAAGAGGTCGCCTTCTCGGTGCTATAAGTCCACGTCGAGGACATAGAACCAACGATGTCTAGTCCTGCGCCCAGAGCCCAGCTTTTCAATTTGCGTCCAGCATCTGGATCGCCACCTGCTTCTCGAGCAGTGC
Source organism: Corynebacterium sp. ED61 (assembly GCF_015233855.1). Lineage (NCBI taxonomy): Bacteria > Bacillati > Actinomycetota > Actinomycetes > Mycobacteriales > Corynebacteriaceae > Corynebacterium > Corynebacterium sp. ED61. The sequence goes on along the minus strand of NZ_JADGIT010000001.1, from coordinate 15,965 downwards.
GGATATAAGTTGTCCGCCAATCCTCCAATTCCTCAGAGGCCGGAAACCAGGTCATCGCGGAGTAGTCGGCATCTCGTACGGCAATAATTCCTTGAGGTGAGCACAGCGCCCCCATCGTACGTAGAGCTTCCACGGGATCCGGGACGTGCTGCAACACTTGATGCGCGTGCACCACGTCAAACCCGTTTCCAATGAGCTCGCGGTTCTCGCCCAGCGAGTAGACATCGCCCGTGGCGAACGTGACATTCAACTCAGCGGCATCGTCTGCAGCAGCAAGGGCATCACGAGCGTGAGAAATGGCGTCGGAAGAAAAATCGATACCCACTACCTCGCCGGCCGACCCGACGATGCGTGCGAGATCGAGTGAAATCGAACCGGGACCACAGCCGATGTCCAATATGCGCATACCGGGTTGGAGGCGGTCGAGGAAATATGCGCAGCTATTCGATGCGGTTCGTGCTGCATGTGAGGCCAAAACACTGGCGTGGTGACCGTGGGCATAGTCTCGTTGCTCTGACATGATGGTCAAGTGTAGGCGCTGCTCGCGGACTAATAGCACGCGTGTGAAGCCAGTTGGCTAGACTGTACGAGTTATTAAATTGTTTTAACTAATGCGAGGTGCGCTTTGTCAGACTCCGTTGACTCCACGGTGGATCTATCTGAGGCTGGTTTGGAGGCTGCTGCGAACGTCGCTATCCAGGCTTTTGAGGGCGCCGCGAACCTCGACGAGCTGGCCGTTGCGCGCAGGGATCACCTCGGTGATGAGGCGCCGATTCCCTCAGCTCGCCGTAGCCTCGGAACTTTGCCGAAAGACCAGCGTAAGGATGCAGGCCGGCTAGTTAATATGGCTCGCGGTCGCGTGGAAAAGCGCTTCGTCGAAGTTAAGGAAGAGCTGGAGCACAAGCGCAACCTGGAAGTTCTCCAGGCCGAGCGCATTGACGTCACCGAGCCGACCACCCGTGGGCAGCGCGGCGCGCAGCACCCCATCACGATCCTGTCTGAGCACATCGCGGACATATTCGTGGGCATGGGCTGGGAGATCGCAGAGGGCCCAGAGGTAGAGGCAGAGTACTTCAACTTCGATTCCCTGAACTTCATCCCAGATCACCCAGCACGTACGTTGCAGGACACGTTCCACATCGCGCCAGAAGGGTCCAAGCAGGTGTTGCGCACGCACACCTCGCCGGTGCAGATGCGCACGATGCTCTCGCGTGATCTCCCGATCTACATCGCCTGCCCCGGCCGCGTGTTCCGCACGGATGAGCTGGATGCCACGCATACGCCAGTGTTCCACCAGGTGGAGGGCCTTGCCGTGGATAAGGGTCTGACCATGGCACACTTGAAGGGCACCCTGGATCACTTGGCCAAGACCCTCTTCGGCCCGGAAACCACCACGCGTATTCGCCCGAACTACTTCCCGTTCACCGAGCCATCTGCTGAGGTGGACGTGTGGTTCCCGAACAAGAAGGGCGGCGCTGGCTGGATCGAGTGGGGCGGTTGCGGCATGGTCAACCCCAACGTCTTGATCGCTGCGGGCGTGGATCCTGAGGAGTACTCCGGCTTTGCGTTCGGCATGGGCATCGAGCGCACGCTGCAGTTCCGCAACGGCCTGCCTGATATGCGAGACATGGTGGAGGGCGATGTTCGCTTTACCTTGCCTTTTGGTGTCCGCAGCTAGACCGCGTTTACTCCGCAGTTCATCGCATTAAATTCCACCCCAGCACCGCGCGCAATTTGATTCATAAGGAAAAGATCCCACAATGCTGATTTCCCAGTCTTGGCTGACCCGCATCCTGCAGACCGCCAACCCAAGTTGGTCCGTGGACTCTGAGGAGTTCGATACGGGCTTTGTCCGTGTTGGCTTTGAAACCGAGGGTTTTTCCTCCATTCCGGAGACCACTGGTCCGTTGGTGATTGGCCGCGTGGAGCAGATTGAGGAGCTGGAGGGCTTTAAGAAGCCGATCCGTTACTGCCAGGTCAACGTGGGCACGGCCAATGGTTCCGGGGAGCAGCAGAACATCATTTGTGGTGCTCGTAACTTCGCGGAGGGCGATAACGTCATCATCGCTTTGCCCGGCACCGTTTTGCCTGGTGGGTTCGAAATCGGCGCGCGTGAGACCTACGGCAAGATTTCCGAAGGTATGATCTGTTCGGCCATGGAGGTGGGTCTGGCCACCGTACAGAATGCGGGGATCATGACTATTTCCGACGCCGAACTCGCCTCTCACGGACTGACCATCGGCGACGATGCGCGTGAGCTGCTGGGGCTTAGCGACACGATCTTTGACGTGAACATCACTCCTGACCGCGGCTATGCGTTGTCTGCACGTGGCCTGGCGCGCGAGCTGGCCTCTAGCTTCGACTTGCAGTTCCGCGACCCAGCTACGGATCCTGCCGCGGCGGCGCTGGATGATGACCTGTTTGCAGGCCTTCCTGCCACCGAGTCTGAGGTGCAGGCTATTGAGGTGGATAAGGACACGGAGTGTTCCGTGTTCGGCATGCGCAAGGTCACGGGTATTGACCCGAACTCGGAATCGCCGCTGTGGCTGCAGCGCGAGTTGATGCTCTGCGGATCCCGCCCAGTGAACGCGGCGACTGACGTGACGAATTACCTGATGTTCTTGCTGGGTCAGCCCATGCATGCATTTGATGCGGATAAGATTGCGGGTCCGCTGAAGGTTCGCCGCGCCAAGCCGGGGGAGAAGCTCACCACGCTGGATCACGTGGAGCGCGAGCTGCACGAAGAAGACGTGGTCATCGCGGATGACAACGGCATCCAATCCCTGGCCGGTGTCATGGGTGGCACTACGTCGGAAATCTCTGAGACCACCACGGACGTGCTTTTCGAAGCAGCGCACTGGGATCAGTTGACGATTGCTCGCACCTGTCGCCGTCACAAGCTCAGCTCAGAGGCTTCCCGCCGCTTCGAGCGTGGAGTGGATGCCGCGATTATTAATGAGGCGTTGGACTTCGCCGTGGCACTGCTGAGCCGCATTGCGGGCGGAACGGTGGAAGAGGGGCGCACTGTCGTCGGCACGGTTGAACGCATGCCGACCATCACCATGTACACCTCTCGCCCCGGCAAGGTCGCCGGCACCATTTACCCGGATGGCACCACCATCGGACGCTTGCGGGAAATCGGCTGCGTGGTTCGGGAAACGGGCAAGCGCGATGGCAATGGTGCGCGGGAAATCGAGGTCACGCCTCCAACGTGGCGCCCCGACCTGACGATGCCTGCGGATCTGGTGGAGGAAGTCCTGCGCTTGCAGGGTCTGGAAGATATCCCGTCGATCGTTCCGACGGCACCCGCCGGACGTGGCCTGACGCCGCGCCAGAAGATGCGCCGGGCGGTTGGTCGTGCGATGGCGTGGGCAGGGTATGCGGAGATCATTCCTTCGCCGTTTATCGCCAACAACGTTTTCGATGTATGGGACTTGCCTGCCGACGACGCACGTCGCACTGCCATTAAGGTCCAGAACCCATTGGAGAGCGATTACGCCACCATCGGCACCACGTTGCTGCCGTCCATGATGGAGGCGCTGCGCCGGAACAATACGCGTGGGCAGCGCGATGCGGCGCTGTATGGAATCGCTCAGGTCAGCCTGCCGGAAAGCTCCGAGTTGGCTTCTCCGATGCCAGCAGTGACCAAGCGGCCAACCGAGGCTGAGCTGGCAGAACTGATGAGTTCCTTGCCGGAGCAGCCACTCCACGTTGCGATGATCGCTGCGGGTAACCGCCAGTTGCAGGGAACGTGGGGCGACGCCGAGCCTTTCACCGCTCGGGATGCCATCGAAGCGGCACGGACGATCGCCCGAGCCGCTGGCGTGGAGATTTCCGTCCGCAACGCTGAGTACCTGCCATGGCACCCAGGCCGCTGTGCAGAAATCCTGGTGGATGACACTGTCGTGGGCCATGCTGGCGAGCTGCACCCACAGGTGTGCGAGCGTGCGCAGCTGCCAGCGCGTTCGATCGCTCTGGAGATTGACCTCGATGGGCTTCCTCTGCGCGAGACTTTCCCACGCCCGGTGCTTTCTCCGTTCCCTGCATTGCTGCAGGACGTTGCTGTGGTGGTGTCTCAGGACATTCCATCCGCTGACGTGGAGGCCGCGCTCAAGGAAGGTGCAGGCGAGCTGCTGGAGGAGATCCGCCTGTTCGATATCTACCGTTCCGAGGCGCTGGGCGAGGACAAGCGTTCGTTGACGTTCTCCCTGCGCTTCCGTGCGGCGGACCGGACGCTGACGGAGGAAGAAGCATCCCAGGCGCGCGAGGCGGCAATTGCACAGGCTGAAAAGGCTGTTGGCGCGACACTGCGCGGATAAGGCTTTGTGCTGGCTCGTTTTTGAGCAACAGCCGAGAAGCGATAATGGATATTATCCACGCTTGTGAATAGTTTGCATTTCCTGCCGAACTAGGGCACTATGGAGCGCATGTTAAAGATCGCAGTGGCAGGCGCAACCGGATATGCGGGCGGAGAGGCACTTCGCCTTCTGCTCGCGCACCCTGGTTACGGCAAGGATTTTGAGATCGGCAGTTTGACTGGCGGATCGAATGCCGGAGAGCGCTTTGGCGATCTGGTTCCACAGCTTCCGCAGTTAGCGGATCGCGTTGTGGAAGACACGACTCGTGAGATTCTGGTGGCTAACGATGCTGCCATCCTTGGGTTGCCGCACGGATTGTCTGCTGCTCTTGATCTGCCCGAATCCATGTACGTGGTGGATTGCGGTGCGGACTACCGCCTGCAGAGTGCCGATGAATGGAGCCGCTACTACGGCTCTGAGTACGCGGGTGCCCGGACGTATGGAATTCCGGAAATCCCTGGTAATCGCGAGGTCATCCGCAATTCCACCTACATCGCTGCTCCTGGGTGTTTCCCCACGGGGGCCACGCTGGCAGCTTTGCCAGGCATCGCCTCGGGTCTGATCGCACCGCAAATCAGCGTGGTCTCCGTGACTGGAGTCTCGGGTGCGGGCAAGAAGGCCAACGTGAAGCTGCTGGGTGCGGAAACCATGGAGAACCTGCGCGCGTACAGCGTGGGCACACACCGCCACACGCCGGAGATCACGCAGAACTTGCAGGCCGTGGCCCAGGAAGGCGAAGACGTCAACGTGGTGTTCACCCCAATTTTGGCGCCGCTGACCCGCGGAATTTTGACCACGGTCACCGCACCTGCACGTGGCAGCTTGCAGGATATCCGCCGCGCCTACGCAGACTTCTGTGCAGGTGAGCCGTTCCTGCATTTGCTTCCGGAAGGCCAACAGCCGGAAACGCAGAATGTGCGCGGCTCTAATATGACCCACCTCCAGGTGGAATCCATCGACGGCATGGTGGTAGTTACCAGCGTCATCGACAACCTCACCAAGGGCACCGCAGGTGCTGCCGTGCAATGCCTCAACCTCATGCTGGGTTGGGATGAAACCGCGGGTCTCCCGCAGTCAGGAATTTAAGCCATGAATGAACATGGATCGTCCCGCCAGCCAGATGCTCAGTCCGTTGGCACCGTGCATACGGGCGTGACTGTGCCGCAGGGATTCAGCGCGGCTGCATGCACCGCAGGCATCAAGCCGTCCGGTAAGCCGGACATGTCCCTGATCGTGAACAACGGCCCGCTGTCCACCGCGGCTGCAATGTTCACGCGCAATCGGGTGGTCGCTTCACCCGTGAAGTGGACTCGCGCGCACAATGACGGATCATTCAAGGCCGTGGTCATCAATGCTGGCAATGCGAATGCCTGCAACGGTGCGCAGGGCGATGCCGATGCCAAGACCACTGCGAAAAAAACAGCAGAAGTATTGGGCTTGAACGCCGATGACATTGCTGTGTGCTCCACAGGCCTCATTGGCGATGTCCTGCCTATGGACAAGGTTCTTGCTGGCGTCGAAAATCTGGCGCCACAGCTGTCCGAAGAAACCTCAGCCGGAAACGCTGCAGCGCAAGCAATCATGACCACGGACCTCGTGCAGAAGGAAGCGGTGTACCGCGGCGAGGGTTGGAGCATCGGAGCGATGGGCAAGGGAGTGGGCATGATGTCTCCGTCGTTGGCGACCATGCTGGTGTTCCTCACGACCGACGCAAACATCGACGATTCCGCGCAATTGCAAGAAGCCCTGGGTGCGGCGACCTCGACGACGTTCGACTGCCTCGACGTAGACGGCTCGACCTCCACCAATGACACGGTTGTCCTCATGGCCTCCGGTGCTTCCGGTGTGACCCCAGATCTGGAAGAATTCGCCTCCGCGATTCACCAGGTCTGTCTGGATCTCGCTATGCAGCTGCAAGCCGATGCCGAGGGCGTGACCAAGCGGGTGTCCATCACCGTGACTGGAGCGGCCGATGACCTCCAGGCCAAGGACGCCGCACGAGTGGTGGGCCGCGACAACCTCTTCAAGTGCGCAATGTTTGGTTCCGATCCCAACTGGGGCCGTGTGCTCGCGGCAGTGGGCATGGCTCCCGTCGAGATGGATCCAGAAAAGATCAACGTGTCTTTCAACGGTCAGCCCGTGTGCGTGGACTCCACGGGAGCTCCGGGGGCACGCAGCGTGGACCTCTCCGGTGCCGATGTAGCCGTGGAAATTGACCTGTCGGTGGGGCAGGGGCGAGCCACGGTGTGGACCACGGACCTTTCGTACTCCTACGTGGAAATCAACTCCGAATACTCCACCTAGACCGTTGGTCACGTTCTACAGTGACCACACAGCCCCGACCATCTTCCCTTAACTCATTGGACACCAAGCATGAGCACACTTCCCGATTCACTGGATCCCTCGCGGTACACGGCTGATCTCACACCCAGTCAGCGTTCGCATGTACTGACCGAGGCGCTGCCATGGCTGCTGCACTTCCGCGACAAAATCGTGGTGGTCAAGTACGGCGGTAACGCGATGGTGGACGAGGACCTGAAGCGTGCATTCGCAGCGGATATGGTGTTCCTCCGCACTGTCGGTGCTCGCCCCGTGGTTGTGCACGGCGGAGGTCCGCAGATCAACACCATGTTGGACCGGGTTGGGCTCAAGGGCGAGTTCCGCGGAGGATTTCGCGTGACCACTCCAGAAGTCATGGAATACGTCCGCATGGTGCTATTCGGCAAGGTCGGACGCGAACTCGTGGGCCTGATCAACGAGCACGGCCCTTATGCCGTGGGTACTTCCGGTGAGGACGCGGGCCTTTTCACTGCGGAGAAGAAGCTGGTGGAAGTAGAAGGGGAGATGGTGGATATCGGCCGAGTCGGCGATATCACCCAAGTCCACGCCAGCAGCCTGTTTGATCTCATTGATGCCGGCCGTATTCCTGTGATCTCCACCATCGCGCCCGATGAAAATGGAGAGATCTACAACATCAATGCGGATACCGCGGCGGGTGCGCTAGCGGGCGCCCTCGGTGCAGAACGCCTGGTGATGCTGACCAACGTCCAAGGCCTGTACACGGACTGGCCAGACAAGAATTCTCTGGTCTCACGCATCTCCACGGATGAGCTGGATCGCCTCGTGCCTAGCTTGGATTCCGGCATGATCCCGAAGATGGACGCGTGCTTGTCCGCTATCCGCAGCGGAGTGAAGGCAGCTCACGTTATAGACGGACGCATTCCACACTCCGTCATTTTGGAGCTGATGACTACCGGCGGTATTGGCACGATGGTCTCTGACGCGGACTGGGACAGCGAAGAGTGGAATGACGAGGAGGAAAGCAATGAGTGAAACCACCTGGCAAGACCAATGGCAGACTGCAATCATGCCCACTTACGGCACACCACAACTGGAGCTGGTCAAGGGCAGCGGCGCAATAGTCACCGATAGCGAGGGCAAGGACTACCTGGACCTGCTGTCCGGCATCGCCGTCAATGCTCTAGGACACGCACACCCGGCGATCATTGAGGCCGTGACCACCCAGATCTCCACGTTGGGCCACACCTCCAATATCTTTGCCCACCCGCAAGTGATCACGCTGGCGGAAAAGCTGCGCGAGATCGCGGGGGAGCAGGCCCAGGACGCGCAAGTATTCTTCAGCAACTCCGGCGCAGAGGCCAACGAGGCAGCATTCAAGATCGCACGCGCCACTGGGCGTCCTCGCATCCTGACCGCCGAGCGTGGTTTCCACGGACGCACCATGGGCTCGCTGGCTCTAACCGGCCAGCCCGATAAGCGCAAGCAATTCGAGCCGATGCCAGCGGGAGTTGACTACTTCCCTTACGGCGATCTCGAGGCAGTCCGCGAGATGGCAGACGAAAGCGTTGCAGCCATCCTCGTAGAATCCATTCAAGGTGAAACCGGAGTCATTCCGGCACCGGAAGGTTTCCTCGCCGGATTGCGGGAAATCTGTGATGAGCACGGCATCCTGTTGATGATCGACGAAGTCCAAGCCGGCATGGCCCGCACCGGAGACTGGTTCGGATACCAATCGGCGGGCATCGTTCCGGACGTCATCACCCTGGCCAAGGGTTTGGGTGGCGGACTGCCCATCGGCGCAACCATCGCCTGGCCACGAGCGCAATTGCTGGAAAAGGGCATGCACGGTACCACCTTTGGAGGCAATCCCGTGGCCTGCGCTGCGGCCAATGCCGTGATCGATACCATCCGCACGGAAAACCTGATGGACAACGTGAACAAGGTAGGAGCGTACTTCGAGCAACAACTCGCAGCACACCCCAGCGTCACGGAAGTCCGCGGACGTGGCCTGATGCTGGGAGTAGTTCTGGACGCCCCGATGACTGAGGACCCACTGGACTACGGACTCATCCTTAATCGGCCAAGCCCCGACGTGATCCGGATTGTTCCGCCGCTCAACATGACGATGGCGCAGGCGCAGGATGGCGTCGACAAAATCACGACAATGCTGGACACACACCGCAATAATCGCAGTTAACCTGCACTCTCGATCCACACTGACGACACACACTGCAACACGCATCCCACAGGACTGACTAGACAAGGACTTGCCACATGACGCTCCGACATTTCCTCGCAGACGATGACATCTCGCCCGCAGAACAAGCAGAAGTTCTGGCGCTTGCCGCCGAGCTCAAGCAGGACCGCTACGGCAATACGTACCGCGACCTGCTGGAACGCAAGTCCGTGGCCGTGTTGTTTGATAAGACCTCCACGCGCACGCGATTTTCTTTCGACGCAGGCATAACCGAACTCGGAGGAAATGCCATCGTCGTGGACTCAGGAAGCTCGCAAATGGGCAAGGGCGAAACCTTCCAAGACACGGGTGCTGTGCTCTCCCGCTTCGTGACCTCCATCGTCTGGCGCACCAGCGCGCAGTCCAACTTGGAGCAGATGGCGGAAACTGCCACGGTGCCCATCGTCAACTCCCTGTCCGACGATTTCCACCCGTGTCAGATCCTGGCCGATCTGCAAACGATTCAGGAAAACAAGGGCGAGCTCAAAGGTCTGAACGCCATCTACTTCGGTGACGGCGCAAACAACATGGCCAATTCCTACATGCTGGGGTTTGCCACCGCCGGAGTGAACATCACCATCTGCGCCCCCGAAGGGTTCCAACCGGAGCAGCGCTTCGTGCAGCGCGCGCAAAACCGGGCCGCAGAAACGGGAGCTACAGTCACCGTCACTGATCAGGTGGATGCTAGCGGTGCGGACGTGGTCATCACCGATACATGGCTGTCGATGGGGCAGGATCCATCGGAGGACCGCACCGTCTTGCGCAAATACCAGGTCAATGCAGAGGTGATGGCGCAGGCCAACGAAGGTGCGATCTTCCTGCACTGCCTGCCGGCTTATCGTGGCAGTGAAGTCACGGCGGATGTCATCGATGGTCCGCAATCGGTGGTGTTCGACGAGGCGGAAAACCGACTGCATGCACAAAAGGCGTTGTTGGCATGGCTACTGCGATGAGTCGGTCCGCGCGTCAGGACATGGTCGAGAAGATCATCGGGACGCACAAAGTCTCCAGTCAACGCCAGCTCATTGACCTGCTGACGCGGGAGAACGTGGAGATCACCCAAGCCACGCTGTCGCGCGACCTCGTGGACATTGGTGCCCGCAAGGTCCGTTCCAGCGGCGAGGTGTACTACTCGGTCTCCCACGAGATCCGCATCGACGGGCCGGACAAGCTCCGGCGCGTGCTGGCGGAGCTGCTGGTGGGAACCGATTACTCCTCCAACATCGCGGTGCTACGCACCCCACCTGGGGCGGCGCAGTACCTGGCCAGCATTTTGGATCGCAGCGAAGTGGACCAACTGGCCGCCACCATCGCCGGAGATGACACCATCTTCGCTCTGGCCAGAGAACCTTTTACAGGTACTGAACTGGCGGAGTACTTCAACCAGTTAGCCCACGGCTAAACTGCACTATTAGAAACGTTAAGAAAGAAAACTTGCTGCTGTCGGCACCAAAACACGGCGGCGCAGACGATCGAAAGGATCACTCATGAAGGATCGCGTAGTTCTCGCTTACTCCGGTGGACTAGATACCACCGTTGCCATCAGCTGGATTGCCAAGGAGCGCAACGCTGAAGTTGTGGCTGTGTCCATCGACCTCGGCCAGGGCGGCGAGGACATGGAGACCGTGCGCCAGCGCGCTCTGGGTGCCGGCGCTGTGGAATCCATCGTGGTGGATGCCCGCGACGAGTTCGCCAACGAGTACTGCTTGCCAACCATCAAGGCCAACGGCATGTACATGAAGGAATACCCACTGGTTTCCGCGATCTCCCGCCCGCTGATCGTCAAGCACATGTCCGATGCGGCCAAGGAGCACGGCGGCACCGCCGTGGCTCACGGTTGTACCGGTAAGGGCAATGACCAGGTTCGCTTCGAGGTGGGCTTCGCCAACACCGCTCCTGACCTGGAGATCATCGCTCCCGTCCGTGATTACGCCTGGACCCGCGAGAAGGCCATCGCCTTCGCCGAGGAAAACGGCATCCCCATCGAGCAGTCCAAGAAGTCCCCATTCTCCATCGACCAGAACGTGTGGGGCCGTGCCGTGGAGACCGGCTACCTCGAGGATCTGTGGAACGCTCCGACCAAGGACGTCTACTCCTACACCGAGGACCCAGCGCTGGGCCAGGCTCCTGACGAAGTCATCATTTCCTTCGAGGGCGGCGCGCCCGTAGCCATCGACGGCCGGAAGGTCACCGTGCTCGAGGCTATCGAGGAGCTCAACCGCCGCGCAGGTGCCCAGGGCATCGGCCGTTTGGACATGGTTGAGGACCGCTTGGTGGGCATCAAGTCCCGCGAGATCTACGAAGCTCCCGGCGCAACTGCGCTGATTCGTGCGCATGAGGCTCTGGAAGCAGTGACCGTGGAGCGCGAGCTGGCTCGTTACAAGCGCCTGGTGGATGCTCGCTGGTCTGAAGAGGTCTACGACGGCTTGTGGTTCGCTCCTCTGAAGCGCAGCCTGGATGCGTTCATCGATTCCACCCAGGCGTCCGTCACCGGCGATATCCGCATGGTGATGCACGCTGGTGCTATCGACGTCAACGGTCGCCGCAGCTCGAAGTCCCTCTACGACTTCAATCTGGCTACCTACGACGAGGGCGATTCCTTCGATCAGACCCTGTCCCGCGGCTTCGTGGAGCTGCACGGTCTGTCTTCCAAGATCGCTTCCAAGCGCGACCTGGCCTAATAGCGGGTTTCTCCCGTTCTCGCGTTCCCATCATCGACCCAAGGAAAGAAGTTCATGACCACGCAGGACCAGCACGGAACCAATGAAGGAGCCCTGTGGGGCGGCCGTTTCTCCGGCGGCCCTGCGGAGGCCATGGCGGCGTTGAGTAAGTCCACGCATTTCGATTGGGTGCTGGCGCCCTACGACGTGCTGGCCTCGCAGGCCCACGCCCGGGTGCTCAACCGTGCCGGTCTTCTTTCCGACGCAGACCTCGAGACCATGATCACGGGTCTCAAGAAGCTGGGCGATGACGTAGAAAGCGGAGCCTTTGGGCCCGACGCCGGCGATGAAGACGTCCACGGCGCGATGGAACGCGGTCTCATTGACCGGGTTGGCCCTGAAGTGGGTGGCCGTCTGCGCGCTGGACGATCTCGAAACGATCAGGTGGCCACTTTGTTCCGCATGTGGTTGCGCGAGGCTCTGCGTGATGTCGCCGCTGGCGTGGTGGATGTCATCGAGGTTTTGGTGAGCCAGGCGGATCGCTACCCGGAAGCCATCATGCCGGGCAAGACTCACTTCCAGGCAGCCCAGCCAGTGTTGCTGGCTCACCAGCTGCTGGCTTATGCGCACCCCCTGCAGCGCGACCTGCAGCGCTTCCGCGATTTGGACAAGCGTTTGGCGATCTCCCCGTACGGTTCTGGCGCTTTGGCTGGATCCTCGCTGGCTTTGGACCCGGAGGCGATTGCCGACGAGCTCGGCTTTGATACTGCGGGCGATAACTCCATTGATGCCACCTCGTCGCGCGACTTCGCCTCTGAGGCAGCATTTGTGTTGGCTCAGACTGCGGTGGATTTGTCCCGTCTGGCCGAAGAGATCATTGCCTGGTCCACGCCTGAATTCGGATACGTTACCTTGGCGGACGCATGGTCCACGGGCTCGTCGATCATGCCGCAGAAGAAGAACCCGGATGTCGCTGAGCTGATGCGAGGCAAGACTGGACGCTTGATTGGCAACCTATCTGGCCTGATGGCTACCCTGAAGGCGCAGCCGCTGGCGTACAACCGCGACCTGCAGGAGGACAAGGAACCCATCGTGGATTCCGTCTCTCAGCTCAACCTTCTGTTGCCGGCCATGGCAGGGCTCGTTGGCACGCTGGAGTTCCATCCGGACAGGCTCCTAGAGCTGGCCCCGGCAGGCTACACCTTGGCTACTGATTTGGCCGAGTGGATGGTGCGCGAGGGAGTGCCGTTCCGTGTGGCGCACGAGGCTTCCGGCTCCTGTGTCCGTATTGCTGAAGCTCGTGGCGTCGATCTCATCGATCTCACGGACGACGAACTCGCCAGCGTGCACGAGGCCCTGACCCCAGCGGTCCGAGAAGTCCTCACGGTGGATGGCGCCGTAGCCTCTCGCGCGACCCGTGGTGGTACGGCAGGTGTGCGCGTGGCGGAGCAAAAGGAGCGAGTTCGCACCCAAGCACTGCAGGATCGGCAGTGGGCTGAGGCCAGCCCGATTCCGAACCGCTAGACTGAGAAACTATGATCGATTCCCAGCTTCTGGACATTCTGGCGTGCCCGCAGGACAAGGGCCCTTTGGAGCAACACGGTGACTATTTGGTCAACTCTCGCTTGGGCAAGGCCTATCCCATCGAGGATGGCATTCCTGTGCTGCTCACCGACGAGGCCGTTGACTGGCCCCTCGCGAACTAGCTGCGCTTAACACGCGCGCTAAAACCTTTTACGCGTTTACCGCCTAACTTTAGGAAGCTCTTTTCATCATGACTGACACTCCTGCGTCCGGTTCTTCTGCATCTGGTCCCTCTGCGAACATCATCGACGAACTGGACTGGCGCGGCCTGATTGCCCAGTCCACGGACCTAGACGCGCTCCGCGAGCAAATGGAGACCCCCACCGCCGCCTACGTTGGTTTCGACCCGACCGGCCCGTCGCTGCACGCCGGACACTTGGTGCCGTTGTTGATGTTGAAGCGCTTGCAGCTGGCCGGCCACACACCCATTGTGTTGGCAGGTGGTGCCACGGGCATGATTGGTGACCCTCGCGATGTGGGTGAGCGTTCTATGAACGACGCCAACACGGTGAAGGACTGGGCTAATCGCATCTCTGGCCAGTTGTCCCGTTTTGTGTCCTTCGAGGGGGATAACAAGGCGGTGTTGGTCAACAACTACGACTGGGTTTCTCAGATGTCCGTCATCGAGTTCCTTCGCGACTTGGGCAAGAACTTCTCCCTGAACACGATGTTGGGGCGTGAGACGGTGAAGCGCCGTCTGGAAACTGATGGTATTTCCTACACCGAGTTTTCCTACATGCTGCTGCAGGCCAATGACTTTGTTCACCTGCGCCGCAACTACGATGCGCGCTTGCAGATGGGAGGATCGGATCAGTGGGGCAACATCATCTCAGGTGTGGATCTGAATCGCCGTCTGGATGGAGAGACTGTCCACGCACTGACCGTGCCGCTGGTTACGGACAGCGAGGGCAACAAGTTCGGTAAGTCCACTGGTGGTGGAAAGCTGTGGCTGGATCCAGAGATGACCAGCCCGTATAGCTGGTACCAGTACTTCATCAATACTGCGGATGCCGATGTGATTCGCTACTTGCGCTGGTTTACCTTCTTGGACCGCGAAGAGCTGGAGCGCTTGGAAGTTGAGGTGGCGGAGCGACCATTCAAGCGTGAAGCGCAACGTGTGCTTGCTCAGCAGATGACCGCACTGGTGCATGGTGAAGAATCCGTGGCTAAGGTCGAGCTGGCAGCACAAGCGTTGTTCGGCAAGGCAGAGTTGGCTGACCTAGATGAACAAACTCTTGCTGCCGCACTGCAGGAGACGGAGGTCGCAGAGGTTCCGCAAGGTACGGATATCCTCGAATTGCTGGTGAACTCTGGGCTGGAGAAGTCCAAGGGTGCGGCGCGCCGCACTGTCGGCGAAGGTGGCGCATACGTCAACAACCAGCGCATTGAAGATATTGAATGGGCACCGTCTGCAGAGGATCTGCTCCATGGTGAGTGGCTGGTGCTACGGAAGGGCAAGAAGCGCTTCGCTGGCGCCCGTGTGAAGTAGTCATATGATTCAGCGGTGCGAGGTCTTGGTGATCGGCGGGGGACAGGCCGGCCTTGCTAGCGCGTTCTATCTGCTACGGGCCGGGGTGAGCACCATTGTGGTGGATAACCAAGAAGCGCCAGGGGGTGCGTGGAGACACGCGTGGCCATCGTTGACTTTGTTTTCCCCAGCAAATGCCTCCAATTTGCCGGGGATGATGATGCCCTCTTATCCAGGTTTTCCACCCGCCGAACACGTGGTGAATTACTTTTCCCGCTATGAACAGCGATACGACATTCCGGTTCAGCGCCCGGTGGAAATTGTCACTGTGACAAAACTAAATGATGGATTTGTTGCAGAAGATTCCGAGGGGAAACAATGGCAGTCGCGTTCTGTTGTCGCTGCCACAGGCACGTGGTCTGCGCCATTTGTGCCCTATTACCCGGGAGAGTTTTCAGGTCAGCAGTGGCATTCTGCTCACTATCCGGGGCCTGAGCCCTTTGTCGGAGATCGAATTGCCGTGGTGGGAGGTGCGAATTCCGGTGCTCAGATCGCTGCGGAACTGACCAAGGTTGGAGACGTGACCTGGTATACCCAGGGCGAACCGCGGTTTATGCCCGATGATGTGGATGGGCGAGTGTTGTTCCGAAGGAACCGCGAGCGTTTGCGTGCAATGCAGAGTGGCGAGGAAGATCCGGGACCGGAGAGCGCATTGGGGGACATCGTTGTTGTGGACTCCGTGAAGGAGGCCAGGGATTCTGGGGAGCTGCAGTCGCATCCGATGTTTTCTTCGCTGGATGAGGTAGATGCTGATCATTTGATTTGGTGCACAGGCTTCCGTCCTGCCGTGGGGCCGTTCCGTTCTCTGATGCACGGCCTTACTCCTGAAGTAGATGGACTATTTCCAGTGGGATACGGAGAAGCTCTAGGACCGGGATCCGCCACCATTACTGGTGTGGCCCCCTTTGCGAAAGAAGCCGCACGCAAGGCGGCGGAAAGAGTTGGCAAGACCATCCGGTAGTAGATGCTCGATATGCCGTTTGGCCTGCTGATTTGTGAACATACATGGCGGTGTGTAAATTAGTCCAAGTCGCAACGAGCGGCTGGGACAGAGATTCCAGCAAGCGATTGTGTGCATATGATGTTTGAGAACTCAATAGCGTGATGAACCAAGTTATTTTTTGGATTCCACAGTGCCGTGCTGTCACATTCTGGTGATGGTCGGTATCACGGATAACCGATTGGCAAACGCAACGGTGACACACTTTGGTGTGGTTCACGGCTGCTGGTAGCTCCTGGTGTTGAGCACTTGACGCCCCCTTGTGGTGTGGGTTACTGGTTGGTGTGTTTGTTGGTTG